>NZ_BAABRI010000021.1:0-103816 GCF_040362925.1 Haloferula sargassicola
CTCGCGCTCTCCGCCTTGCAGGAACGCCTCCTTCAGTCTTTCGTGATTCATGGTGGTTGGTTGGTTTTGGTTTCGACGCCTTCACGCTGTGCGTGAGGCCAACCAGCCACCACCTCATTCTAACGATTCATGGGACACTTCCTCTTTGCCGGGGGCTCAGGGTAACCCGAACCCCTAACTGCGGACCATTGAGGGTCTAAATTCCAAGGGTGCTACCTCTACCGCCAGCGAGTTGATTTACAAAAGTAAGAACTCCACAACTTTGTGGATCTCCGCCAGATTAGCTGAGGAAAAGAGAGATGACGCACCCGGGAATGGCTGTGGGCTGGGAGTGTGAAATCGCTCAACCTCATAACTTTGTATGAATTCGCCGGATGCGTCGTGACCGTCGCGGGAGACTCGCTGCCCTGCGCGGCGATGTTCGAGATCGGCGAATCCACCGTGCGCCGCTACGAGACCGATGTCCTGGAGGCCGACCTTCTCGAGCCCGACCTCGACGGGCTTGAGGTGCTCGCTGGTCGATGAGAAGTCCGTCCGAAAAGGGCACGGCTATGTGACGTTCGTGCTCAACGGCCGAACCGGCGAGCTGCTCCGCATGGCTGGGGGCAAGAAGAATGAGAGCCTGGAGAGCTTCCCCGCCACGCTCACCAAGGAGCAGAAGAACTCGATCCACGCGGTGTGCATCGACAGCAACGGGGCCTACCGCTCCGTGCTTGCCGAACAATTGCCTAAGGCTGAGATCGTTCACGACGGTTTCCATCATCATGGCGAAACTCAACTCCGCCATCGACGAGGTGCGCCGTAGCGAGTGGCGCAGCGCGAAAGGCGAGGGCAAGAAGGTCATCAAGGGCTCGCGCTACCTGCTTGATGATGAACGACGAGGAGCTTCGACGAGTCCGGCCACGATCGGTTGCTTGACATCACCCGGCTCAACAAGAAGCTCTCGACCGCCTACCTCCTCAAGGAGGACTTCCGTGAGATCTACGCCCGCTCGCCGAGCCTCCGGGACGCCCGCGGGCGAATACGGCGGTGATACAGTGCTGGCCTTCGGGATCGCGCCACTGATCCGCTTCGCCAAAGGGGTCATGCGCGACATCAAGAAGGTCACCGCTTAACATTGCCTCACCTCCGGTTGCATCGAAGCCTTCAATAACAAGATCGCAGGCCGCATCTATCGAGCCTGTGGCATGACCAATTTCAAGCACCCCTTTCTCAAAATGCGCGCCCAATCACTCAAGATAATCTGACGGAGCGCCAATTTTGTAGACCTCCATTCAGCCCTAACGCTTTATGCCCCTCGGACGTGCACGATAAAAGAGGCCCGCCGCCAATAAAGCTCCCGACGTAATGCCTGTGGGCTCGGGGATGGCGCTTACGGATCCTAAGAGCTTGATATTTGGTGAGTTAGACGACGTGTCAAAACCAGCGTTGCCAGCTGAGGAAGTTGCTCCGTATGCGTAGAGTCGGAAGGTGGTTGCGGAGGTCAGACTAGTCAGATTGAATGATAAATTCGTGAAGACTGTGGTGTTGCCAGACGCTAAACTGCTAGCAGATGCAAGTGTAGACGCATAATTATCACCGGAGGACCGAAGTGCGACAGAGTCGGGTCCCGTGCCTGATCGGTCCCAAATGAACGAGAAATCAGTTACAGAATACGAGTAACCTGATTGCGGTGTAACAGTAAATTGGATGTATTCACCATCTGCGATCGCCTCGTTAAGAGTCGTTGGGTTTGAATCAGTAGTGGAATCGTAGAAACTTCTGCCCCCGAAGCGATCCGAACTCGAGGTCAAGGTCACCCCTGGGCCGATGGTCATCGTGGAAGACAGCAAGCCTGTGGTATTGCTCACACTTGTCTCTTCTGTTTCAGTGCCGGTATTTCCATAGGTATTCCATTCCAAGAGGGTTGCGGAGAATGACGTTCCACAGATCAGACCAGCTGAAATTGCTCCAGCCCCAATTCTTTTGATTTGGTGAACTTTGTAACTTGTTTCAGTTTTCATGGAGAATGACTTCTGATGTTAGCGTGGCGTAAATGGCCGCGCACAAGAGAGAGCAGCTTGCGGGCCAGCGAATAGGTTGCGCAACTTTTATGGTGACGTTTTCGCCAATTGCTTCTGGAGGCTTTGCAGCACTTTTCGCTCGGAGGAGAGAAGGCTTTCCCAAGGTAGGCTCATGAGGATCTTATCACCTTGCTGTGGATGTGACGGGAGAAGACTGAGCCCTCGGACGGCGCGGAATGCTGCCGGAGCTTGGATCCAATCCCCCTGATAGCTATCGGTGTGAGAGAGTGCGGAGTCCGAGTCGCCCTGCAAGAGATCGGCGAGTGCCAGGGAGCACTGGACCGCGAGGGTATCCTTCATTCCGGCAGGAACGCCTTCGGCGGCTTTCCGGAGGTCCTCCGGGCCGCTGACACCTCGGAGACAGGCGAGGTACTGGTAGAAAAATTCGACGACCGGATTGCCGGGTTCGAGGCCGCGGTAGCGTTCGAGGAGGGCGAAGGCATCGTCTTCACGGCCGGCTCGGGAAAGGGGGTCGAGGTAGGTCATGAGCCGGGATGAAGGCGGCAGGGGAGCGACCTCCTGGCGGATGGCGGCGACCCAGGCATCCATCGCAAGAATGCCGAGCTGACGGGATTCGGCGTGAAGGGCGAGGCGGACCTCCGCATCGGCTCGAGGCTGACGACCGGTGGCATCCAAAGCTTCCTTGGCGACCTTTTCCGCCTCGTCGGGGCGCTGGAGTCGTTTGAGCACCCATGCCCGGTCGGCCAGGACCAAGGAGAGATCCGCGTCGTCCGGTGGGTTTTCCAAGAGCTGGAGCAGGTCTTCAGCACGGTTCTGCTGCTCGAGCTCCAGTCGCCGAAGTTCGAATGCCTCGAGGGAGTCGGCAGGAAGCGAGTCGATGACCCTTCCGGCTTCTTCCAGGCGGCCGAGATGGAGAAGCCAACGGGCTAGCGCGTCGGGCTCGCTGTTTCCGAAGCGCCGGATCAGGGAGGCGACCCGGGTGTCCTGCTCGGTTTGGAACGCGACGGACATGTTCGCAGTGGCGAACCGGAGTTGGTCGGCGGCCACCAGGGCGGTAGGATTTCCCACGGTCGAGCGGAAGGCGACGTCGAGCGCCGGGTCGAGGCTTTCGAAAGGAATGTCGTCGAGCAGAGGCAGGACCTCGTGGGCGTGGGATGGCTGCCGTCGGAGGTAGTGGAGGAGATCCTGGTTGACCTCGTCGGACGTCGGTGGACCGAGGGCCAGCTTGGCTCTCAGGCAGACCGCGAGGAGAGCCGGATCCTTGATGGAGTCCAGTTCGTTGCCCACGAAGCCAAGCACTTCGCCCGGCATGCGATCGCGCAGCAAACGCTCCAGGACGGGGAGGAGCCAGGCGGGATCGGCTTTCCGGTCGCCGAAATCATTCAGAAGGACCGAGGTCACCAGCGTGGTGGGGGCGATTTCGCTGAGTGTGTTCCAAGCTTGAAGCTTTTCGCTTTCCGTGGAGTCCGGATGAGCCAAGACGCTGAAGGCCGCCTGCATGGCGATCGGGTCGTTCAACTTGCGGGCGCTGGTGAGCAGGACGGAAGCGGCGTGGGGAACCTCGGGATCATTCTGTAGGGCAAGAATGGCGAGCAGGCGGGCATCGGAATAACGCTGCTCGGTGAGCGCGGTCTCGGCCTTGTCGAGTTGTCGGTGGGCATTCCAGTGCTTGAAAGCGGCGGTGGCCGGCCGGGCAAAGGGGAGGGCCAGCGCGGACAGCAGGCCGAGGACCAGCAGGATGCGGAGGAGGGGGTGGGTATTGACCCAGCGGTCTCGCAGGTGGAGGGACATGAATCAGGATGGGGGATTCGTAAGGTCGGCCGACCGGCGCCAGTCGATGAGGGGATTGAGGAAGGAGGAAAAACGCTGCCAGGCGAGGTCCTCGGTCGGCATGCCGGTGACGCTGCCCATGATGACGCGGGTGAAGGCCGGGCGGAAGCGTTGTTGGGCGGCCGATTGCCGCAGACTTCGGAGTTCCTTGACGTTGTGACCCTCGAACACGCCACCGCGCATGTCCGCCTCCTGATAGCCGTGGACCCAGACACATTTATAGATATGAACGGAGGAGCCGCCGCCCTTCGGTCGGAAACGAGAGGCATCAAAGACCAGAGTGCCTTCCGGGGTGTTGAGGGTGCGGGAGTTGAAATGCTTCTCCAGCACCATCCCGATACTGGGCATGCACTGTTCCGGCATGTGACGGAAGGCTTCGAGCGTGCTGCCGGTCGAAGCGTGGTCCCAGCGGAAAAACGACAGGGAAAGCTCGGGTGGCGTCTGCCCGCTGTCAGCGATCCAGCCCGAGGTGCTGCGGAGCTGGTGGTTGGCCTTGTCGAAATCGTCGGGATGCACGTTCCAGGCTGCGCCGGGGAAGGTGATTTCCAGCACCGGGCCGGCATGGCTTTCCGGTGGGGGATGCATCCAGAAGAAGGCCGTCATTTCGGAAAGGACCACCGGTAGGAGGCCAACAAGACCGACAAGGAGCAGTTTCATATCACCCCTCCTTCCGCCAGCTGGCGACGGATGGTTGACGGCGTCCCGAAGGGGCGATCCAGCCATTTCGCGCAGACGAGCAGCACCAGTGATCCACCTGCGAAGGCCAACAGGCCGGCGGAGTCGTGGGCTTGGTCGAAGGCCGATTCTCCCTGATGCACCCGGATCCAGGCCAGTGAGGTGGCGCGGGCGACGTTGAAGGTCCAAGCCGTGGCGATACCGAAGGCGATCATGAGCAGTCGGCCGGTCCAGCGGAGCTGCATCCACTCGCCGAAGAACAGGGCTGCCATCAGGAAACTCTGGGCCGAGCGGATGCCGCTGCAGCCGTCGGTGACATGGATCAACTCGTGGTTCACCACCAGCCGGTCACCGAGCGTTTGGACCTGGTGGCCGGTCCATTCCAGCAATTGCTGGCTGCTGGCGATGACCGACCGGGTGAGGGAGGCCACGGTCTGCGTCTCCAGTCGTTTCGGCAAGGGCAGGGCGGTGAGGGCGAACACCAGGATCGGAACGAAGCGCAGCAGAACGGCCGAGCCTCCAAAACGGTGGAGCGCCCCCAGTGATATCCCGGAGACCAGGAGTGCCTGGCTCCACAGGGGCAAGGTCCAAAGCGGATCCACCCATTCGAGGATCCGGAGGAGGGTCAGCGCGGCCATCAGGACGATCAAACCGGGCACCACCCATCCCAGGGAGGCCCGGGGCCCGCGGGGACGCTGGCAGAGCCGGTGGCGGAGCCGCCAGACGAAAAGTCCGACCAAGGGCGGAACATACCAGCCGTAATCGTAGTATTCCCCGAAGCGCCAGGCGTAGCTGCAGGCGGCGAAGAGCTGCAACCACAGCGCCGAAAGCAGGATCGCCCAAGCCAAGGGCTCACGGGTCATCACCCGCGACGAGGTCGGAGGATCCTTCAACGACGAAATGGGGGTGGTGCCTGACATGGGACCATTGCGGGGGAAGGCCGCCGGCATCGTGGGGGGAATGCGCGGACGCTCGGGCCTTTCCGGAGTGTGGGAGGTGGAACGCGGGTGGTCAAAAGCGAAAAGCAGGCCAACGAGAGCGCAGCGAGGGCAACTTGGTGCTTGGTGCTTGGTGCTTGGTGCTTGGTGCTTGGTGCTTGGTGCTTGGTGCTTGGTGCCTCGTCCGTGGTCCAACGTCCTTGGTCCATTGTCGAAAGGAGCGGCGTGCCTGTGGCCGCCGACGTGCCGAGCCCGCCTCGTCCAGCGTCCCCGAACCACCTGTTAACCCACGGCTCGGGATCAACGTCCGTTGTCCTTGGTCCGTGGTCGAAAGGAGCGGCGTGCCTGTGGCCGCCGCCCCTCCGAGCTGGCCTTGCTCCAGCGTCCCCGAACCACCCGCCAACCCACGGCTCGGGATCCCAACACCGGAGTCCTTGGTCCGTGGTCCAACGTCCTTGGTCCGAAGAGGAGAGGCACTTGGATGGCCGGTGCCTCGTGCGTGGTTCTTGGTGCTTCGTGCGAAAAGGAGAGGCACTTGGGCTGCGGCCTGTCCGTGGTCCTTGGTCCAATGTCCGTGGTCGAAGAGGAAAGGCATTTGGGCCTGCGGCCTGTCCGTGGTCCTTGGTCCAATGTCCGTGGTCGAAGACGAAAGGCATTTGGGCCTGCGGCCTGTCCGTGGTCAGCTCGTAGAGGATTGCGCCACGCGCTTTCCACGAGCGGAGGATTGGCATCGCCAACGAGCTAGCGCTTGAAGGGCGCCGTGCCCGACTCCAAGCGCCTCTACGACAACGGACCAAGGACCACGGACCACGGCCAACAGCCCGACCGAGGACCACGTGAAAGCCAAGAATCGGTAGGGACGAGCGCCCCCGCTCGTCCGGGCAAACGGCTCGCTCATGAGAGGCCGGGGTTCGCGCATCGTCGTTCGCGCAACGCAAGTCGCATCCGCAAAGAGCATCGCGCGAGAACCTGGGGCTGAGCGCACGCGGGCCACGGGCCGGTCGAGCGAGGGCGCTCAACCCTACCTTTCCGTGCCTTCCGTGATTTAAACCTCTTCAGATTTCGTCCTTTTCGACCCTTTCGTTGTTCCCTTCACGCAGGGAGCAGGGAGCAGTGAGCACAGCGGCAAAGCCGCATTCAGCATTTCAGTTTTCAGTTTTCAGCGTTTCAGTTTTTGCCTTCGGACGACGGACGACGGACGACGGACGACGGACGACGGACGACGGACCACGGACCACGGACCACGGACGACGGACGACGGACCACGGACCACGGACCACGGACCACGGACCACGGACCACGGACCACGGACCACGGACCACGGACCACGGACTTGCCGTCGCTGCGCTCACGCCATGCCACTTTGGCTTCGCATGGGGTAGAGGGTCGCTATCGCTCCCGCCGCATTCGGACCACGGACCAAGCACCAAGCACCAAGCACCAAGCACCAGGACGACCGCGCGGCGGTCCCCACAGCTTTTTTTTGACATTTCCGGGCCGGAGGGCTATTTCGCGCGCCCCGCCGGTTGGAAACCGGGGGCACTTCGTATCCTCAATTCCTCATTTCTGTCATGGCCAAGAAGCACTCCCTCAAAGCCGAGCTGCGCGCGCGCACCGGTTCCGGTCTCCTCAAGCAGATGCGCCGCGAAGGCTGGCTGCCCTCCGTCATCTACGGCAAGGGCACCGAGCCGACCAACCTCAAGGTCGATGCCAAGGCCTTCGGTGAACTGCTGCGCGAAAGCGAATCGGAGAACATCCTCATCAACCTCGAGGTCGCCGGCGACAAGTCGCGCCTGGCGTTCCTGCAAAGCATTCAGCACGAGCCGATGAGCGGCGAGCCGCTGCACGCCGATTTCCTGGCGGTGGATGAAAAGACCCAGATCACCGCCCACGTGCCGGTGCACTTGACGGGTGAAGCCACCGGCGTGAAGGCCGGCGGCGTGCTGGAGCAGATGCTCCACACCCTGGACATCCACTGCGCCGCCACCCACCTGCCCGAGCTGCTCGAGTTCGACGTTTCGAAGCTGGGCGAAGGTGAGTCGCTCCACATCGGCGACGTGAAGTTCCCCGACGGCGTCAGCCCGGCCTACGCGGACGATGTGGTGATCGCGCACATCGGCAAGCCCAAGGTGGCTGACGAGAGCGCCGCCGAGGAATCCGCCGCTCCGGTGGCGGCCGCTGCCGAGTAAGCGGAACCGGCGGTTTCAAAACGACCCCTTTTCAAGACCCGTCCTGTCCTTGGTGGCAGGCGGGTTTTTTCGTTGGTGCTCGCGGCCAGGCCGCTGTGCTACCTGCTACCTGCTCGCGTGGTGATGGGAACAACGAAAGGGTCGAAAAGGACGAAATTTAACCACGGAATACACGGAAGACACGGAAACGGTAGGGACGAGCGCCCTCGCTCGTCCGGGCGCGGGGACACGTCAAAGATGTCGCCGGTGTTTGGCTCGATGCGGCTTGCAGGCGGAGGGCTTCGCGCGGGGATGGGCTCAGCATGCGCGAGGCCATGGGCCGGTCGAGCGAGGGCGCTCGACCCTACCTGGCGATGTTGTCCGTGGTCCGTGGTCCGTTGTCGAACTTGGTTCGAGACGTCACCTCTCAAGTGCCTTTGCCTTTCGGACCAAGGACCAAGGACCAAGGACCAAGGACCAAGGACCAAGGACCAAGGACCAAGGACCCCCTGCTACCTGCTACCTGCTACCTGCTACCTGCTACCTGCTACCTGCTACCTGCTACCTGCTACCGGCTACCGGCTACCGGCTACCGGCTACCGGCTACCGGCTACCGGCTACCGGCTACCGGCTACCGGCTACCGGCTACCGGCTACCGGGGGGATTGGAACAACGAAAGGGTCGAAAAGGACGAAATTTAACCACGGAATACGCGGAAGACACGGAAAGGTAGGGTCGAGCGCCCTCGCTCGACCGGGCGCGGGGACACGTCAAAGATGTCGCCGGTGTTTGGCTCGGTGCGGCTTGCAAGGCGGAGGGCTTCGCGCGGGGATGGGCTCAGCATGCGCGAGGCCATGGGCCGGTCGAGCGAGGGCGCTCGACCCTACCTGCGATGTTGTCCTTGGTCCGTGGTCCGTGGTCCGTGGTCGAACTTGGTTCGAGACGTCACCTCTCAAGTGCCTTTGCCTTTCAGACCAAGGACCAAGGACCAAGGACCAAGGACCAAGGACTCCCTGCAACTCGCTGGACGTTTTCGTGGTTCCAGAAGTCGATCGCCGGAGCTCGGGCGGGCAGGTTGCCCGCTCTCCCTACTTTTTGGCTTCGTCGAGCTTGGCGCGGACTTTTTCCGTGAGTTCGTTGTAGAGTTCCTCGTTGTCCTTGAGGGCCTGCTTGGCGGCGTCCCGGCCTTGGGCGAGCTGCTCGCCGTTGTAGGCGAACCAGGAGCCGCGCTTCTGGACGAGATCGAACTCCAACGCCAGGTCGAGCAGCGAGCCGGTCGAGGAAATGCCCTCGGCATACATGATGTCGAACTCGCAGTCGGTGAAGGGCGGTGCGACCTTGTTCTTCACCACCTTGATCTTGGTGCGGTTGCCTTGGACGGTGCCGTCGGTGGCCTTGATCTGGCCGATGCGGCGGATGTCGATGCGGACCGAGGAGAAGAACTTGAGCGCGCGGCCGCCGGGGGTGGTCTCCGGGTTGCCAAACATGACGCCGATCTTTTCCCGGATCTGGTTGGTGAAGATGCAGACGGTGCGGGCCTTGGAAATGAGGCTCGTGAGCTTGCGCATGGCCGCGCTCATGAGGCGGGCCTGGGCACCGACGGTGGAGTCGCCGATCTCGCCGTCGAGCTCCTGTTTGGTGACCAGGGCGGCGACGGAGTCGAGCACGATCACGTCGATCGCGTTCGAGCGGACCAGGGCCTCGCAGATTTGCAGGGCCTCTTCGCCGGAGGAGGGCTGGGAAACGAGCAGGTCGTCAAGGTTGACGCCCAGCTTGCGGGCGTATTGCGGATCGAGCGCGTGCTCGACATCGATGAAGGCCGCCAGGCCGCCTTTTTTCTGGGCCTGGGCGATGGCGGTGAGCGTCAGGGTGGTTTTGCCCGACGATTCCGGGCCGAAGATTTCCACGATCCGGCCGCGGGGGAAGCCGCCGACGCCAAGGGCGCGGTCGATGACCAGGTTGCCGGTGGGGATGACGTCGACATCGACGCGGTTTTCATCGCCCATGCGCATGATGGCGGATTCGCCGAACTCCTTCTGGATCTGGGAAATCGCCAGGTCGAGGTTGCGCTTGCGGGCATCGGCGAGTTTCGAGGAGTCGTCAGCAGTCTTGGCCATGGCGCGATTCTCTGGCAGGCGAGCGGTGTCCGGTCAATGGGAAAAGATGTTCGTGTGAACAAAAATGAGAGTTTTCCGGCGAGGCGTGTCTTTTCAGGACGGCGGACGGGAGCGGGCCGCATCTCCTGGAAAAGAAAAACCCGCCCCAGCCGGAGCCGGAACGGGTGCAATGATGGGGGAAGCGGTTGCCGTTCGATCCATCAGGCTTTGCCGGGAACCGGGGGCTCTTCGGCGGGGAGCTGGATGGCTCCCTTTTCGAAATCGAGTGGCGATGGCTGCAGGGCGAGGTCGTAGAAGGGCGATTTCTTGTTTTCCATGAGGTCGACCCAGCGGACGAGCTGGCCGGAGTAGGCGGAAAGGCGGCCCATGATGGCGACGGCGGTGACCTGGGCGATGCGCTCGGCGTCGTTGAGCGGCTTTTCCTCGAGCACGCCGCGCAGGAGATCGACGTGTTCCTGGACCATCGAGTTGTCGGTATCGACCTTGATCTCGGGGATGGAGACCTCCTTGCCATCCATTTTTCCGCCGCCGTAGCAGGAGCCGGTGGTGCCGGTGAACATCTCGCCGACGCGGTTGTAGCAGCCGGCGACCTGGCGGCACTGGCTGTTGATGTGGATGTCGTCGCCGAAGTCGAGGTCGATGCTGAAGAAGTCGAACTGGTTGCCGGTGCGGCGGCGGGCGCGGCCGCCGAAGCCGAGGGCGGAGACGGGCATGCGGCCGAGGAACCAGCAGGCGACGTCGATCTGGTGGACGTGCTGCTCGACGATGTGATCGCCGGACATTTCGCTGAAGTTCAGCCAGTTGCGGGTGAGGTATTCGGTGTCCGACCAGCCTTGCTGGCGGTCGGCGATCCAGGGGATCTCGCCGTTCCACTGGATGATGCCGCCGCGGAGGTCGCCGATGGCGCCGGCTTCGAGGCGGGCCTTGTTTTCGAGGTAGCCTTTCTGGTGGCGGCGCTGGGTGCCGGCGACGACGCCGAGACCCTTGCCGGCGGCGAGTTTGCCGGTCTCGATGACCGAGCGGCAGCCGGGGGCATCGACGGCGACCGGCTTTTCCATGAAGACGTTCTTGCCGGCCTCCACGGCGGCGGCGAAGTGGACCGGGCGGAAGGCGGGCGGAGTGGCGAGGATGACGAAGTTGCAGTCGGCCTTGAGCGCCTTGTGGTAGGCATCGTAGCCGGAAAAGGTCTGCTCGGCCGGGACGCCGTGCCGGTCGGCGGTGCCCTTGGCGCGCTCGGGGAAGGCGTCGGCCGCGGCGACCACGGTGGGCTTCAACTTGAGGATCTTGCAGGCTTCGAGGAAGTCATTGAGCGCGCCGTTTCCGCGGCCGCCGCAGCCGATCAGGGCGACCTTGATTTCGGGCGAGTCGCCGGCGACCTGGGCGAAGAGGTGCGGGGCGGTGGCGAGCGCGGCGCCGGCGAGGCTGCCTTGCTTGAGGAAATGGCGGCGGTTGGGAAGCGGATGCATGGGCTTTGGATGAATGGTGGGTGCCAGTCGACTGGCAGCGGACTGGAACGTCCGGGGAGGGTCCGACATTTCAAATGCCTGTCGCGCGGCCACGAAAAAGCGCCTCCGGGAGGCTCCCGGAGGCGCTGGAGATTCGGTGAAACGCCGGCCGTTTTATTCGGCGGCTTCCTCGTCGGAATCGTCGGCGTCGGCAGGTTCGTCCTTGGCCTGTTTGGTCATCTGGCCGATGCGCTCTTTGATCATGTCGATGCGCGAGCCGACTTCGGAATCGGGCGCCACCGCCTTGGCGTCATCGAGCACCGGCAGGGCGTCATCGAAGCGGCCGAGCTGGGCGAGGATCATGCCCTTGATGGTGAGGATCTGTTGCTTCTGCTCGCCGCTGAACTTGTCGGCCTTGAGCGTCTCGTCGACGTAGTTGAGCGCGCCCTCGTGGTCGCCGGAGCGGGCGAACTCATTGAGCTTCATCTCGAAGTCGCTGTATTGCTTCTTGGCCTCCATCTTGGCGGCGAAACCGGTCTTGTCGTCCGGGTCGGCGGCTTTGATGTCGTCGATGACGCCGCTGTAAAACTCGGCGACCATGGCGTCATCGAGCTGCATGGCGGTCAGCGCATCGACCAGGGCCTGGGCCTTCTCCTCGCCCTTGAGGTCCTCGGCCTTCTTGAACGCTTCGTCGCGGGTCTTGCGGTTTTCGAGCAGCTCGTCGAGGTGCTTCACGTAGCTTTCAGCGCCACCCTCCTGGTAGCCGGTGGTGGCGAAGGGCCGGCCCTGCTCGTCGGCCAGGACGATGGTCGGAAATCCCTGGATGCCATACTTTTCCTGGAGCTTGTCGTTCTGCGCCTGGGTCTCCTCGGAGAGGTTCGACTTGTCCTGCGGGAAATCGAGCGAGACGAGCACGAACTTGTCCTCCACGCCCTCCTTGAAGGCGTCCTTGGAGAAGACCTCGGCGTCGAGCTTCTTGCACCAGCCGCACCAATCGGAGCCGGTGAAGTCCATCAGCAGGGACTCGTTGTCTTTGGCGGCCTCGGCCTTGGCGGCGTCGAAGTCCTCGGTCCAGCCTTCCGGAACGGCGAAGGCGCTGGTGATGGTGGCGGCGAAAGCCGCGGCTTTCAGGAAACGGATGGCTTGCATCATGGCGGCACGCTCGGACCACGTTCGCCAATGTCGAGCGTTTTCCTGAGATCCTGCGTGAAATCTTCGCTAGGAAACGAACAAGCCACGCCCCGCCAGGTGCCGGATCCACGGGTGGAAATCCAGGTCCGGCGCCTCGTGGCGCGCCAGCGCCGCCAGCTCGTCGAGCGTGCGGGTGCCATCGAGCGCGGCCACCATGCTCCGGTGGTTTTCCGGGAAATGGCAGGTGCGGTGGAAGGCATCGACCACGCCCGTCCGCTGGCGGGCGAAGTGGAGGTTGAGCGGCGAGAGCTTCGGCTTGGCCGGCGTGCTGGGGATCGCGATGGCATCGGTCCGCAGCTCGACCCAGCCCAGCCGCGCGGCCTGCCAGATCCAGCCGGCGATCGCCTGCGAGCCGGTGGCCGGGTCCCAGCGCGGGCCGAGGCGGGCGGCGCATTCCTCCATCAGCCCGGTCAGCGGGCGGGTATCCGGCGCGGCGGCGGTCAGCGCGGCGTGGAGCAGGCCGATGATTTCCCCGTGCACGGCCTCCGGCGGCAGCTTGGAAACGAGCAGCCGGACCTCGAAGTGGAGCGTCACCGAGCTGGTCGTGGTGGTGTCGATCGACGTTTCCGCCGGGCAGAACAGGCTGGTGCGGTGGGCGCGGCCGGACAGCAGGTCGAGCGCCTGCTGGAGCAGCACCGGGTCCTTTTCGAGCGGCTTGAGCCGGGCCAGCGCCTCCGCCGGCAGGTTCGGCGGCAGGTTGTCGGCCAGCGAAGTCTCGCCGAGGTAGCGGAGCTTCCTTTCCCCGGCCCAGCCGAGCACCCGGCCGAAATGGAAGGCATCGCACTGCGGCGCGAGGTCATCGAAGGGCAGGATGGCCGGGCCTTTGCGGCGCATGTCGCGATAAATCTCCGCCAGGTGCTGCGAGTAGGGCGAGCCGCCGAGGGCGGCGGTCGATTCGAGCGTGCCGAGCAGCGCGTCGAGGCCCTGGTGGTCCGGATCGAGCGCGCCGAGGGCGGGCAGCATGGCGGCGGCTTCGTGGCGCAAGGCCCAGCCCGGCAGGGTGTTGTAGCTGAGGCTGGCCAGGCCGGACTCCGCGAGGCAGCGCGGGATCAGGTCGAGCAGCGCGGCCTTCGCCCCGTCCGGGATCCACGACAGCATCCCGTGGGCGATCACGAAATCGAAGGGCTCCTCGGGCGGTTGCCAGTCGGTCAGGTCGGCGTGCTCGAAGGTGATGTTTTCCAACCCCACCGCGCGGGCGGCCTGCTCGGCGGCGCGGATGGCGGAGTCCGAGAAATCGATGCCGTGGAAGGTGCTGTCCGGGAAGCGCTCGGCGAGCGGCAGCAGGTTGTGGCCGGACGCACAGCCGATCTCGAGCAGCCGGCAGGAATCGACCAGCGGCGGGGTGATCACGCCGCAGCAACGGGCGGTCGCGGCGAGCGTGCCGGGGTGGGTTTCCGGGTGGGAGAGCGCGGGGTAGCGGCGCTGGGAATAGAGCTCGCGGACGGCGTCGGGCATGGGCGGAACCTGAACAGCCCCACGCGGCCCGCCAACCCCGAAGATTCCGGCCCGTGGCACCCGGGTTTCCCATCGGTTTGCCGACGAAGGATCCGAGGCGGGTAGGGCCGACCGCCCTCGGTCGGCCGTTGCGGGGGGGGGGGAGGGTCGGCTTTTGGGGACCGTTCCGGTCGGGCGGGGGCGCCTGACCCTACCTTCTGCGGCCATCCAGAAGGGTGGGGCCCTGGCCTGGCTTGGGTCGGGCAAGCCGGGCATTGACATGAGGCGCCACGACGCGTAACAACCGCGGCCCGCGCTTGCAGCGTCGATGGCGGAGTAGCCAAGTGGTAAGGCAGAGGTTTGCAAAACCTCCATTCGTGGGTTCGATTCCCACCTCCGCCTCCATCCTTTTTCTGCCGGCGGGAAAAAACCGACTCAGAGGTTTTCGCCGTATTTCCAGCCGTCGCGGGCGGGTTCCTTGAGGTAGGCGTTGAGATCGGGGCGGTTGGTCACCTTCATCGCCGCCGGGTCGTATTCGATGCGACCGCCGAAGCGCATGGCGAGCACGCCGAGCAGGGCCATCTCCGTGAGCTCGGCCGCGTAGTTGAAGTTCGAGCCGGGCACGGGTCCGTCGCCGCGGATGGCATCGGTCCACTCCTTGTAGTGACCGCCCTTGCCGACGCGCGGGATCTTCTTTTCCGGGATGTTTTTCCGGAACTCCATCCACAGGTCCTGCGGGATGAGCCGCGGGCTGTCGGGGCGGCCGCCGGTCAGCAGGCTGGCCTTGTCGCCGACCATGATCATGCCGTCGGCGCCGAGGTCGTCGAGGCCCCACTCCGGGCGGAGGTCGGGCTGCAGGTGGCCGTCGTGCCACTTGAGCGTGACCGGTGGCTCGTCGCCGCGGGCGGGAAACTCGAAGCGGATCAGCGAGGCATCCGGCGTGAATCTCTCGGAGCCGCCTTCGCGCTTTTCGGCCTCGATCACCGTCGGCATGCCGAGGTGCAGCGCCCAGAAGGGGGCGTCGAGCGTGTGGCAGGCCCAGTCGCCGAGCTCGGCGCAGCCGAAATCGAAGAAGCCGCGCCAGGTGAGCGGGTGGAGGACGGGGTTGTAGCCGATCTCGCCGACGTGCGGGCCGCGCCACAGGTCCCAGTCGATGTGGTCCGGCACGGGCACCGCCTTCGGTGGCATCGAGTCGGGCTTTTTAAAGAACGGCCCGTTGAAATCCGGGCCGGTGAACCAGGCGAGGACCTCGGTGACCTTGCCGAGCGCGCCGGCCTCGTACCACTCGCGGATGAAGCGGATGCCCTCGGTGGCGTGGCCCTGATTGCCCATCTGCGAGATCACGCCGTAGTGCTGGGCGGCTTTTTTCAGGGTCCGGCACTGCCAGATGTTGTGGGCCAGCGGTTTCTCGGTGAAAACGTGTTTCCCCAGCTCCATCGCGGCCATGGTGGCGGGAAAGTGCGAGTGGTCCGGGGTGCTGACGACCACCGCGTCGATGTCGTTGCCCATCTTGTCGAGCATCTGGCGGTAGTCCTTGAAGCGCTTGGCGTCGGGATACTTGTTGAAGGCGCCGGCGGCGCGCTCGTCATCGATGTCGCACAAGGCGACCACGTTCTCACCGGTCAGGCCGTTGAGGTTGTCCCAGCCGCGACCGCCGCAGCCGATGAAGGCGAGGTTGATCTTGTCATTGGCGGCGCGGCCTTCCTGGCCGATGGCGAACCGCGGGGCGATCCAGGCACCGGTGGTGAGCGCGGCGGTGGAGGTGAGAAACTGGCGACGAGTCTTCATGGGCGGGGAGGTGGATGGTGGATGGTGGATGGTAGATGGTAGATGGTGGATGGTGGATGGGTCCGCCCTTCGGGCTTTCAGCATTTCAGCGTTTCAGCGTTTCAGCGTTTCAGCGTTTCAGCATTTCCCCACAAAACGTGGCTCGGGCGTGCCCTCTATCTCCTCGATCCAGCCGGTGACGCCCGGGAAGCCGGCGAGCAGCTCGGGGACGGCCTCCGGCGGGGCGAGGATCAGTGCGGTGGACCAAGCGTCGGAGGCGGCGGCGGTGGTGGCGATGACCCACTGCCGGCCGGTGGCCAACGGCGCGTCGGGATCGGGGTGGATGATGTGGCTGCCCTGGATGCCGGTGCCGGAGGCGCTGAGCGCCGCCTGCCGGAGCTCGATCGGCAACACGTCGGCATCGCCGGTCAGTTCGAGCGGCCAGGCCTTTTCGCCGTAGGCGAGGTGAGTGCTGGCGCCGGCGGAAAGGAGGCAGGCGGGCGCGTCCCACTGGGCGAGGATGCCGGCGAGGTGGTCGAGCGCGAAGCCCTTGCCGATGCCGCCGAGATCGAGCTCGCGGCCGGGCTCCAGGCAGGTCACCGCCGCCTGGTCCGGGTGGATGACGAGCTGCCCGGAAATGGCGGGCACGGGGCCGGTTTCGGCGTCCTTGCGGTGGCGGATTGCGCGGCCGATCGAGATGTCGAACAAGCCGCCGGTCGCGGCGTGGAGGTCGAACGCCTGAAGCAGGCAGGCATGGGTTTCCTCGGCGATGTGGAGCGTCTCGCCGGCGGCCATCACGTTGATCCGCCCGATGTCGCTGTCCTCGCGGAAGCGGCTGAGTTTTCCCTCCAGCCGATCGAGCGCCTCGTAGCACTCGATCGCCATGTCCGCCGCCCCGAAGGCTTCCCCCGGAAAGCGCAGGTGGAAGGTGGTGTTCATGGCCTCGTGGGGGAAGTGTCGCATGCTAGTCGTGGCTTTTTTGAACGGAGGCATCCCAGAAATCGGAGCGGACCCAGACGGTGATCGGGAGGCCATCGCGCAGGCCGCGGGGGACCGGGACGTGGGTGGCGATGAGCTGCTCGGTGAGGTCGCCGGTGGCGAACACGAGCGGCATGCGGTCGATCTCCGCGGGCGGCTCCGGGTAAAAGCCGACCTGTTCGTAGCGGCGCAGATACCAGGGCAGCGGCCAGTAATCGGATCCCACCACCAGGATCGGCTGGAGCGGCAGGTCCGGCTGGGCGGCATCGAGCTGTTCCAGCCACGGCGTGAGGCCGGCGATGTCCGGGCTGGTGGGCACGTAGGCGAAGCGGTTCCGCGCCTCGGTGGGAAACTGGAAGCTCGAGCGCACGGTCTGGACGAGCTGCCAGGCGATGACCCCCGCCAGTCCCAGCCCCGCGGCCACGCGCAGGGCCGGTCGTTTCGGGAAAAACGCGACGCTGAGGCCGGCGAGCAGCAGGATGTGGGCGAGCGGCAGCACCATTAGCCACGGCGTCTTGTAGGAGATCACCGAGTAGGCGAGCAGGTGCAGCAGCGTGGCGATGGCCAGGAAACGGACGGTCGCGGGGTTCGGCGAGCGCGGCGAGAGGCTGCGCACGGCGGTCAGGATCGCCAGCAGCAACGGCGCGCCGGTCCACCACCACAAGCCGCCGCGCGTCTCCGATAACCCTAGGAGTTGGAGATACCAGGCGAAGGGTTTCTCGTGGCCCTCGGTGGGATGGTAGACGAAATAGGTGTGCACGGCGTCCCAGGCGCCGCGCCCGTGGCGGAAGCCATCGGTGTAGAAGCCGATCGAGACGAGCAGGAAAACGGCCAGCCCGAGGGCGGCATCGCGACCGTGCCGGCGCAGCAGCTCGCGCGGGTGCGGGCGGTTTTTTCCGAGCAGCAGCCAGCAGGCGAAGGCGGCCGCTGCCCAGGCGGCGAGGCTGATGACGAAGGTCTCCTTGGTGGCCCACATGAGGCCGGCCCAGAGGCCGATGAGCCAGAGGTGCCGCCGCAGCGAGAGCTGCGCGAAAACCAGCAGGCCGAAGAGGGCGAGCAGGGTTTCATGGATGAACATCCGGCTGTAGTAGACAAGCATCGGCGAGGTCGCCAACAGCAGCGCGGCGAACAGCATGGCGGGCTGGCCGTAGCGGCGGACGCCGAACAGCGGCAGGGCGACCGTCAGCAGGCCGGCGCCGGCGGTGACGGCGCGCAGGGGGGTGATCTCCATGTCCGCCCAGCGGCGGTGACCGGCGGCGAGTGATGCGAGCTGGCCGAGCCGGTGCAGGACCGGGCCGTGGTAGTGGGTGGGATCGAAGCGGTAGCCCTGGCCCTCCAACGCGCGACCGGTGATGCGCGCGCCGGTGGCTTCGTCGGCATGCAGCGGGCGCTGGCCGAGGTCGTGGAAACGCAGCGCGCCGGCGAGGGCGAGCACGAGGATCCAACAGGCGGCGAGGCGGGTCATGGGATGGCAGGGCCTACGAATGAAAGCCCGCGGTCGTTGCGGACGTTGGAGGGAGGATGTCGGATGCGGGGAATGAGGCAACTTCCGTTCTGGTGACGCCGGTGTGGAAGGACTCGCGGCGGCTCTCGCACTACGCCCCGGAGCTGGCGCAGGCGCTGGCCGCGGCGGACCGGCCGGTGACCTGGGTGATCGCCGACGACGGCTCGGGCGCGGAAGAGATCGCGCGGCTGGAAAAGGTCCGCGATGAGGCGCGGCGGATCTTTCCCCACATCCACCTGCACGCCGCAGCGGCCCACCGCGGCAAGGGCGCGGTGGTGCGCGAGGCGTGGTCGGGCTACCCGCGGGCGCGGTGGCTGGGCTTTGTGGATGCGGATGGCAGCGTCACCGGGCCGGACATGCTGCGGCTTTTCGCCGAGGCGGAAAAGGCGCGCAACTCGGTGATCGGCGTGCGGGTGCGGACGGACTCGACGAGCATCCATGAGAGCGCCTGGCGGGCCTTGCGCCACCGAGGGTTCCTGCTGGCGGTGCGGCTGATGCTCGACCTCGAAACGTTCGATACCCAATGCGGCGCCAAGGTGATCCAGGGCGAGGCGTTCCGGAAGGTCGCCGGGCGGCTGCACGAGGACGGGTTCGCCTTCGATGTGGAGCTGCTGGTCGAGATGCAGGTGGCCGGCTTTTCGTGGGAGGAAATGCCGGTGAGCTGGGAGGAAAAGGAGCACAGCCGGCTGAAACCGGGCGAATCGTGGCGGATGTTGCAGGCGCTGCGGCGGATCCAGCGACGGATTCTCGAGCTGTGAAACGGAAGAGAACGCTTTCCTGTGATTTTGCGGGGACTCCGGCGGAACTTGGTATGCCGACCGCTCCACGCGCGGCCACATGCCACGGACCGCACCCTTGCCCGCCGAACCCAGCACCACCGCGGACTCCGCCATGATCTCGGCGCTCGATCTGTTCACCATCGGCATCGGTCCGTCGTCGTCCCACACCGTCGGCCCGATGCGCGCGGCGCTCGAATTCGTGAAACGGCTCGAAGCCGGTGGCTGCCACGACGAGGTGGGTCACCTGACCTGCACGCTCTACGGATCGCTGGCGGCCACCGGCAAGGGCCACGGCACCGACCGCGCGATCGTGCTCGGTTTCCTCGGCCACGATCCGGAAACGGTGGACTTGCCGATCATCGACGCCTGCCTGGGCGAGGTCGCGACCTCGCAGGTGCTGAAGCTGCCGTGGGGCCGGGAAATCCCGTTTCACTGGAAGCGCGACCTCGACTTCCGCCGCACCCGCCCCCTGCCGCTGCACGCCAACGGCATGCATTTCACCGCCACCGATGCGCAGGGGAAGGTGCTGGCCGACCGCGTGGTCTATTCGCTGGGCGGTGGCTTCATCGCCGATGAGGAAACGCTCCGCGCGCCGGGGGCGGAAGGGGCCGAGGTGCCGCATCCGTTCATTTCCGCCGAGGGCCTGATGGCCATCTGTGAAACCCACGGCCTGCGGGTCAGCGAGGTGATGCAGCTCAACGAGGCGGCCCACCGCCCGGAGGCGGAAACGCGGGCCCGGCTCGATGCCATCTGGGAGGCCATGCAGCAGTGCGTGCAGCGCGGCTGCGAGGTGGAGGGCATCCTGCCGGGCGGCTTGCAGGTCGGGCGCCGCGCCAAGGCGATCCATGAAAAACTGCGCTCACGGCCCGAGGCGGCGCTGAGCGATGCGCTATCGGTGCTCGACTGGGTGAACCTCTACGCGCTGGCCGTGAACGAGGAAAACGCCGGCGGCGGGCGGGTGGTCACGGCCCCGACCAACGGCGCGGCGGGCATCATCCCGGCGGTGCTGCACTATGCCGTGCGCTTCCGCCACTCGCCGCATGCGGATGGCGTCCACCGCTTCCTGCTGGCGGCCGGGGCGGTGGGGCTGCTCTACAAGCGGAATGCCTCCATTTCCGGCGCTGAAGCGGGCTGCCAGGGCGAGGTCGGCGTGGCCTGCTCGATGGCCGCCGCGGGCCTGGTCGAGTTTTTGGGCGGCACGCCGAGCCAAGTCGAGAACGCGGCCGAGATCGGCATGGAGCACAACCTCGGCCTGACCTGCGATCCGATCGGCGGGCTGGTCCAGATCCCCTGCATCGAGCGCAACGCCATGGGGGCGGTGAAGGCGATCAACGCCGCCCGCCTGGCCATGGCCGGCGACGGCGCCCACAAGGTCTCGCTCGACAAGGTGATCCGCACCATGTGGCAGACCGGCCGCGACATGAAATCCAAGTATAAGGAAACCTCGCGCGGCGGCCTGGCGGTCAACGTGGTGGAGTGCTGAAACCTCGGCTCAGGCTTGCCGGCGGACCAACTTCTTGAACATGCCGCCGAGGGCCACGGCACCGATGGCGATTGCCTTCCAGCCCTTGGCCAGGACGATGCCGAGCTTGGCGAGGATGCCGGCCTTGGCGGCGAGCTTGGCGGCCACGGCCCCGCCGACGATCATGCCGGCGAGCGAGAGCTCCGACTTCTTGTCGGTCTTCGGGTCATAATCGGCATAACGATGGCCCGGCAGGAACTCGACCATCCCGGTCAGCAGCGGTGAGACGTCCTGGATTTCCGCCAGATTGCTCATGGAAGCCACCGCCTGCAGGTTGAGGATGCCGCGCCGGCCGAGGACGCGGACGTCGTAGTTGAGCGTGTCATCCTCGGCGTCGCTGAAATGCACGTCCTTCGCCCAGTGGAGGACCTTGTGGGACTTGTCGTAGTGGGGCGGGATGGCCCAGCCGACGATGTCGACGGCGGGGTAGCCGGCGGCCGTCCTCTCGGCATTCGCGGCGCTGGCGCCTTCCTTCATCTGGCTGAGGAGTTCGTCGTAGTCGATCTCATCCGCATCATGATCGGAGACATATCCTTCCTCCTCGAACTCGACGACCACCGCCCACGAGTCGAACTGGTCGAGCTCCTCCTCCGCGGGGACGATCAGGCCGAGGGTGTCCTCGACGCTTTCGGGAGGATTGCCCCACAGGTCCACGACCACCTTTTTCGCCCCCTCCTCGGGCAGGAAACGGTAGCCGGCGGGCAGGTGAAGGGCCGCCAGGCCGCCCGGCAACTCGACATCGCCGGTCTGGTAGGGATCCTCGCCGAGCAGCTCGTGGACATAGGCGCTGTAGGCCTGCTGGCGTTCCGCGAGCGTCATCTCGTGTTCGGGCTCCTGGGCGAGGGCGGCGAAGCCGAGGACGGGAAAAAGGAGGAAAGGCCTGAGAGTCATGGCATCGTTAGAGCCGATTCGGTTAGAAACCGCAAGGCGAGACATGTCCGCAAAAGTTAAGGACCGAAGCGCGCCTCCATGACATGGAAACGCGAGCCGAGGTGGCCGGGGTGGGTGAGGGTCTGGAAGTTCCGCAGCAGCTTGGCGGTGGCGGCATCGGTGCGGCCTTCCAGCCCGAGCAGCCATGGCCGGGCGGCGGCGGTGAGGAAACGCGACTGGTTTTCGAAGCGGACGACCTCGCCGCCGAGCGACTCGAGCGCCTCCCGCAGCGAGGTGAACTCGACGTGCGCGGTGATGTCGCGGGTGCCGGGCGCGTCGAGCGGGTCGTCGCCGCTACGGTGTTCGCAGTAGGTGCGCAGGGTGCCTTCGGCGCGGGCGGGATCGAGGTATTCGGCGCGCTCGAAGCCGTAGTCGAAGAACAGCAGGCGGCCGGGCGAAACGAGCGGCCGCAGGGGGCGGAGGAATTCGGCGAGGAAGGGGCGGACCTCGGTGCGGTAGCCGGCGGGACGCGCCGGCAGGTGACGGACCAGCTCCGGGTCGGCGTTTCCGAGGGGTTTCCAGGTGAAACGGTCGCTGGCGAGACCCACGCCGATTTCCTGCCAACCGTCGCCGGTGGACTCGACGAGGTGGCAGCTCAGCGCGTCGATGAGTTCATTGGCGACCAGCACGCCGGCGCGGGGTTCGAGCTGGGAGGGATCGGCGACGATGCGCGCCGGCAGACCGGCCAGCCTTTCCCGCTGACGGAGGGCGAGGGCCTCGAGCGGCTCGATGATGGCGTATTCCAGCCGGTCGATCAGCTGTGGGGCGTCGGTGGCAAGAGCTTCGAGCACGTCGCGGGCGAGGCTGCCATCGTGCGCGCCGAGTTCGAGGATCCGCAGCGGGCCGTCCATTCCGGAAAGCACCGGCGCCAGGTGGAGGGCCAGGATTTTCCCGAAAAGCGGGCCGGCGGAGACGCTGGTGTAGAAATCGCCGTGGCGGCCGACCCGCCGGCCGGGTGTGGCATAGTAGCCGCCCTCCGGGTGATAGAGGGCGAGGTCCATGAAGCGGGCGAAGTTTATGGCCCCGGATTGCACGATTTCCCGGCGGAGTTCCGCTACCAAGCCGGGGATTGCCACCCCGTCCGGTTCCCGATATGCCGGATTCCGTCCCGCGCCGTCCCCACCGGGACTTTCTCCTTTTTTTGCCATGTCCAAAGCCACGAAAGCCGACCGGAACAAGCGGAAGCGGCCCCTCTTCTTCAAGCGGAAAGGCTTCTGGGTGCTCACGCTGTTGATTCTCGTGATGGCCGCGCTGATCGGGGTGCTGGTGGTGGACCGGATGCTCGAGCCCTACCGCGAGCGGGCGTCGGGCTACGACCTGAGCCTGGTGGACAAGGTGGAGGTGCCGAGCGTGATCGTCGGCCGCAACGGCGGCGAGCTGGGCCGGGTCTTCGTCCAGAACCGCAGCGTGATCCGCATCGACAAGGTGCCGGACCGCTTCATTTCGGCGCTGCGCGCGGGCGAGGACAAGCGCTACTTCGACCACAAGGGCGTCGACTACATGGGCATCCTGCGGGCGGGCATCGACTGGTTGCGGGTCGGCGAGGCGGTCTCGGGTGCCTCGACCATCACCCAGCAGCTCGCGCGGGGCGCCTACGACCTGGAGGCGGAACGCAAGAAGCGGGGCGAGAGCGGGATCGAGCGCAAGCTGGTCGAGGCCTTCCTGGCGCAGCGGATCGAGACGGTCTACAGCAAGCGCGAGATCCTCGAGTTCTACCTGAACCGGATCTACTTCGGCAGCGGCTTCTACGGGATCCGCTCGGCCTCGCTGGGCTATTTCGGCAAGGAGCCGGAAAACCTGACCGACGGCGAGTGCGCCACCATCGTGGGCCTGATCAAGAACCCGACCGGGCTTTCCCCGCTGAACAACATCGAGGCCTGCCGCGTGTCGCGGAACATGGTGATCGAGCGGATGATGAACCTCGACATGATCACCCCGTCCGAAGCAGCGCGCATGCGGGCGGACAAGATCAAGCTCAACCCCAAGCCGCTGCAGCGCGGCACCAGCCACCTCTACGAAAGGATCGCCAGCGAGATCCGCACCTTGCTGGGCGACGAGGCGCTGGCCGAGGGCGGCTACACGATCCAGACTTCGATCGATACCGCCGTGCAGCAGTCCGCGGAGCGGAAACTGGAGGCCATGCTGGTGAAGGCGGAGAACCACCCGGGCTTCACCCACCCCCGGCGGGGCACCGGTGACCCGAAACAATGGCTGCAGGGCGGCGTGTTGATGGTCGACCAGCGCAACGGCGGCGTGATCGCGCACGTCGGCGGCCGCGACTACGCCACGGTGCCCTTCGATGTGATCGAGCTGGGCCGGCGGCCGCTGGGCACGGCATTTTTTCCCATGGTCTACTCAGCCGCGCTGGAGAGTGGGTTGACGCCCGCGTCCGGGGTGGAGGACGAGGAAATGGACAACCGGACGGTGATGGTCGGCGGCCGGGAGGGCATTCTGGGCGAGTGGGGCATGGAGGTGCCGAACCCGAGCTACGAGCACGCCTCGATCACGCTGAGGCGGGCGCTCGAAAGTTCGAAAGTGGCGGCGACGGTGCGGCTGGCCAACCAGGTGGGGCTGGAGAAGGTGCGGCAGACCGCCATCGATTTCGGCCTGCCCTTTGACAACGCCGAGCTGCTGCCGCGGCTGGCGGTGGGCTGGGAGCCGGCCTCGCTGAAGGAGGCGGTGAAGGCTTATACCGCCTTCGCCCGCGACGGGCGCACCGGGCCGGAACGCATGTGGTACGTGGAAAGCGTGCGCGATTCGCACGGCTCGATCCGCTACGAGCGGCCGATCCAGGACCAGGACGGCACCCCGGCGGTGAGCTCGGCGACGGCGTTCCAGGTCCACAGCATCCTCCAGGGCGGGATGTCCAACGGCAGCGCCAAGGGGGTGCTCGACTCGCTGGTGGAATCGCCCTTCAACGGCGCCTGCAAGACCGGCACCACCCACGACTTCTCCGATGCCTGGACGCTCGGCTACAATGGTCGCGTGACCTGCGGCGTCTGGGTCGGCTTCCTCAACTCCGGCGACCCGATCTACGAGGGGGCCTTCGGCCGCGACCTCGCGATGCCGGTGTGGGTGGAGGCGATGAATCAAGCCAGCAAGCACTTCGGCGGACGCAGCATTCCGCAGCCGGAGAGCGTGGTGGAAATGGAGATCTGCCGGGTCTCCGGCGAGCGCGTCACGCCCTACTGCTACGAGACCTTCCAGGATCCGGTCACCGGCTCGATGCGCTCGCGCCCCGCCGGCGTGGCCGAATATTTCCGCCGCGGGACGGAGAAGATTCCCTACTGCTCGAAGCACTCCGGCTCGGCGCCCGAGGATCCCACGCTGGACATCACGGTGCTGCCGGTGATCGACACCTCGCCGGTCCGCCCCAAGGAGCCGGTGCTGCTGGGCGACGACCCGTATCACAGCATCCAGATCACCGAGGACGAGGGGCCGAAGTTCCGCGTCCGCCGCGAGCGGACCAACGTGCTCGATTCCCTCGATCTCAACGACGGGCTCGACCAGCTGCGGCTGCCGCGCCCGCGGCGGCTCGAGATCGCGCCGGAGTGACGCCGGCGGGCGGCCGGTGGAGGGGAATTGCCCGAGAAAATCGACGCCGCCCCCTTGCGTAAATCCCGGAAACAAGGGCATGGTCAGCCCGTGCAGGGGTCTTCAACCACGCGTCGCTGGAACGCCTTCGTTTGTCCCGAGTGCCGGCAGGTGTTCCGGGTGCCCGGCGACCATGAAGGGCAGGGAGTGGTGTGCCCGGGCTGCCACCGGATGCTCAAGCTGCCGGCTCCGGAGGACGTCGTGCCCCCGCTGGTGATCGGGGCCGAGCACGGGAGAATGGCGATCGCGGACCCGCAGCGCGTCCACCACTCCGGCCGGCGCGCCGACGAGTTCGACGAGACTTTTTCCAAGCGCGGCCCGACCGACACGCTGGTCAAGCGCCTGGTCATCGCCGGTGCGACCACCATGGTGATGGCGCTGCTGGTCGGCCTGATGTGGAGCCGCGGCGGCCGGGGCGTGGAAAAATCGCAGGCCTTCCGGCCGCCCACCACCGAGGTGGCCCCGGAGCCGGCCGGCGAGGCCGCCGAAGCGGAGGCATCCGGGATGCCGAAGGTGGCCATCGAGGAACTTGAGCCCGCCATTCACGGCGCGTTCGACCAGCCGGAGGGCGACGAGCGGCTGGCGTGGATGCTCCACCCGGATCTCACCAAGCCCCGGCTCGAACGGCCGCAGGCGGGCGAGACCCGGCCCGGTGCCCTGCGCCAGATCTTCTGGAACATCCCCTTCGCCGCCGCGGGCGACCGCGTGGGGGTCGCCATCCAGGACAAGGACTTCAGCACCTACTGCGTGTGGCTGGCCAAGGAGGATGCGGGCTGGAAGGTCGATTGGGAAAGCACGGTCGGCTGGTCACCGTTTTCCATGGAGGACCTCGCCACGAAAAAGCCCGCCCGGCCGGTCCAGATGCGGGTGCGTTCGTTTCCGGCGGCCTACTACAACTTTAGTTTTTCGGATGAGGATCTGTGGCGGTGCTTCCGCCTCGAGACGCCGGATGGCGAGGCCTACATCTACGGCTACGCGGCCGCCGGCAGCCCGGCGGCGCGGACGCTGGCCTCGCTGCCCGCCGAGCGCAATGCGACCACGGTGGAGGTGCGTTTCCCCGCCAACTCCCAGTCCGACCGCCAGGTGATCATTGAAAGGGTCATCTCCGAATCCTGGGTGGCGCCCGAGACCGATTCATGACCCGCGAGACACAGAACACCTACGACAAGGCGCTCCAGCTGAACCTGGACGCCAACATCTACGGCACCTTCGCCGAAATCGGCGCGGGCCAGGAGACGGCGAACTGGTTTTTCCGCGTCTCGGGCACCGCCGGCACCGTGGCCAAGACGATTTCGGCCTACGACATGACGATGAGCGATGCCATCTATGGCAAGAGCCCGCGCTATGTCTCCCGCCAGCGGCTGAGGCAGATGCTGGAGCACGAGTTCGGCATCCTCGAGGAGCGCCTGGGTCCCGCGCGCGGTGAATCCACCACCTTCTTTTCCTTCTGCAATACCGTCCGCGCCCGCGGCTACCGCGACCGCGGCGAGTGCCACGGCTGGCTCGGCCTGCGTTTCCAGCTCAAGCCACAGGACCCGCCGTCCGACGTCTACCTCCACGTGCGGTTGCTCGACGATTCCAACGTCGACCAGATGGAGGCCCTCGGCGTGGTCGGCGTGAACTTCATCCACGCCGTCTTCCACCACCGCCAGAGCCTCCGCCAGTTCGCCATGTCCCTGACGGAAAACCTGGCCCCGGGGCGGGTCGAGGTGGACATGCTGAAGTTCGAGGGCCACGGCTACGACTTCTTCGACAACCGCCTGTGCGCCCTGCAGCTCGTCGAAAGCGGGCTCACCGAGGCCATCTTCTTCCCCTCGTCCGGCGAGGTCGAGCAAGCGGCCGACGCACTCTACAAGCGGCCCATCCTGCTGCTTCGCGGCAGCTTTGATCCCGTCACGCGGGTCCACCTCGAGATGCTCGAGCAGGCGCGCAACGGATTCGTGGCCTCGCTGGCAGAGGAGGACCGTGAGCGCACCCTGGAGCTGTGCGAGATTTCCATGACCAACCTGCTGCGCGGCGGGGCGGTCGACCACGTGGACTTCATCGACCGCGTGGATGCCCTCCAGTCGCTGGGGAAATCCGTGCTGATCAGCCGCCATGCCGAGTTCCACCGGATCTCCGGCTACCTCAGCCGCTACACGACCCAGCCGGTGGGCATGGTGCTGAGCATCGGGCTGCTCAACGAGCTGTTCAAAACCAAGTGGTCCGAAAACCTCCCCGGCGGCCTGCTGGAGTCGTTCGGCCGCCTGTTCCGCAACCAGGTCTCGCTCTACGTCTATCCCTGGCAGAACCGCAAAACCGGCGAGGTGGTCACGGCCGACTCATTCCGCGCGCCGGCGGAGTCCCACCACCTCTACCGCCATTTCCTGGAGAACCGCATGATCCGCAGCGTGCCTTACCGCGATCTCGACCTGCTCCAGTTCACCGGCCGCGACGTGATGCGGATGATCCGCGAGGGCGATCCGAAGTGGCGCGACTACGTGCCGGAAGTCGCCCAACGCTCGGCCAAGATGCACCAGGCGGGCGCTCAGGGCTCCTGATTGCGGCCGAACATGTTGGCCGGCTTTTTGAGGAGATCGAAAGGGTTGCCGCAGAACATGCAGCGGTAGCGGTGGGTCAGGAACAGGCTCAGCAGCGCGCTGGTGCCGTAGTTCAGCGGGAAAAAGCGTCGCGCCCGGGCGTGCTTGGCGGCCCGGTTGTCCAGCAGCGGGGTGCCCTTGCACAGCGGGCATTTCGCCGACCGGCGGACCGGGTAGGCGATCGCCCACAGCAGCGCCGAGCCCAGCATGCAGGCGACCAAAGGGATCCCCAGATCGCGGTCCTGGGTGCGGACGAACAGCACCGCCAGGGTCACGGTGGCGATCAGCGACAGCAGCCACAGCGCGTAGAAGAGCATCGAGAGGAAAAACGGGCGCTTGTAGGGCAGGGAGCGGTATCCCCGGTGGAGGTCGGAGTGCGGCATGGAGTGCTTCGAGGATCTAAGGCCCATCCGCCGCATCGCCACAATGCTATAGACCGTCCGCCCGCAAGCTTGCGAAAAAAAGCGCGGGCCCTTCCGCCGAGGGAAGAGCCCGCACTGGGGAAGGGGGACGGAACGGTCGTCAGTTGCCGGCGAGCGCCGACTTCTTGAGGACCTCGACCTTCACCGAGGTGATGCCGCGGCCAAAAAAGCCGAGGCGCTTGGCCACGCCTTCGGTCACATCAATGATGCGGCCGTGGACGTAGGGCCCGCGATCGGTGATGCGGACGACTTCCGACTTGCCGTTGGACAGGTTCGTGACGCGAACCTTGGTGCCCATGGGCAGCGTCTTGTGGGCGGCGGTGGAGGCGTTGTTGTTCAGCCTCTCGCCGCTGGCAGTCTTGGTGCCGCCGTTGCAACGGATGCCATACCAGGAGGCCTTGCCGCTCTGGACCGAGCTGACGGCCCAGTCGGTGCGGGGTGGGGACGTCCGGGTGGATTGACCGGCTTGGGTGGCGCAGGAGCTCAGGATCAGTGCTCCGACGAATGCCAGCATCGTGGTGAGCGATTGGTGCTTCATCGTGGTGGTTCTGTTTGCCTGACGGTTTCCTCCCTGCGGGGGAAACGGCGGCGTCGCCATAGACCCCTGTGAATCAGGGGGCAAGACAAATCACCTTCGGGCCCGGTGAGGCCGAATCCACCACCTCACCAACGAAACCGGCAGGTTTATTAAGCTCGCTGAACTATTTTTATTGGCCTTGATGGTCCTTTTTTTGCTAATCCGCTTCGCATGCTGGGTTCGTGGTTCCCCTCCAGTCGGGACCGCTTCACCGGAGCGGATTTCGAGTTTTTGACGGAGCATCTCGCCCCGGGCGAGGGTCGCCGCCATCTGTGGACGTTGTGGGAGGACCCGGAGGCGCTGCGCGAGATGCTGGACCTCAAGGAAGTGCTGCTCGGCCTGCTGGAAGGGCCGGGAGCCGTGCGGGTCTCGCCGCCCTTTTATTTCTACGTGCTGGTCCGTCACGCCTTCCTGGAGGCCGGCATCGAGGACGCGGGCATCGCCGACTACGTGGCCGGCGTGCTGGCCGAGCGGGTGGGTGCCGATCCGGACGACGTGCTGCGCAGCATTCCCAGCGGCTTGGTCCACGCGGCGGACTTCGTCTCGATCATGGAAAACGCCCACGGGCGGGTGCGCTTTCACCTCCAGCTGGCGGCGGGCAACCAGTTCCTGGTGCTCACCGGGTTGTTCCCCGGCTTCCTCGAGCGCCGCGCCGAGCGCTGCGGCGCGCCGCGGGTCGAGTTCTATGAATCCTTCGCCCGCAAGGTGTTTCACGACGTGGCCGGCAGCCCGAGCGCGCCCCGCGACCTGCCGCGCCGGATGTTGAGCGATCTTTCCGACTGCCTCCCGCAAGCCCGCCGGTCGCTGAACCGGGTGGCGGAGGACTACGTTTTCCTTGGCGAGTGAGCCGCGCGCCGCTGGCATCGGGGCCATGGAAATCCGCAAGCTCGCCGACCAGCCGCCGTTCACGACCAAGGACGGCTCGACCATCCGCAGCATCCTCGATGCCGCCAACGCGCCGGTGGAAAAGCAGAGCCTGGCCGAGGCCACCGTCCCGGCCGGCGGGGCGACCGAGCGCCACTGGCACCGCGACAGCGAGGAGTTCTACTTCATCCTCGAGGGCCGCGGCGAGATGGAGATCGATGGCGAGCGCCGCGAGGTGGTCCCCGGCGATGGGATCCTGATCCCGGCCGGCGCGTGGCACCAGATCCGCGCCGCCGAGACGCTGCGCTTCCTGTGCTGCTGCGCCCCGCCCTACCGGCACGAGGACACGTTTTTCGAGTGATCAGGCCACCGAAAACCGGGTCCGGAAGGCGGTGATGATCTTTTCGATCGCCTGCGGCTCGTAGGGCTGTTTTTCGCCGTAGGCCCACACCGTGCCCGGCCACGCCGGGTCGTCCTCGCGCCGCGCGACGAGGTGGAGGTGCATCTGGCGGACCTGGTTGCCGATGCACGCGAAGTTGAGCTTGGTCGGCTGGAAATAGCCGACCATCCACTCGCTGACCGACCGCACCAGGGCCATGACTTCCAGGTATTGGGCGGGGTCGAGCTGGTGCAGGTCCTCGATTTCCGTCGGGACCTCGGGCACGATCAGGATCCAGGGAAACCGCGCGTGGTCCTTGAGCAGGACGCGGCATCGATCGAGACGGCCGAGCGGATGGCTGCCGGCGGCGAGCCGGGGATGCAGGGAAAAATCCTCCATGCCGGAGCTTGGAGCCGCCCGGTTCACGGGTCGAGCCCGAGGAAGGCGGCCACCGCCCGGGTCACCGGATCGCCGCGCTTGCCGAGGTCGCGGCTGATGGTGCCGTGCGTCTTGCCGGGGACCGCCACGACCTTGGCGAAGCCGCCATGCTTTTCGAGCGCCGCGGCCAGCCGCTGCGATTGGAGCGTGGAGTCGGCGCGGGTGGTGACGTGGAGCAGGAGAAACGGCGGGCAGCGGTGGTCGGCGTGATGGATCGGCGAGGCGTCGCGCTGCACCTTCGGATCCGCGGTGAAGGCATCGAGATACATTTGCCGCAGCGCGGGGAAGGACATCTCGCCCGCCAGCTCGCCGGGGATGTCGTAGCCCGCGCCATCCAGGAGGATCACGCCGCGGATCGCCGCCGGGTCGGCACCGGCCTTTTGCAGGCGGTCGAAATCGGTCCCCGCCAGCGCGGCGAGGTGGGCGCCCGCCGAGTGGCCGAGGAGGTAGAGCTGGTCGGGATCGCCATGATGGCGGGCGATGTTTTTCTGCACCCAGGCGATGGCCGCGCAGACGTCCTGGATGTGCGCGGGATGCCGGACCTCCGGCGTGAGGCGGTAGCCGATCGAGACCACGATGAAGCCTTCTCGATTGAGCCAGCGGGTTTTCGGCTGGACGAAGCGCGGCATCGAGCGGTTGCCGAGCTTCCAGCCGCCGCCGTGGATGGCGATCACCACCGGATGCCGTCCCTCCGCGGCGTGGTCCGGCAGGTAGATGTCGAGCTTCTGCTGCCCGGTGCCGCCCCGGACGTAGGGAATGTCGCGGAGCACCTCGCCCGCGGCGGCGGGGAGGATCAGGGCGATCAGGAGCAGCAGGCGTTTCATGAAAAGACCAACCCGCGCACCGGCGGCGGGTTTCGGTCGGGAACTTCAGAGCCCGTGCGGCGCGGCGCCGCGGGCGAGGAACTTGCGCGACTGGATGACGTACTTGTCCGCCCAGTAGCCGACCTTTTTCTGCTCCTCCAGCGACAGGGTGCGGACGACCTTGCCGGGGCTGCCGAGGACCAGCGAGCCGGGCGGGATTTCCACCCCGCCGGTGACCAGCGCGCCGGCCCCGATGATCGACCGCTCGCCGATCACCGCGCCATCGAGCACGATGGCACCCATGCCGACGAGGACTTCGTCCTTGATCGTGCAGGCGTGGATGATGGCCGAGTGGCCGACGGTCACCCGCTCGCCGACGTAGCAGCCGTAGTCGTCGGCCAGATGCACCACGGCGTTGTCCTGGATGTTCGAACGCGGGCCGATCACGATCTCGTTGATGTCGCCGCGGAGGGTGGCCTGGTACCAGACGCTGGATTGGTCGTGGAGGGTCACGCGGCCGATCACATCGGCGCTGGCGGCGATGAAGGCGCTCGGGTGGATTTCCGGCGCGTGGGATTCGTAGGTTTCGATGGCCATGGCTCGGGGCCTAGTGAAACGCAGGAGGCCCCTAGTGGAAAGCCGGGTTTCCATCCCTTGACGGATCCGCACGGCGCGTCTTGCTTGCAGGACGCGGCCATCTGCCGCGGTGAGGATTCATGCGAGAAACGCTTGTTGTGGTTGGCTTGGTGGTGTTGGCGATCGGTCTGCGGTCGTCGCGCACCGGCGTGGTGCGCAAGCTCGGCGCGCTGATGTTCCTCGCAGCCTCGTACGTGCTGGTGTGGTTCATCACCGAGCGCTGGTGGGCGGGGGTCTTCGGCGTGGTGCCGTGGTTTCTGCTGCCATGGATCGAGCTGCTTACACGGATCCGCCGCCTGCGCCTGCCGGCCCACAACCAGCTCAGCCACCGCCGCCATCCGGACCCGGCCTTCTTTCCCCACGCTCCCGAGGCGGCGATCGATATGGAGGAGGAAGGGTTCGAGCACGTCGCCGATTGCTCGTGGGAATGGGGCGGCATGCGGCAGTATCTCCAGCTCTACTGGCACCCCGAGGAGCGGGCCGAGGCGACCATCCATCTGTGCGAGCAGAGCGAGGTCGCCTTTTCGTATCTCTCCATCACCTCCCGCGGGGCCGACGGGAGCATCCTGCGGACGACCAACTTTCCGTTCTCGCCGACCCTCAAGACGCCGCAGGGCATGAGCTGGAACCACGTCCCCTGCGAGCGCAACGCCTTCGGCCAGATCCTCGCCGACCACCGGCAGTTCCTGACCCGCCTGCGGCTCGACCTCGATACGCTGCGCGTCCCGGACCCGGACGAGATGGAGGCCTCGATCGAGGAAGAAATGAAGGGCCAGCTGAACTTCAACGTCAGCGCCGGGATCCTGCGTCCGAGTTTCGACGACCGCTACTACGAGTATTCGACCCGCGGGCTGTTTTTCCTGTGGGGCCAGTTCGTGAAGGACATGATCCGGCTCTGCTGAGGCGGATCATTCGGGAAACCCGGCGTCCACCGCGCGGTCCGGACCCACGCTGGCGGCCACGGCGAGCACGTCGCAGCGCTCGTTTTCCCGGTGCCCGGCGTGGCCGCGAAGCCACTTCCAGGTGATCTCGTGCGGCGCCGCGGCTGCTTCGAGGCGCTGCCACAGGTCGGGGTTTTTCACCGGCTGCTTCGAGGCGGTGACCCATCCGCGCGCCTTCCAGCCACGCAGCCAGCCCTTGGTCATGGCATCAATGAGGTAGCGCGAATCGGACAGCAGCGTCACGGCGCAGGGGGTGTTGAGTTTTTCCAGCGCCACGATCGCGGCGAGCAGCTCCATGCGGTTGTTCGTCGTGCGCTGGAATCCGCCCGAAAGCTCGAGCCGGTGTTTGCCGGAAACCATGACCACGCCATAGCCGCCGGGTCCGGGATTGCCCTTGCAAGCGCCGTCGGTGTGGATGGTGACCGTTTTCACGGGCCGCGGTGTAGGGGCCGGACGCGGCGCGGGGAAGGGCGGAGTTCGGGTAATGGCGCGCATTGATGGAGTCGATGCACCGGTGTGGATTTTTGATGACCTGGCGCGTTGGCAGAGGCAGGGGGAACGCGCAGAATGGTGGCTGATGGATGACGAGAACCCGGAGATCGCGCGGCTGAGGGCCAAGCTGGATGAGCTGGCGGCGTTGCAGGCCGAGCAAGTGGCGGCGCTGCGCAGGGAGATCCACGAGCTGGAGCGGAAACAGCCGCCGATGGAGGCCGCGCGTCCCGCCACGCCGGGGGAAATCCCCGCCGCTGTGGAGCCGCCGCCCGTGCCCCAGGAGGAATTGCCGGTCCCGGAGCTCCCCGAGCCTGTTCTGCCGCCGATGCCCGGGCGCAACCTCGAGTTGGATTTCGGGCGGGTGTGGCTGGTGCGGATCGGGGTGGTGCTGTTGGTGACCGGCTTGGTGCTGCTGGGCAACTATGCTTACCGTAATTGGATCCGCGACCTCTCGGCGGGCCTGCGGCTGGCGGCCTTGGTGGCATCGGCCTTGGCGATCGGTGGCGCCGGTTGGTGGTGCACGCTGCGCGAAAAGACGCGCGCCTTCGGCGAGGTGCTGCTGGCGGGCGGGATGGCGTTTTTCTACTGGTGCGCCTACGCCGCGCATCACGTGCCGCGGCTGCGGGTGATCGACTCCGCCCTGCTGAGCACCGGGGTGCTGCTCGGCGCGGCGGCGGCCATCGTGGGGGTCTCGGTGAAGCGCAACGCGCGGGTGACGGCGGTGATGGGCCTGTTGTTGGCGGCCTATTCGACGGTCTTGCAGCCGATGAACTGGCTGTCGGCGGGCTCGAATCTGCTGCTGGCCGCGGCGGGGGTCGGGCTGGCGGCGTGGAAACAATGGCGGGGCCCAGGCGTGGCGGCCATGGTCGGCACCTACGGCGCGTATTTTTTCTGGCACCTGGCCGGGGCGGCGGGCGGCGGGGTGGAGGCGGCTTCGTTGGCTTTTCCAGCTCTGCTGTGGGCGGTGTTCGCGAGTCCCACCCTGGCCCGTGGCGGCCTGCCGGGCTTCAGCGAGTATGGCCGGGGCTGGTGGACGGGCCTCAACAACGCGGCGGGTTTCGGGCTTTTCCTGCTGACTTGGATCGAGCTGGGAAAAGGGGAGCTGTGGCTGGTGCCGGCGGGCTGGGGCGTGGCGTGGTTGGCGATCGGGGGTTGGATGCGCGGTCGCTCGCGCGGGACGGAGACCTATCTGGTGCAGGGGTTGGTGGCGCTGACCGCAGCACTGGTGATGAAGCTGGACGGCTATCAGCTCGGGCTCGGGTTGGCGATCGAGGCGCTGGTGATGGCCGGGGCGTTCTGGCGCTTCCGCAAGTGGCCGGAGCTGGCGTTTTCCGTGCTGGCGATGGTCGGGGCCTTCGGTTGGGCGATCGAGCTGGAATCGACGCCGCTGTGGTGTCTGGCGTCGATGGCGGTGGTGCTAGCGGGCGCGGCGGCGTTGCTGCGTCGGGCCCGGCCGGAGGATTGGCTGAAAGCGTTTTCGCGCACTGGAGCGGCGCTGGTGGCGCTGGGTGCCGCCGGCGTGGGCCTGACTTGGTGGTGGCGGCTGCCGCAGGGATGGCAGGCGGCGGTCGCGGCGGCGGTCGCGCTCGGTTTGTCGCCGCTGGTGCTCTCGCCTGCGCGGCGTGAGCGGTCGGGCGAGTTGCTGATGATCGTGCTCGCGTGGTGCGGCGCGGTGGCGGTGGCGGTCCTGTCTTTCGGGGAAACGGAGGGCTCGCTGTGGCTGACCGCGGGGCTGTCGTTGGTGGCGGGCGTGCTGTGGGAGAGGCTGGGAAAACCGGCGACCGAGGACACGCGCGAGCCGGTCGGCTTGATGGCCTCGACGGTGGCCTGGACGCACGGCGTGACGGCGATGGTCGTGGCGCTGGCAGCGATCGCGCTTCAGCCGGAAGCGTCGGTGCGGTTCTGGATGGAGGGAGCGCTGGCGGTGGTGCTGCCGCTGGCGGCATGGCATGGACTGCGTTGTCCGCGGCTGCGCGCGGCGGGCACGCTGGCGCTGGTGGTCTGGCTGGGCGACACGGCTTACTTCGAATCGAGACACCCCGACTGGCTGGTGTTTTTGGTGCCGCTGGCGGCGTGGGCGGTCTGGGCTTTCGCCGGATACGGCGGAAAGTGGACGTCGCCGGGCACCGCCCTGCATGCGGCGGTCAGCCGGAGTGTCGGCTGCCTGGGCTGGCTTTTCGCGTGGCAGGGTCTGCTCAACCACGGCTGGATCGATGCGATCGCGCTTTCGACTCTCGGCGGGTGGTGGGTTTTCCGTCGGTTGCGGCAGGTGCGGAGACCGATCGAGCTGTGGGTGTGGGCCGTGATCTGCCTCGGAGGCCTGACGATCGAGATGGGCGGCGAAGCCGGTCCGAGGATTCCGCCGGGCTGGGGCGTGGCGGCGGCGCTGGTGGTGGCGGTGTTCCTGAAACGGAAGCGCGCGGTGGGGCTCGACTGGCTGGCGGTGGGGGTGTCGACCGTGTGGGCGAGCGATTGGCTGGCGGACCGGCACGGCTGGACGGCGGTGACGCTGTTGTGGACCGCGCTCGGCTTCGGCTGGGTGACGGCGGGCCTGTGGCGCGGCAATGCGGCGGTCCGGGTCGGCGGCTTCGCGCTGCTGCTGATCTCGCTGGCGAAGCTGTTCATCCACGACGTGTGGGAATTCGGCACCTTCACCCGGGTCGTCGCCTTCCTAGCCCTCGGCGTTGCCTTGGTAGTGCTCGGGTTTTTCTACAACCGCTTCGCCGACCTACTGAAGAAGCTGGTGCAGGACGAGGGGGGGGGTGAGCGGTGGAGCTTGAGCGAACGGTCAGTATTGCGGCTCGGACATCGCCTTCATTTCCGCAACCGGGCCGGGGACGGGAGCAGGCGGGATGGCCTGCCAGACCGTGGTGAGATCGGCTGCGGCGTCCGCCTGCATGCGGGTCAGCGTGCGGACGAGCTGGATCGCGATCAGGGCGATGCCGAGATTGATCGCGGTGGAGATGACGGTGATCGTGGCGGCGGTGGTGAAGGAATCGCTGGAGTTGGCGGCGTTGACGGCATTGCCGGTGAAAAGGGCGAGGATCCAGAGTGTCCACCAGGTGGGAAGAAGGTAATCGGGCGCCGGGCGGGTGGCGGAGGCGGTGAAGATGTCCTTCATGGCCTGGTAGGGCTTCCAGAGCGAGGCGATGGGGACGAAATACCAGCCGACGGACCAGCCGGGGGTGTCGCGCATCATCGGCGGGTTGTCCGGGGTGCCGACCGCGGCCTTGCGGCGGATCATGGTGAAAAGATGGGCATTCTTGGCCGAGCGGATGATCCAGATCCCAAAGACGAAGTAGGTGGCCACGACCGGGAAAGCCACGAAGGCGAGCAGGTCGAGATAGGCTAGGGCCGGAGGGCTCGTGGCGAAGGGATGACCGGCGTAGATCGCGATGTTGAGGGCCCCGGTCAGCAGCGGGACGAGGAAGCTGAACAGGAACACCATGGCCATCACCGCCTTGGCGAGCGCTCTGTTTTCCCGGAAGGGACCGTAGGGGCCGGCGGGCAAATCGGCGACCTGGCCGGCAATATCGAGCGAGGAGGCCGGCGGCAGGAACGGGTCGTGGTGGTCCATGGCGAAGCGGGTCGGATCGCGCGCGGCCGGAGCCACGCGGTCCAGCTCAAGCCGGTGCCTTGTCGAGCTGGAAGGCGTCGTGGACGGCGCGGGCGGCGTCCTCGATGCGGGTCTCGTCGACCGTGACGGCGATCTTGATTTCCGAAGTGGAGATCATGCCGATGTTGATGCCGGCCTCGCCGAGCGAGCGGAACATGGTAGCGGCGACGCCCGAGTGCGAGCGCATGCCGATGCCGACGCAGGAGAGCTTGGCGATGCCGGCCTCGGTCTCGACCTTGGCCAGCGGGCTGATCTCGGCCAGCACCGGCTTGAGCGCGGCCTGGGCGCGGCCGAGGTCGTTCGAGTGCATGGTGAACGAGTGGCGCGCCATGCCGTCGTGGGCGATGTTCGAGACGATCATGTCGAGATTGATCTCGGCGTCACCCAGGGCGGCGAGGATTTTTCCGGACATGCCGGGCTCGTCGGGGATGCCGATGATGGTGACTCGGGCTTGGGAGCGCTCGATCGAGACTCCGCGGATGACGACGTTTTCCATGGCGGGATGTTCTTCGAGCACCAGCGTGCCCGGGTTGTCATTGAGGGAGGAACGGACTTCGAAGACGACTCCGTATTTCTTGGCGAACTCGACGGAGCGGGACTGCATCACCTTCGCCCCGGACGAGGCGAGTTCGAGCATTTCGTCGTAGGAAATCTCGGGCAGCTTGCGGGCGTTCGGCACGATGCGGGGGTCGCAGGTGTAGACGCCGTCGACGTCGGTGAGGATCTGGCAAATATCGGCCTTCACCGCGGCGGCGACGGCGATGGCGGTGAGGTCGGAGCCGCCCCGGCCGAGGGTGTGGATCATGCCATCGGGGGTGGTGCCCTGGAAGCCGGCAACGACGAGCGCCTTGCCCTCGTCGAGCGAGCGGCGCATGAAGTCGGGCTTGATGTCCTCAATGCGGCCGCGGGTGTGCGAGCCGGAAGTGAGGATGCCGGCCTGGCGACCGGTCACGGAGACGGCCTCGACGCCGGCTTCGTGGAGGGCCATCGAGACCAGCGCGATCGACTGCTGCTCGCCGGTGGCCAGCAGCACGTCCATTTCCCGCTCGGCGGGGTTTTCCCCGAACTCCTTGGCCATGCCGATGAGCTTGTCGGTCACGCCGGACATGGCGGAGACCACCGCCACGACCTGGTTGCCCTCGTCGCGGGTGCGCTTGATACGGGCGGCGACGTTGCGGATGCGGTCGATGGTGCCGACGGAAGTGCCGCCGTATTTTTGGACGATGAGGGCCATGGCCGGGCGCGGAGTGAAGGGAAGGGGCGCTGACTTGGCAAGAACGGGATGGATCAGCGCCCGGCCAGCGGAGGGGGGCTCCGCCAGCGTGCGAGTCCGCGTTTCACCGCCCGGAAAACCAGCATCGCCAGGAGGATGCCGAGCAGGTCCCAGGCGAGATCGAGGAGGTCGCCGAGATCGGCGGCGCGGTCGTGCCAGTCGCTGACCACCTCGGACAGGAGGGCGAGGGCGGCGAGGAGCGGCAGGGGGCGCAGGCCCGCCGCCGTGATGAAGGCGGCGAGCGACAAGCCGAGGAAGGCGAGCAGATGGACGAAGCGGAACTTCAGATCGGCCATGCGCAGGAAACGCGTGACACGGGGAACCCGGCGGATCTCGGCTGGCGGGCTCGCGGCCGGTCCGGGCTCAAGGGCGGGAGGCGGGGTCGCCGAAGGTTGATCGGTGGGTCGAGACGGCGGGGTCGGTTTTCCGCGGGAGGCGGGCTGCGCCGCGACGGGGGGAGGGTCTGGCAGGGCGGGCGTGGCACCGGTGACGAAGGTGCCGATGAGGGGCCTGAACTGCATCCGTGCCCCGGGAAGGATCAGGTACCAGGCGGCGGCGACGAGCAGCACGGCGGTCGCCGAGCGGCGGGCGAGGCTCGCGGGATGCCTCGCGCCGTGCAGCCAGGTCAGCACCCAGGTAAACCAACCGGCGAGTAACAGGGCGGTCGCCGCCGGCACCCATGAGCGCTGGCGGAGGGCGGTGATTTCGATCGAGCGAATTTCGAAAGATCCTCGCCGGGCCAGCATCTGGAAGGCCAGCCCGACCTCCGGCAGTTCCGGCACGAGTTCATACACCGATTCCTCGACGTGCCATGGCTTCGTCCCCGTGGCGAGGAAGGAGGCGTGGTCCCGTGGGTAGCCGAGCTTTCCATCGGCTGAGCGGGTGACCAGGGCAAGCCGGGGCTTCGCCCAGTAGGCGCCGCCGGGCACGACCTCCGCCCACCGCACCTCGCTGCGGACGCGGAGGAAGCGCAGATCATTCACCGGGCCAAGCCAGCAGACCACGGCCGAGTTGGGGCGCCGGGGTCCGGTGCGGAAATATCGGATCACCCGGTTCTTGCCGGAGCCGGACCGGTCAGGCGGCGGCCCCAGCACCTCCCAGCCGTCGAGTTGCCGGGAGAACCCACCATCTCCATTCACCCGGTGCGCGATCGGCACGAAGCGCAGGTGGTAAAGAGCGAGGGTGAGGACGACCAGCCCCGCCAGCGAGAGCCAGCGGAGGGGGAGGGAGGCAGGCCATCGGATCACGGCCTCCACGTTCCGTCCCACCGCGGCGCTGCCAAGCGCAATCCCTTCTGGCAATCCGTGGCTGGCCCACGAATGCCCCGCCGCCCGAACCGCCCCCCCTTTTCGCGGAAGCTCCCCATTCTTGCCGAAACCTGCCGGGTCCATCAGGGTTTCTCCCTCGGCGGGCCCTCCCCAGGCCCCGACCCAAGCCGGCACGATCCGATTTGGGAATCTCCCCGCGGGCCCCCCCAACCTCCTCCGCCTTCCATGCCTCGTCCGTCGATTTTCATCGTGGGTGCGCCGAAGTGTGGCACGACCGCGCTCTATCACTGCCTCCGCCAGCATCCGGGCCTGTATTTTCCGCTCTCCGAGGATCCCGCCCGCTATTGGCTGTGCAAGGAGCCCGGCCACTTCGCTGGCGACCTGCGGATGGTCGAGTGGTTGCGGATCGTGGGGGAAAGCGACTACCTGTCCTTGTTCGCCGACGCCGCCGGGGACCAGCGCTGCGGCGAGGCCACGGCCACCTACCTTTTTTCCCATGAGGCCCCGCTGCGGATCCGGAACTTCACCGGCGGAGAGGCCAGGATCATCATCATGGTCCGCCCGCCGGCCGAGTGGATGCGCTCCTGGCACCACGACCTGCTGCGCTATGGCTACGAGAACTGCAGCGATTTCGAAAAAGCCCTGTCGCTCGGTGAGCGGCGCGATGTCGGCCGCTCGCTGCCCCGCCGTGCGGCCTTTGCCGGGTGCATGAACTACCGCAAGCTGGCCCGTTTTTCCAACTACATCGAGCACTGGCTGGAGGTCTTCGGTCGCGAGCGCGTGTTCATCGGCTGGCAGCCCGACTTCCAGCAGGATCCGGAGGTCTTCGTCTCGCGGCTGCTGGACTTCCTCGGGCTCGACCCCGCCGAGATCCCCGCCGCCGGACGGAGGAACGACTCTTCGATTCTTCCGGGAACGCACCTGATCGACCTCTGGTTCGGCCGCATGATGGCCCGCCTGCCGGGCGGCGAAAAGGTCGCCCGCGTATTCCGCAAGGAGGTCGGTCACGCCTACAAGGAATTCGTTTCCAGCTTCTTTCATCCGCTCTCCGACCGCACGATCCCCGAACCGCTGGCCAGCCGGCTGAAGGAGGAATTTGCCGACGAGGAGGCGCGGCTGCGCCAGCTCGCCGGTGAAGGATCCGACGCATGGCGGCAAGCGCCCAGGTGGCACTCAGCTTGGCGAGGGGGTGCCCGCCAGCCGCAGGTCAGCGATGAAGCGCTGGCGCTCGGCGCCGACATCGGCCTCCGGCAGCCGCAGGAGGTAGGAGGGGTGGACGGTGAGGACCACGCGGCGGGCGAGCTGCGGGGCGTCGAGCAGGCCGCGGTCGCGGGTGATCTTGATGCCCGGCCCGAGCAGTGAGCGGGCGGCGGTGGCACCGAGCAGGATCAGGATTTCCGGGGAAACGGACGACAGCTCGGCCAGCAGCCACGGCTTGCAGGCCTCGACCTCGGCGGAGTCGGGTTTCTGGTGGAGCCGCGTTTTTCCCCGAGGGGTCCACTTGAAATGCTTCACCGCGTTGGTCAGGTAGGCTTGGGCGCGGTCGATGCCGGCCTCCGCCATGGCGCGGTCGAGCAGTTGGCCGGCGGGGCCGACGAAGGGACGGCCTTCGAGGTCCTCGCGGTCGCCGGGCTGCTCGCCGACGATCATGATCCGCGCGTCCGCCGGACCCTCGCCGGGCACGGCGCAGGTGGCGCGCTCCCACAGCGGGCACTGGCGGCAGGCGGCGAGGTGGCGGGCGACCTCCTCCGTCGTGGTGGCGGGCGCGGCGGGCATCTCCGATGCCTGCCGTAGCTCGTCGAGGTAGCGGATGCCCTTGATTTGGCGGACCGGCTGCGGGGCGGTCTCGACCATGCGGTCGAGCCGATGGCGGCTGTCGCGGATGAGCGAGTCGATCAAGCCGGCCTCGGGCAGGTTTTTCCAGTAGCGCTTCGGCATCTCGGCCTGCATCGCCTTGGTCTTGAGGCGGGCGGGGTTGAAAATGCAGCTGTAGTAAGTGCGCCAGGCGTCTTCGAGCTGGTCGGTGTTTTCGAAAGGATCGCGATCAACGCCCTCGGTGAAGAGGAGCTTGTCGCCGTTCCAGTGGGCGCAGCCTTTCGGCGTGAAGATCGCCCAGTCCATGGTCGCAAAACGCTTGCGGAAGAAGGGGGTGCCGGCCTCGACGATGTAGTGGTCGGGCTCGAACCAGGCGGCGAAGCGCTCGCGGCCGCTTTCGTTTTCGCCGACTTTCCGGAAGCGGACGAAGGCGTGCATCTTGTGGATTTCGCGGCGGACGTTCTCGGCCATCGCCTGGGCGCGGGCGATGTCGGGATCGGTGGTGACGGCGATCAGTTTCGGCTCGCCGTGGGTGATGCGCCAGAGAATGCGGTAAAGCAGTGCCCAGCGGGTGGGGTCGGCGTGGCAGGCGGTCAGTTTCGCCAAGTCGATGAAGTCGGCGGGGACTTTCAGCTCGGAACTACGGCGGGTGGCGTAGATGGGTTCCGGTTCGTGGAGGGCGAAAAGGTTGGCGTCCTTTTCCCAGAGGATCTCGCCCGGCGGGATGCCCTCGGCCAGCAAGGCGCGGGCGGCGTCGCGCCAAGTGGTGAAGGAGTTGCCGGGGTCGATGGAGCGCATCTGCGTGAGGTAGAAGGAGAAAGGAAAAAGTGGGTGCGGAGCCGGTGGGCGGGTGAGGAGAAGGGTGAGGGTGAGGAGAAGGGTGAGGGTGAGGAGAAGGGTGAGGGTGAGGAGAAGGGTGCGGAGAAGGGTGAGGGTGTGGAGTAGGGTGAGGGTGTGGAGTAGGGGGAGGGTGTGGAGTAGGGGAGGGTGCGGAGTAGGGAGGGTGCGGAGTAGGGAGGGTGCGGAGTAGGGGGGAGGGTGAGGAGTAGGGGGAGGGTGAGGAGTAGGGGGCGGGTGAGGAGTCGGAAAAGGCGTTCAGCCCCGGAGGGGCACCGGAGATTAGCCGGTGGCGCGAGCCACCGGAAAAGACGGCCAATGATATTCCGCCCCGGAGGGGTGGTGGAGGGGTTCGAAGTTTTGAGGCTTTCTATCGAAGGAGAGCCGCGTCGCGGGGTGAGGCGTGCCGATTTCATAATCGGCGCTCCTTGCTGGGGCTCTGTGGTCTGTCGTCTTCCTGTCTGCCGTCTCGTTAGCAAAACAGTTCGAGCTGCTCGGGTTTTGGCGCGAAGCGGGCGAGGAGGCGGTCGCTGTCGAGCTCGACCGAGGGCGGGCGGTGGTCGGTGGTGATGAGGAAAGGCCGGACTTTCGCCAGGGAAACGCGGAGCCGGGCGAGGTCGGCGAGCCGGATGGGGGCGTGACGGCGCAGGGCGAGGATGCGATCGACATTGCGCGGGCCGAGGCCGGGGACACGCAGGAGCTGCTCGCGGGTGGCGGTGCGGAGGTCGAGCGGGAAAAGCGCGCGGTTGCGCAGGGCCCAGGCGAGCTTGGGGTCGATGGCGAGGTCGAGGTTGGGCGTTTCCGGCGCAAGGATCTCGCTACGATGGAAGCCGTAGTGACGCATCAGCCAGTCGGCTTGGTAGAGCCGGTGCTCGCGAACCAGCGGCGCGGGCTTGGCGGGGAGGATCGCGGAGGGCTCGGGGATGGGACTGAAGGCGGAGTAGTAAACGCGGCGCAGGCGGTAGGATTGATAAAGCTCCTCTGAACGGGCGAGGAAATCGGCATCGGTCGAGGCGTCGGCGCCGACGATGACCTGGGTGCTCTGGCCGGTGGCGTGGCGGAGCTTGCGGTCGCCGTTTTTCCGCCGGTCGGCGGCATCGTCGAGCCTGAGGCGGATGCGACCCATCGCCTGCTTGGTGCGGGCGAGGTTTTTCTCCGGTGCAAGGCGGTCGAGCGAGGTCTGGACGGGGAGCTCGAGGTTGATGCTGATGCGGTCGGCGTAACGGGCGGCCTTTTCGACCAATTCGGGCGAGGCCTCGGGGATGGTCTTGAGGTGGATGTAACCCCGGAAGTCGTGGATTTCGCGCAGCGTGCGGGCGACCTCGACGAGCTGCTCCATGGTGTGGTCGGCGCTGCGGGTGATGCCGGAGCTGAGAAACAGGCCCTCGATGTAGTTGCGCTTGTAGAAGTCGAGCGTGAGGCGGACGACCTCGTCGGCGGTGAAGGCGGCGCGGCGGACGTTGCTCGACCTACGATTGATGCAGTAGTGGCAGTCGTAGAGGCAGCGGTTGGTCAGCAGCAGCTTGAGCAGCGAGATGCAGCGTCCGTCGGGCGCGTAGCTGTGGCAAATGCCGGCCCCTCCGGCGGAGCCGACGCCCTTGCCCTTCGACGAGTCGCGCCGCTGCGCCCCGGAGCTGGCGCAGGAGGCGTCGTATTTGGCCGCGTCGGCAAGGATGGCGAGTTTTTCCTGAAGCTCCATGGTGTCCGCTTGAACACTACGGAGCGGGCGGCGAAACTCCAGCCGATTTGCTGCGCGTGAATCCTCTGTTGAGGCTCAGGGATGCGCGGGCTTGCGTGCCTGCTTTTTCAAATGAGGCCCCACCTCGCGGCGGATCTGCCGGATCGCCTGGTCGAACTCGGAGTCCTTGGCGAGCTCCCGGCCGACGGCCTGGGCGAGCAGCAGGCCGGCTTCGGTGTCGGAGGGATAGTGCGCGCCGCCGAGCACCCGGCCCCACATGGCCTTGTGGACCTCGCGCTGGAAGGCCTCGGCTTTGTCGGGAAACGCCTTGCTGAAGATGAAGCCCCACATGGCGGCACCGAAAGAGTGACCGCTGGGATAGGAGGCGTTGCCGGGATGGCTGACCACGGGCTCGACGCCGGCATCCCGCTCGTAAGGCCGGGCGCGGTCCCAGTGAGCCTTGGCGGCATCACAGACCGGGCCGGCGCGGCGCTCGATGCGGTGGATGGCCTCCAGCGTCTTCGGAAAGTCCCGCGAATGAAACCACTCGCCGAAAACCGGGCGGGCGAAGGAGGTCGGCGACTGGCGCTCGACGCGGTGGGCCTCCTTGACCTGCGCTTCGGTGCGGCCGAGCTGGACGCCGAGGACCGTGTCGAGGTCGGCCATGCCGGCGGGCGAGTCATCGGCCGGCGGCGGGGGCAGGACTTTCAGGAAATCCACCACCAGCGGGTCGGCGTGGGCGCACAGGGAAAAGGCGGAGAACAGCAGCAGGGCGGACAGGCGCAGGAAGGTCATGGGTGGCGGAGCGTAGACGGAAAGGAAACGTCGCCCCAACGGCCGGCCTTTCAGCGAGCCGCCCCTCCGCGGGTTCACCACAGCGTGCGACCACCGTTCACGACCAAGGTCTGCCCGGTGAGGAACGAGGCCCCGCGCGAGGCGAAAAACGTGACGGCGTGGGCAATGTCCTCCGGCGTGCCCCAGCGGCCGAGCGGGATCGAGCGGAGGTAGGGCTCGCGGACTTCCGGCGGAACGTCCTCGTGCCGCTCGACCGGGATCCAGCTCGGAGCTACGGTGTTTACCGTAATTCCGTGCGGGGCGAGCTCGCTGGCCATCGCGCGGCTCCAGCCGATCTGGCCGCCCTTGGCCGCGACGTAGGCGGAAAACCCCGGCATGCCCTGGTGGAAGACCTCGCTGGTGAGGTTGATGATCCGTCCCTCGCGGCGCGCCTTCATGGCGGGCAGCAGTCGTTTGGCGAGGAGAAAGGGGCTCTTCACGAAGGCCTCGAGCATGGACTGGTGCTCGGACCACTCGTAGTCCTCCAGCGCCTTCATCGGCTGGAAGGGCGTGGCGTTGACCACCAGGATCCCGACCGGACCGAAGCAGTCCTCGATTTCCCCGGCCATGCGGTCGATCGCCTGCTCGTCGCAGGCGTCGCCATGGACCAGCATCGCCTCGGCACCGGCGGCCTGGATGCTATCGACGACCGCCTGCCCCCGTTCGCGGGAGCTGAAGCTGTTCACCACCGTGCGGGCACCGGCCGCGGCGAGGTGGCGGGCGATGGTTTTTCCGAGGCCGCGGCTGGAGCCGGTGACCCAGGCGACCTGGCCGTCGAGGCGGAAGGGATGCGTCAGTTCCATGAAGGCCATCGGTAGCTCCTGTGCTGGGCGACGCCAAGGACGGGAGTTTCGCGTGGAAAATGAGGGTCACGGCTGGGTTTGACAATCGCCCCTTTGCCACGACCCTAGCGTCGATCCCGGAGGGTTAATTTCCAGCCGGTCGCCCGACTCCTTCCGATGAGGCCTTCCGAATCCCCGCAGGCACGCGTTGCCATGGTCCCCTGGATCGTGGTGCTGCTGGTGTGCGTGGGCTGGACGGCGATCGCCCAGGGTCGGCCGGAAACCGGCACCTCCGGGTGCCCGAACGAAGCCGGGTTGACCCAGTCCGGGGACGGCGGCGGCGTCCAAGGCCATCTTCCGACGCGGCCCTTGGTCGTTCGCGATCTGCCCACCACCGGGTATCACCGGGTTGAGCTGTCATGGGTCCGGCTCGCCTGGATCGATCAGTCGGAGATCCCGGCAATCCGCGTGCGGACCAGCGAACTGGGGAGCCGCGCGCCACCCCTGGAATGAAGTGGGAACCGGCTTCCGCCCGTTTTCGGAAGCCTTGCGTCGCCTCCTGAAGAGCGTTTCCCCGGCAGCTTCGCCGTCGGGTTTCCCATTCATCTTTCTCCGGCTGCTTGTGATGCCGGAGGTCCACCATCATTCCGACTTATCATGATTTCTCCTATTGATTCCACCTCCGTGCCACCACTCCGTGGCCGGACTTCTCCTCAAACTCTCACCTTTCGGCAGCCATGATCGCGAAACTCCTTCCCGTCTTCGCCGGAAAAAACGAGCGCGAGCTGGCTCGGATCCGGCCTGTCGTTTCGAAAATCAACCGTTGCGAGGAAAAGCTCCAGACCGCGCCCGAGTCGAAGCTTCACGAGCTGACCGCCGGCTGGCGCGAGCACCTGTCCGGCATCACCGATGACGCCACCCGCGCGCGCTATCTCGAGCAGATCCTGCCCGAGGCCTACGCGGTGGTGAAAAACGCAGCCCGCCGGATGTCGGGGCGCCAGATCGACGTCGGCGGACAATCGATGACCTGGGAGATGGTGCATTTCGACGTCCAGCTCATCGGCGGGATCGCCATCCACCGCGGTCTGATCGCGGAAATGCAGACCGGCGAGGGCAAGACGCTGGTCGCCACGCTGCCCGTTTTTCTCAACGCGCTGACCGGGCTCGGCGTCCACGTGGTGACGGTGAACGACTACCTCGCCCGCCGCGACTCGGAGTGGATGGGCGAGTTGTTCCGTTTCCTCGGACTGAGCGTCGGCTGCCTGCAGCACGACCAGCCGCCGGAAGTACGCCGTGCGCAGTACCAGTGCGACATCACCTACGGCACGAACTCGGAGTTCGGCTTCGACTACCTGCGCGACAACGGCATCGCCCGCACCGCCGAACAGCAGGTCCAGCGCGGGCACTACTTCGCGATCATCGACGAGATCGACTCGATCCTGATCGACGAGGCGCGCACGCCGCTGATCATCACCATGCCGGGAAACGACGAGTCCGATCCCTTCGTCCGCAACAAGCCCGCGGTCGCGCGACTGGTCCGCAAGCAGACCGAGCTGTGCAACGGCTTCGCCGCCGAGGCGAAACGGCAGCTCGAGGCCGGCGACACGGCGGCGGCCGGGCTCGCGTTGCTGAAGTTGAAGCTCGGCCAACCGCGTCACCGCCAGTTCCTGCGGATGATGGAGCAGCCGGAGCTGCGACGGCTGGTCGACAAGGTCGAGACGACCTACCAGCGCGGGCGCTTCGGCAAGACGCTCGTCCACCTCAAGGAGGAGCTGTATTTTTCCATCAACGAAAAGGACCGCGACGCCGACCTCTCGGAAATGGGCCGCGTGTTCCTCTCGCCCAAGGACCCCGACGCCTTCACGCTGCCGGAGCTGGACTTGGAGGCCGGCGAGGACGCGCGACGGAGCTTCGGCGAGCGGGCGCGCGAGGTGCATGCGATTTCGCAGCTTTTGAAGGCCTGGTGCCTGCACGAGCGCGACGTTCATTACGTGGTCCGCGACGGCAAGGTGACGATCATCGACGAGAGCACCGGCCGCGAAATGCCGGGCCGGCGGTGGTCGGACGGCCTGCACCAGGCGGTCGAGGCGAAGGAGGGCGTGAAGATCGAAAGCGAGAACCGCACCTGCGCGTCGATCACGATCCAGAACTACTTCCGCCTCTACGACAAGCTGGCCGGGATGACCGGCACCGCCGAAACGGAGGCCGCGGAGTTTCACGACATCTATCAGCTCGACGTGCTGCCCATCCCGACCCACCGGCCGAACCTCCGGGTCGATGAAAACGACAGCGTTTACCGGACCCGCGACGAGAAATTCCGGGCGGTGGTCGAGCGCATCCGCCGCGCGCGGGAAACCGGCCAGCCGGTGCTGGTCGGGACGGCCTCCGTCGAGTCGTCCGAGACGCTCGCACGGCTGCTGAAACGGGCGAAGATTCCGCACACGGTGCTCAACGCGAAGAACCACGAGGAGGAGGCGGCGATCGTCGCGAGGGCCGGCGAGCGCGGCGCGGTGACCGTCTCCACCAACATGGCCGGCCGCGGCACCGACATCAAACTCGGCCCCGGCGTGGCCGAGCTGGGCGGGCTGTTCGTGATCGGCACCGAGCGCGCGACCTCGCGCCGCATCGACCGCCAGCTGCGCGGTCGTTGCTCGCGGCAGGGCGACCCGGGGCGGGCGCGTTTTTTCCTCTCGCTCGAGGACGACCTGATGCGCCATCACGCCGCGCCCGACCAGATGGCGGCGATGATCGAGCAGTCCGCCGCGCGGGCCAGCACGCTGCGCGGCGGCTGGCTCGGCAAGCTGATCGAGGAGGCGCAGCAGCGTGTCGAGCAGCACGGCTACAAGATCCGCAAGCGGGTCCTCGATTTCGACGACGTGATGAACCTCCAGCGCGGCATCGTTTACGACCAGCGAAACGAAGTGCTGCACGCAGAGGACATCCGGCAGGTGATCCGCGACGAGCTACGGGAAACGCAGCATGAGGATCGAGTCGCCGGCGTGCCGCCGGAAATGCTGGCCCCGCTGGAACGCGAGGCCGTGCTGCGGGCGATCGACTGGCATTGGCAGAACCACCTCGATGACATGGACGACCTGCGCGAGGGCGTTTTCCTGCGCGCGCAGGGCCAGAAGGATCCGCTGGTGGAGTTCAAGAACGAGGCCTACGCCCTGTTTTCCGGACTGATGGAAGCCGTGCGGGTGACCGCGGTGAAAAACCTCGAGCGGTTGGCGGAGAGGGTGCGCGTGGCGGGCTGATGGGATTCCCGGTCAAGCCACCCGGCGGGCCTGAAGGCCCGCGGTTCTCCCGCGAGCCGGGTGGTTTGAGCCGTTCACCTCGCCGCGACCAGGTCGTAGCCGCGCCAGTCGTGGATGGTCACTTCGGCGAATTCGCCGACGGGGACGGACTCGTCGACGTGGACGGAGCCGTCGATTTCCGGGGCGTCCCACTGGGTGCGGCCGACGCCGGGTTGCTCGACGAGGACGCGGACGGACTTGCCGACTTGTTCCTGGTTGAGTTCGGCGGCGATCTTCTGAAGCTCGGCCATGGCGCGGGACCAGCGGCTTTTGCGGGTCATGTGATGGATCTGGCCGGTCATCTTGTAGGCCGGCGTGCCTTCTTCCTTGGAGTATTGGAAAACCCCGGCGCGCTCGAAGCGGAACTCGCGGATGAACTCAAGCAGCTCCTCGAAGTCTTCTTCGGTTTCTCCGGGGAAACCTACGATGAAAGTCGTACGAATGCCGAGGCCGGGGATGCCGGCGCGCATGCGGCGGAGCAGGTCGCGGATGTAATCGCCGTTGGTCTTCCGCTTCATGACCGTGAGCATGCGGTCGGAGATGTGCTGGAGCGGGATGTCGACGTATTTGGCGACCTTGTCGCACTCGGCGATGGTCTGGATGAGTTCGTCGGACCAGTGGGCGGGGTGGGTGTAGAGCAGGCGGATCCAGAAATCGCCTTCGATTTCATTCAGCTCGCGCAGCAGCGTGGCGAGCGACTCGCCGCGGGTCGAATCGACGGGCGAGTTCGGGTTCGGCCGCTGGCCCTCCCACTTGTCCATGCCGAAGTAGGTGGTGTCCTGGGAGATGAGGTTGATTTCCTTCACGCCGGCGGCGACGAGGTCCTTCACTTCGCGGACGACGCTTTCCTGGGTCCGCGAGCGGTGCATGCCGCGGATTTTCGGGATGATGCAGAAGGTGCAGGTGTGGTTGCAGCCTTCGGCGATCTTGACGTAGGCGGAGTGGTCGGGCGTGAGGCGCCAGCGCGGGGTGTTGTAGTCGGGGACGTACTTCGGCTTGAGCGTGACGAAATCGCGCTCGTCGTCGGTGGCGACGCCCGCGTCCTTCGGCGGAGCGGGCTTTTTCCCAACGAGGCCTTCGATGATGGGGGCGACCTTGGTGATCTGGTCGAGGCCGATGAAGGCGTCCACCTCGGGCATGATGCCGGGCAGTTCTTTCGCGAAGCGTTGGGACAGGCAGCCGGCGACGATGATCTTCTGCTTGGCGCGGTCCGGGTCCTCGGTGCGGGCGTTGGCGGCGCCGAAGATGGCATCGATCGACTCCTGCTTCGCCATGTCGATGAACGAGCAGGTGTTGACGATGAGCACGTCGGCCAGTTCGGCGTCCGGCGTGAGGGCCATGCCGGCTTCCGCCAGGTGGCCCATCATGACTTCGGAGTCGATGAGGTTCTTGGCGCAGCCGAGCGAGATGAGACCGACGGTGGTGGACATGGCGCGGGTCAATTGGCGAGCTGGACGACCTCGTCAAGAATGAGTTCGTCGCCGGGCTCGGGCTTGATTTCGCCAAATTGGGTGACGGGGTTGGCGATGGCGCCGTCGATGGTGATCTCGCCGACGCGGAGCTTGCCGAGCACGCCGCCATTTCGCCGGATGGCCAGCACGGAGCCGGTCTGGACGTTTTCCGGGGAAACGACCTGCAGCACGGCGAAGTCGCCGAAGTTCGGATCCTCCTGCCACTGGGCGACGCGGGCGATGAGCATGGCGTCATTGATCACGCGGGCGCGGCGGGCGGACTTGTCGCGGCTCTCGGCCTCGCGGCCGGTCAGGAACTGGGCCTCGTCATCGGCGCGCTTGGCGTTCAGCTCGGCTTCGGCCTTTTCCTCTTCCAGCAGCTTGAGCCGGGCTTCGAGTTCCTCGGTGCTCTGCTCGGCCTCCTCGCGGGTCACCAGGTCGGTGCCGGACGGCTCCTCGGCGGCCTGCTTGAGCGAGCGGAGTTCCTTTTCGTCGTGCAGGCGCTGGATTTCCTTTTCCATCTCGGCGATCGTCTGCCGCATGCGGGCGACGTCGTCCTTCGACGCTTCGTTCATGCCCGTGTTCATCTTGCCGACCCAGGCGATCAGCGCGCCGAGGATGAGCGCGAGCGTGGCGCCGAGGAGAATCTTGAGCGTGTCCATGGGGCGGAGAGTGGTCAGGGCGCCGGCCGATGTCAACGCGCCCCGAAATGCCGGAAAAGGCGGCCGTTTCCGCGCTCAGCGGCGCCACCGGCCGCCACCGGCGCCGCGCATGACCTCCAGCTGGGCGTTGGCGGAGAGGCCGCTGTCCTGCAGCCAGTTGATCGCTTCCTGGGGATCGCGGCGGAGGTAGGCCTGGCCGGCGCGGACCAGCGAGCGCTCGCGCATGCCGGGATCGGAAATGTCGGCGGCCCAGGCGATCGCGGTCTGCGGGTCGTTCCAGGCGTAGCCGCGGGAAAACCCGGCGATGGCCGCATCGCGCTCGGGGCCCGGGCTCATGCCGGCGAGGTGCTGGGTGGCGGCCTCGGGGTTGCGGTCCTCCCAGTTGCCGAAAGCCTCGGCGTAGCCGGCGTTCTTGGCGTTGCCGGCGGGCAGGCTCTCGATCCAGTCCACGGCCTCGGCGGGAGCGCGCTCGGCCCACTCGTCGCCGACCTCGGCGATGGCCGAAACGGCGAAATCCTGCCCGGCGAACTGCTCCACCCAGGCCGCGGCGGCGGTGGGATCCTCGCGCACGTAGCTGTCCGTCACGCGGCGCATGGCGGCGCCCTTCTGCGGGCCGTCGGGCAGCGAGTCGACCCAGCGCGAAGCCGTTTCCGGGCCGCCCGAGCGGATCGCCTCGTTGGCCACCTCCCACATCAGCCGGCCGGCCTGCCGCGGGTCGTCGCCGGCGAGTCGCAGGGCGGTGTCGGTGGCGAGCTGCAGGTCGTGGTCGGCCAGGCCGGAAATGAGATCGCGTTCGAGTTGGCCGCGTTGGTTGGCGAGTTCCGGCGGCAGGTTGTCGAGCATGGCGATGGCGTCGTTCGGGTGGGCCGAGGCCCAGCCGGAAAACGCGGCTCCGAGATCGGTCTCCGGACTGGTCGTGGCGAAATCGAAGGCATCCTTCCCGGCCAGCGCCCCGAAGGCGTAGTTGAAGTCCCGCCACTCGTCGCCTCCGGCTCCGAGGGTCACAAGTGCCTCGCGGACCTCCATTGCATTGTCGGCGGTCATGTTTTCCAGCAGGTGGGCAAAGGCCAGCCGGCGGGTGATCGGGTTCGGGCTGCGCAGCGCTTGGTCGGCCACGGCCGAAATGCCGGCCGCATCCAGCGTGTAGCCGCCGAACAGCCGACCGAGCGTGCCTTCCCGGCTGGCGTCGTCGCCGCGCTCGCCGGACTTGGCAGCGCGCGCGCCGGCCTCGAAGGAGGCACTGCCGCGGGTGGTCGCTTTGCCCCCGGCGGCGGCCTGGGCCGCGGCGATTTCCTCGGCCGAGGGCGAGCCGGCTTTCGAGCCGATGAAGAAGGCGGCGCCGGCGGCGACGGCCCATCCGAGATGAATGAAGATTGGCTTGGGAGTCATGGGATCGGTCAGGCGGGATCGGGTCGAGCCCGGCCGTGCCAATGGGCTCAGAGAAGTCGAACTCCGATACGACGCCAGAAGTCGCGGTCTTTTTTCATCGGAAAATCCGCGGTCCAGCGATCGAGCACCGCGCCGGTCGCCACTTTCCCGCCGCCGGCCAAGGTTTCATTGAGGCTGTCGGGCGTGGTGACCGAGCGGACTTCGGGAAAAGCCCGGCGGAAGGCGGCGCGCATGCGAGTCTGCAGGCGGCGGTGGCCGGGGCCGGTGACCAGGTTGGCCAGCAGCAGCCCGCCGGGCGCGAGGAGCGGCCGCAGGGTCTCGATCAGTCGCTCGGGCTGGCGTTCGGGACGGAAAACGTCGTCCTCGCCGGCCAGGTAGCAGTCGTCGATGACCACGTCGAAGGTCCGGCCGCAACCGGCGGCCCACTCGTAGGCATCGGCGATGTGGATCGTCATCCCGGTGTCGTCGAGCCGCATGTGCTCGCGGGCGAGCTCGATGATGGCCGGATCGAGGTCGACGGCCGTGATTTCCACCTCCGGCACCAGCTGGCGGAGGATGCGCGGGGTGGTGCCGCCGGCCAGGCCGAGCATCAGCACGGAGCGCGGCGGCCCGTCCGGCCGCAGCAGGGCGGCGGCGGCCAGGTTGTCCCACGCCAGACCGGTGAGGAAACGATCGCGGTGCCACCAGGCGTGGACCGCCCCGGCCACGCGGAATTCGCACGACGCGCAGGTGCTCCAGATCTCGAGCGACTGATGGCCGGTGGTGGTCGTCGCGATGCGTTTATAGCCCATGGTGACGAGGCTGACACGATGAGTGGCGATGCGCACGTCTTTCTGCCTTTGCGTGGGCGATCATGTTAGGCAGGCTGCGGCTGCCTTCGGCGAAATGCCGGCGGCAACCTTCGGGAAGCCCGTGGTACGGGCAGGAAATCGATGGGGAATCCGGTGCGAATCCGGAACGGTACCGCCACTGTGACTCCGCCTCCGGGCGGGGGAGTCAGATCGCCAGCCTGAAGGTCGTTTCCCAACCGGCCCGCGGAATACGGGCCCCAGGACTACCACAGAATGACCCACATCCCATCGGCGCCGCGCTACGCGAGCGCCCTCGCCCGTCGGGGCGGGCTCCGCTTCGGAGCCTTCGCCTGCCTTGTCTCGCTTCCCCTTCACGCCGCCGAGGACGAGACGTCCGACGCGCTCGACCCGCTGGTCGTTTCCGCCCTGCGGACGGAATCGGAAGCCTCGGAGGTTTCCTCCGCCGTCACCGTGCTCGATCCCCAGGAACTGGAGCAGCGCGGCATCCTCGATCTCCGAGACGCCCTCAACGAGGTGCCCGGCGTGATCGCCACCTCCACTTCCGGCCAGACCGGCGCGGTCGGCTCGGTCTTCATCCGCGGGACCACCACGGCCGACTCGCAGTTGATCGTCGATGGCATCCGCCTCAGCGACGCCACCGCGCCGCTCGGCAATTTCTTCTCGGCCGCACGGCTCGATGATCTCGGGCGCATCGAGGTCCTGCGCGGGGCGCAATCGGCCATCCACGGCGGCGAGGCCGTCGGCGGCGTGATCTGGCTGGAAACCGAGCGCGGCGAGGGCGGTCCCCGCGGCCGGTTTTTCCTCGAGGGAGGGTCGTTCGACCATCTCGCGTCCTCGCTTTCGCACGGCGGGGAAAAGGATGGCTTCTCCTGGTTCGCGAGCCTGGCCCACGAGATGACGCACAACGACGCCATCGGGCAGGACTTCGACCAATCCCGCGCCAGCCTGCGCGCCAGCTGGACGCTCAGCGACCGGGCCACCATCGGCGTGACCTTCCGCGGCGTCGACTCGCGCTTCGAGTATCCGAACTTCGGCACCAACATCGACCACCTCGACTCCGAGCTGGGCACCCTCCGCGCCGACCTGCGGCCGGTCGATGGCTGGGAAGCCAGCATCGTGGCCGGTCACTACCGCGAGAACTACGACAACGATAGTAGTTTCGGCAACTACGCCACCGACCTCGACCGCACGGTGGTGAAAACCGACCACGCCCTCGACATCGCGGCCGGTCACCGGCTGCTCGCCGGCGTTTCCTACGAGCGCACGGACTTCAGCAACTCGCTGGGCACCGATGTCACCAACGACCGCACCGGCGGCTATCTCGGCTGGCTGTGGCGGCCGCTCGATGCCGTCTCGCTCGACGCCGTCGTGCGGCTGGAGGACGACCAGTCCTTCGGCAGCGAGTGGACCTGGCGGACCGGCGGGTCCTGGGAAATCACCGACACCACCCGGCTGCGCGGCGGCATCGGCCGTTCCTACCGCGCACCGACGCTGCTCGACCTCTACGGCACCACCTGGGGTGCGGGAAACCCCAATCTCAAGCCGCAGACCGGCATCGGCTGGGATGTCGGCGTCGAGCAGCAGATCGCCGGCAGCCACCGGGTGGAGCTCACCTGGTTCGAGAACTCGATCGAGGACCGCATCCAGTCCTTCCCGACGCCGCCGGTGAACCTGCCGGGCAGCACGCCGGCCCGCGGGTTGGAAACCGCCGTCGCCGGGGATTGGTGCGACGGTCGCTGGGCCTACCGCCTCGCTTGGACGTGGCTTGATGAATCGCTCCAGGATCAGCCGCGGAACCACGCCAACGCCTCGCTTTCCTGGCAGGCGACCGATCGCTGGCAGCTCGGCGTGGGTGCCACCTACGTCGGCGAGCGGTCCTACGGCGGGCTGCCGTTGAAGCAGTACCTGCTGTTGCGCTGCTTCACCCGCTTCCAGGTCAACGACTGGCTGGAGCTGCACGGCCGGATCGAGAACCTGGCCGATCGCCGCTACGAGTTGAGCAACTTCTCCGGTACCCGCATCGAGGGCGCCGGCTTCGGCGTCTTCACCGGCCTCACCGCCACCTTCTGAGGTCCGGATTTTCCAGCGCGGGCGGTCCTGGAGGCCCGTCCGCGCTTCCGTTTTCCGGGAAAAAGATGTTCGCGTATTTTCGTAGTCCGGATGACTTGATGGCCCGGCTTCCCCCCGTGATCGCGTAGGCAATTCCCTTAACCGTCGCATCCGACCCTCCAGTGCTTAAGTAAGCCTGAATATACCGCGATCGCGTTAGTCAGGCATCGTTTGCTAAAACATTGTTGCTCAAGCAGTTAGAGCACGGCATGGGTGTTTCATGCCCTTTGTGTCGGAGTTTTCCCCCCTGGCTTCGCTCGAGGCGGCGCGTCCCGTGTTTCTCATGTTGATGGGAATCTCGATCGTGCTGATCTCCTGGCGTTTGACGAAAAAAGTCACTGGATGGCCCCCCCGCATCCTGATGGCTGGAGCGATGTTGCTTGCTCTCGGTTATTCCGTGCTGCTGCCGCTGTATGAGGCCGGCGTGCTGATCCGGCCGGCCATGCTTCCCTACATGCCGGGGGCCGACCCGGTGGCGACGATGGCCTGGGAGGTGACGAAGACGATTTCGATGAACTTCGGCTGGCTGCTGTTCGGCCTCGGACTGTTTCTGGTTTCCAAGTCCCCCCTGCCGGCCCGCCGGCCGGTCCAACTCACCATCGTCCGTCCATGATCGCCGCCATTTTCGACATCCTTCTGAACCAGACCTTTCTCCTTGATGCCGCGGGCTTGGTCGGCCTCGGCCTGGTGGCGATGGGCGCGATCCGCCTGGCGGAGCGCTACCACTCGATCAATGCGCCGCTCATGATCTGGGGCGCGGTGGCCCTGATTCTCGGGCGGATCGGCATTCTGGCTTTCAGCCAGATCGCCGGCACCCAAGCGGTCTATACCATCCCCAAGTGGGCATTCTGGAGCCTGGTCAACGTGCCGGTCGGGCTGCTGACGCTCGGCGTCGGCCTGATTGTCGCCGGCCTTTGGCTGCACGAGCGCGATGTCGATGCGAAATTTGTCGAGGCCACCGCGTAGAATTTTCGTGCAATTGCGAAACGTTTCGCACGTAATACCTCGTAGTTTTTATTTGCCATCCGGGGCCCGATTTACCTAACAGAGCTGCGCAACGGGCCTGATGGCGTGGAAAAAAAGTTTCCCCCGACTCCCCCAAGCCCCCCCAGCGGCGCGGTCCGGCAGCGGGCCGCGCCCAATTTGTTTCGGAGCGCCGGGTTCCGGGCTCAGTCGAGCTTCGAGTTGAGTTCGTAGGCGTCGGCCTCGGCCAGGCTGCGGGGCACCATCCAATGAGTTGAGGGCTCGATTTTCCCGGAGGAGCCGAGCGATGAGCCCGCCAAGCGGGCGAGCGGGCGGCCCTGGGGCGAGAGGATTTCTCCTTGGAAGGTCACGGCGGACACCGCGCTGGTGGCGGGTCCGAGCGACCCCTGAAGCTGGGCCCGCGGCGAGGTGAAGGTGCGGGGGACGGCGCCGGAACCGTCGCTCAGCCGGGCCCGCAGGTGGACGGTGGTCGGGCCGGGTGTGCCGGTGAGGCGGTAGCGCTTGGCGAAGACGGTGCGCAGCGCGTTCTGGTAGTCGGCCGCCAGTTGCTCGGCGACCAAGGGATCGGCCGCGGGCGAGAGGATGACCTCGATCGGCTCGATGATCATCGTGTCGTAGCTGACCGGCCCGCCGGCTACGGGGCCGGCGGAGGTGGGGGCGCAGGAGGGAAAAAGACCGCCCGCGGCGAGCGCGAGCGCGGAGAGGACGAGGCGACGTTTCATGCTAACAGTGGGAGCGCTGTGGAAGCGGGAGTTCGTTTCACCTCTAGCGCGATTCGCGGGATGGACAAGCGGGCGGGTGGCGGTTTCCCTGCCGGGGTGCTCGCCAAACGCATCATTCCCTGCCTGGACGTGACCGACGGCCGCGTGGTCAAGGGCGTCAATTTCGTGGACCTGATCGACGCCGGTGACCCGGTCGAGTGCGCCATGGCCTACAATGAGCAGCAGGCCGACGAGCTGGTGTTTCTGGACATCACGGCCTCCTCGGACGATCGCGCGACGATGGTCGATGTGGTCCGCCGCACGGCCGAGCATTGTTTCATCCCGTTGACCGTCGGCGGCGGCATCCGCACGGTGGAGAACATGCGCGAGATGCTGCTGGCCGGCGCGGACAAGGTGGGCATCAACACCTCGGCGGTGAAAACGCCCGAGCTGGTCGATGCCGGCGCCAAGGCTTTCGGCAGCCAGTGCGTGGTGGTGGCGATCGATGCCAAGCGCGAGGGCCCCGGAAAATGGGGCGTCTACACCCATGGCGGACGGACGCCGGTGGGGCGGGATGCGGTCGAGTGGGCGAAGGAAGTCTGGCGCCGCGGCGCGGGCGAGATCCTGCTGACCAGCATGGACTGCGACGGCACCAAGGCCGGCTACGATTGCGAGCTGACGGCCGCCGTTTCCGAGGCGGTCGGCATCCCGGTGATCGCCAGCGGTGGCGCGGGCAACCTCGATCACATGGTCGAGGTGCTGGAGCGCGGCAAGGCCGACGCGGTGCTGGCGGCGAGCATTTTCCACTTCGGCACGCACACCGTGGGCGAGGCCAAGGAGCACTTCGCCGCCCGCGGCATCCCGGTGCGCCCGCACGTCGACTGAGCCCATGAAACGCGCCTTCCGGATCCTGTCGATCGCGCTGCTGGCCGGCGCGGCGCTGGCGGGCTGGAGGTTTCGCGGGGAAATCTCAGCCCTGTTCGGCCGCGGACTGGCGGCGATCGAGATCGGCAATCGCCGGAATCGACCCGACCCCCGCGCCAACGAGATCGCCAAGGCCGAGGCCGAGCGCTGGCGCAAGGACCTGGCCAAGCGCTATCGCGCGGCGGGCGACGAGGCCTCACGCCGGGAGGTCGTGAAGGAGGCCTCGGTGTTTCTCGACAGCATCCTGCCCGACCTGATGACCTGCTGGCTGGGCACGCCCTGGGACTTCAACGGCACCGCCGAGGGCCCCGGCGAGGCACCCATCGCCTGCGGCTACTTCGTCGCCACCGTGCTGCGCGACGCCGGCTTTCAAGTCGATCGCTACCAGCTCGCCCGCCAGCCCTCGCAATCGATCCTCCGCACCTTCGTCCGCCGGCCGGCGATGACGCTGCGGGTCGGCATGAAATACGAGGACTTCGCCAAGGAAATCCGCTCGCTGCCCGCCGGCGTGTGGATCGTGGGACTCGACACCCACGTCGGCTTTCTCGTCACCCGGCCGGACGGCTTTCATTTCGTCCACTCCTCCGGCTCGGAGCCGTGGTGCGTGGTCGATGAGACCGAGACCCGCGCCAACGTGCTGCGGAAATCGAACTACCGCGTCTACGGCTGCCTGACCTCCGATCCGGAGGTGGCGCGCCGGTGGATCGTCGGGGAAAAATTCGATCTGCCGCGGAGTTGAGCGGCTCCTCAGCGGGTGGCGATGTCCCGAACCAGGCTTTCCACCCGCTCGGCCGAGCTTTCCTCGCCCTCCTCACGCAGGAACGCGCAGTAGTTGCTGGACACCGCCTCCAGGTCCGGCAGGTAGGCGCGGCCGAGATCCTCGTAGATGGCCATCGCCTTCTCGAAGTGCCGGCGGGCCCATGACCGATCGCCGGTCTCCAACAGGGCCAGGGCCAGATTGTTGTGGGACTGCGCCGTGTCCGGATGGGCGTCGCCCAGCGACTTGCGGCGCGCCTCGAGCGCCATCATGTGCATCTCGCGGGCTTGCTCGAAGTAGCCCGAGGAAAGGTAGAGCGCGCCGAGGTTGTTGGAAACGGTGGCCGTTTCCTCGTGGTCGGAGCCCAGCGTCTGGTGCGAGAGCTCGAGGGCCTTCAGGAAATAGGTCTCGGCATCGTCGAAGTTGCCGTCCGCCTTGGTCACGTAGGCGATGTTGTTCGCCATCAGGATCACGTCGAGGGGGGCCGGCGGCTCGGCCGCCTCGAACAGCTCGAGCGCCTTCTTCCACAGCTCCGCCGCGCGCTCCGGGTGGCCCATTTCATCCTGCAGCGCCCCGTAGGTCGCGTGCAGGCGGGCCATCTGCAGGGAGCGGTCGTCGCGGTTGTCGAGCTGGTCGATCGCCTGCTTGTAGTCATCGCGCGCCTCGTCCATCCGCTGCAGCGAGCGGAACAGCTCCGCGCGCAGCTCCAGCGCGCCGACGAAGGCATCGATGCTGTCCGGGTCGCTGGTCAGCGAATGTTGGGCCTTCTCGACCGCGGCGGAGGCGGCGTGGATGGCTTCGTCGTAGTTGTGGTCGGCCACGAGTTGATCGACCCGTTCGCGAAGGAGATTGTGAAGGCTTTGGGTGGCGGAGTCCATGCACTGACAAGGAGAGAGCTTGGGACTAGCTACGGCGGGAATCCCCGTCTGGAAAGGGGAAACTCCGTCCCGGGGCGAAAGTCGCTAGAAAGGTCTCCCGCTGCGGGGGAAGCCCGCCCAGAGCCTCCCGCAGCACCGTTTCCGCGGCCTGCCGCGGCGAGGACAGGCCGAGCAGCCGGGCCAGCTCCTTTTCGAAATGATCCAGGGCCCGCTGCGACGCGCCGGCCTCGTCCACATGGTCCAGCGCCCGCCGCAGCAGGTCGTGCAGCTCCGGCTCCGGATGGTCGCGCTCCACCGCGTGCTCGAGCAGCCGGCAGAAATAGGCGGCCAGCAGGGTCGACGGGTAATTTCCGCGGATCGCCGCCCGCAGCCGGCCGGGCGTGACCTCGCGCAGCGTGTGCAGCTCGCCGCGCGAGCGCGCCCACTGCAGCTGGGCATCGAAAAACAGGTCCAGCCTCCCGGCGAACGGGCTCTTCGGCCGCCGCGCGCCCTTGGCCACGGTCTTGATCAGCCCGTCCTCCGCCGTGAACCAGTGGACGATCAGGCTGGTGTCGGTGAGCTTCGTCAGCCGCGTGATGATGCCTTCCGACTGCTCCATCGCGGTGGGGAAACTAGAGCAGTTGGCCGGCCGGCTTTTCCGCCGCAGGCGGGGTCGGGGCGGATTCGTAGGCGGGCAGTGGCTCGACCAGGTTGGCCGGCAGCGGGAAGCGCTTTTCATAGATCCCGGGCACGATCTGCCCGCTCTCCGCGTAGGCGTCCTTCATCATCTCCAGCTTGGCGTCGAGGTTGTCGATGTGGTGCAGCGCGATCGCCTCCGGCGTGCGTGGCAGCGTCGGCGAGCCGAACTCGTAGGCGCCGTGGTGGGCGGCCACGAGGTGGAGCAGGTGCAGGCGCACGGTATCGCTCGGCGGCTCCTCGGTCAGCCATCCCCTGGCGGCCGGGCTTTCGAGGACGTCGTGCCAGAGCTTGTTGACCAGCTCGATGCCCAGCGGGATGTGGCCGAGCATCTCGCCGTAGATCGTCTGGCCCTGGGTGAATCCGGTTTCCGGGTAGGGATTTTCCCACAGCTTGCCGCTGTCGTGGAAAAGCACGCCGGCCAGCATCAGGTCGCGGTTCAGTTCGGCATACACGCCGCAGACCGCGTCCGCCGCGCGCATCATCTGAGCCACGTGCTCGACCAAGCCGCCGCGGCGGGCGTGGTGGTTTTTCCGCGCCGCGGCGGTGCGGCGGAACCGCGCGCCGAACTCGGCGATGAAGTGATCGCACAGCGCGCTGAGCCGCGGGTCCCGGATCGAGGAAACCAAGGAGGTGATCGTTTCCCAGGCCAGCTGCTGCCGCGCGCGGGTGGCGGGATCGCCGGTGTAGAAGCTTTCGAGGTCGCTGCCCTGGAGGCGCTCCCAGTGGAGGTTGGCGGCGTTCAGGCCGTACTGGTTTTGGATCCACTCGGCGTCGAGCCGCAGCGCGGTGCCGTCCTTGAAGCCCGCCGCGGCCTCGAACAGCGGCGCGTCCGACCACGCGTTGAGCGCGAAGCTGCCCGTGGAATCGGCGAAAGTGATCACCAGGTAGGGCTTGCCGGTTTTCGTCTGCCGCTCGCTGCGCGACTGGAGCTCGACATCCACCGTGAAGCGCTGCGGCGACTCGCCGGCCTGTTGCTTCAGCTCCGCGACATTCGGGAAATCCATGCCCGCGAGCATCCACGCGCGCGGTGGCGAGTCGAGCCTCGGATGGTCAGCGCCATGGCGCGGTGGGGGGCATCCCCCCGACGCCGGCGTTCGAAGGACTCGGGAAGGAGGCGGGAAATTTCGCGCAATGGGGCGCCGGCGAGGGGAGGGAAAGCCTTGACCGACGGATGCGGTTGACAAGGGTAAGGTGTCATTTTCCCCCGAATCTCATGTCATCTCCCCGATCTCTCATCGCGCTGGCTGGATCCTATCTCGTTCTCATTCATGCGACCCATGGAGCCACCTTTACCTGGGATGGGTCCGTGGGGAACTGGACCGATAACAGCAAGTGGTCGCCCACCGGGGATCCCAGCGGCAGCAGCGCGGATGTGGTGGTCGATTCCGGCAGCCTCACGCTCAACTCCTCGCGGACGATCGACGAACTCGACCTCGACGACGCGCTGATCACCGCCACGGCCGCCACCACGCTGCGCCTCAACGGACCGCTGACCTGGACGGGAACCGGCCGCTTCGGCGGCGTCATCACGGTGATCGCCGAGGACGGCATCACGCTCAGCGGCAGCGGGACCAAGGTGCTGGGCGAATTCAACGGCGGCGCGGCGACCCTGATCAACAACGACGTGGCCAACCTGAGCGGCGGAAACCTTTCGGTCGCCGGCGAGTTCGGATCGTCCCTGCCGGGCTCGGAGCTGATCAACAACGGGACCTGGAATTTCACCAGCAGCGCCGGGGTCTTCTCATCGACCTCCGGCAACCGGGCGGGCACTTTCACCAACCACGGCACGGTCAACAAGACCGGCTCGGCGAACGCCCAGCTGAACGTGACCTTCGACAACCACGGGGCGGTGAACGTCTCGGGCGGACGGCTGCTGGTTTCTCAGGGCGAGAGCGACGGCGGCAGCTACAGCGCATCCGGAAGCGGCACGCTGGCCTTCAATGGCGCACGGGAGTTCGGCTCGGGCGACAGCATCTCGGGCAATGGCACGATCGAGTTCGCCGGGCTCGACGCCGTGATCGATGGCGCCAACTACAACGTGACCGGCACCACGCTGGTCACCCGCGAGGTCGAGTTCAAAACCAACGTCAATCTTGCCACCCTCCACCTCGATGCCAGTTCGGGCCAGATCCTCGGCGATGGCGATGTCGACGTGGTCGACCTGATCTGGGAGTACGGCGCGATCGAAACCGAGGGGGATTTCACGGTGAGCGGCTCCCTCGACCTCTCGCAGGGCGGCAACCTGACCCGCAACCTCGGAGATAACACGACCACCATCCTCACCAGTGAAGGAACCGTCGATCACAGCCGAGGTGACCTGGCGATCAACAACCGGGGCTCCCAATTCATCAACCGAGGCACTTATGTCATCGAGAGCTCATCGGATATCACGGATGGCACCGGCGGAGGAGTCGACGGGCGTTTCCTCAATGAAGGAACCTTCAACAAGGCCGACAACGGTACCTCGAGGATCGAGTGTTTTTTCGATAACAGCGACGAGGTGAACATTTCCCGCGGCACCCTCGAGATCCGCGAGGGCGGCACCGATCTGTCGGGGGACTATCACGTCACCGATGCTGGCGAGTTGGAGTTCGAGGGCGGCACGCGCTTGCTCGACCTGTTTGCGAGCATCGATGGCGATGGCGAGGTGACCTTTTCCGGAGCGAACGTCACCTTCGATCCTGAGAGCAGCTTTCTGATCGATCACTTCGGAACGACGAACCTCACCGGCGGCACTGTGACCTTCAACACGCAGGCCCCGGCGGAAACGGACCACCTGGTGATGTCGGGCGGGACGCGGAGCGGAAGCTCGTCGCTGGTCGCGAACCGGTCCATGACCTGGTCGGGCGGCACGCTGGCCTCGGGTGCCACCACTTATGCCAACGATCTTTCCCTGACCGGTGGCGGGCTCAAGACCCTCGGCACCGGCGGCGGTGGCAGCGGAGCGATGCTCATCCATACCGGAAACGGAACGATGAGCGGCGGCGGCAACCTGTCGATCGCGGGCAGCTCCAGCGCCAATCCGGGCTCGAGTTTCATCAACCGCGGCACCTTCGAAATCACCGACGGCTCCGGCGTGGTCGGCGTCTCCCACGGCGGCAGCAACGGCGGGATCACCAACGACACGGCCGGTCTTTTCACCAAGAGCGGAGCCGGCACCACCACCGCCATCGGCGTCGCCTTCACCAATCGGAATGTCGTCCGCGTCAACGGCGGCACCTTGTCGTTCGGGGCCGGCTACACCCAGACCAGCGGCGCCCTGACCCTGGGAGGCGGGACCGTTTCCTCCACCACGCCGCTCGCCATCCAGGGCGGCAGCCTGGGCGGGAGCGGCACGATTTCCGGCGACACCGCGATGTCGGGAACGCTCGCCCCGGGCGCCTCGGCGGGCCTGATCGACTTCACCGGCGACCTCGCTCTCGGCGCCTCCTCGAAGCTGCAAATGGAGATCGGAGGCACCGCGCGCGGCAGCGGCCATGATGCCTTCGATGTCACCGGCGGACTCACGCTCGCAGGCGAGTTGCAGGTGAGCTTCATCGGCGGCTACCTGCCGGCCGGCGGCGAGAGTTTCATCCTGTGGACCGCGGGCTCGACGACGGGCGCCTTCACCTCGGTCAGCCTGCCCGCCCTTTCCGGAGACCTCAGCTGGGACACCAGCCAGCTGGCCGCCAGCGGCATCCTCTCGGTCAGCGACGGCGGCGGCGGATTTGCGAACTACGCGGAGTTCGCCGCCGCCTATACTTTGGCGGAAGGGCCTTCGGGCGATGACGATGGCGACGGCCTTGAGAACTTCATCGAGTACCTGCTCGGAAGTCTTCCCGACGATCCGACCTCCGCCCCCCGTATGAGCCTTTCGCGCAGCGGCACCACCACCACCGTGTCCATCACCGTCCCGGAAACGGTGGCCGCCGGGGTGTCGCAACTCATCGAATCCAGTTCGTCCCTGCTGACGGGAAGCTGGGAGCCGGTCGTCGAAAGACCGGCCGGCGGCGGGTGGCAGGCCCCCGCCACGCTCTCCGAGCCTGTCGGAGGATATGTCGAACTCCGCGTCGAGGTCATCGAAACCGTCCCTCGGAACTTCTATCGCTTCGGCGGCTCGGAGGCCGCACCGTAAGAAGGCTGAACCTTGAGAAGGCGGAAGGTGGAGGAGCGCCCTGGGAAAAGGAGCCCAGGCGTCCCGCCTGCGATAACCCGCGCCTCTCTCCGCGGCGCAGGGCCCACCTCCCCGAAAAAAGACCCCCTCGGTCATGAAGATGGAAGACCCCGCACCCACACGGTCGAACCCCGCAACGCGCGGGTTGAAGCCCGCAACGGACCGGTCGAAGCCCGCAACGGACCGGTCGAAGCCCGCAACGGACTGGTCGATGCCCGCAACGGACTGGTCGATGCCCGCAACGGACTGATCGATGCCCGCAACCGACTGGTCGATGCCCGTAACGGACTAGTCGATGCCGGCAACGGACTGGTCGATGCCCGTAACGGACTGGTCGATGCTCGTAACGGACTGGTCGATGCCCGTAACGGACTAGTCGATGCCCGTAACGGACTAGTCGATGCCCAAAACAGACTGTGCGATGCCTAAAACGAATCGGTTAAAGCCCGTAAAGGCCTAGTTGCTGCCTCTCGACGCGCATTCGATGCCTGCAATGGCTGAAATGATGCCTCTAAAAGACCAGTCAGCGCCCAAAACGGCAGAATCCAAGCCTAAAACGGCAGACTCGAACTTCTAACCCGCCGGGTCGATACCGGCAACGGCCCGGACGAATTTCCAAGAAGCCCGCTCTCCCCCTGAGCCCATGAAAGCCAGCCATCCGTGGGCTTTGAGATCATCATCGCTCACCCGCCCCGCCATTTCCCGCCGCCGCGCCCTGACCGAGTTCCTGCGCCCGCGCTTCGAGGAACTCAGCCAGCTGCTCCCCACAATGGACCGCCTCGTCCTCCGCTTCCGCAAAACCGAAGCCGGCACCCGCTTCGCCGACTCCTGGAAAGCCGCTCGCCTCGTCCGCGACCTCGGCCAGGCGGCCGCTCCCGAACCCCATCAGGCCGTCGAGCCCACCCCCTGATCCCGGCCACCCCACGGCGGGCACCCGGCTGGGTGCCCGCTGTGATTTGGTGTCACGCGCGATAAGGGCTTCTTCAATATTTGAGTTGAAGATTGGGACTTGATTATCGGGCAGGGGTCGTAACTTTCGATTTTGTTCAAATGAGCGCTCTCACACCTTCCAAGGTCGCCTGCCTTGGCCCCGAAGGCAGTTTCAGCCATGAATTTGCTATGGCGCGGTTTCCGGTCGCCACACCCATACCTGCCCCGGACAGCTTCGAAGAAGTTGTAGGGATGGTGAAGAGTGGTGAGGCGGATGCGGCGGTGTTGCCATTTCTCAATTCCAACGGAGTCGATGTTCGCCCCGCGCAAGCTGCGATTGCGAATGCACGAGACTGGATCTGCGTGAACGGCTGCCATCCCCATCAAGTGGTTCACAACGTGGTGGTGGCTGAAGGCTTCAGCTCCCTCAAGCGGGTGGTCTCCAAAGAGCAGGTTTTCCCTCAATGCACCACTTGGCTGGGTCAGTGGGGAGACATTGAGAAAGTCCCGGCTTCCAGCACGTCGGCAGCGCTCAAAGACCTTCTCGTTGCGGCGAAGGAGGAACGGCAGCACACCGGAGCCATCTGCAACGAGTTGGCCGTGAGTCTTTACGGTGGAGAAATCAAATGGGCGGGCATTCAGAATCCTGGGAACGTGACTCTCTTTCTCGTGGTCAGCCGCCAGGAGCCCGTCGCTGTCGAGAGCGAGGCGCTGGTCTGCCTCACCTGTCCCACTGAGGAATGTTACCAGAGTGCGGTGAACGATTTCGCTCTCGCTGGAATGCCGCTGAAATTCACAAGTTTGAAGGGGGAGTTCACAGCCAACCTTCCCTGTTTTCTCCAATTTCACGTCGAGGGGAGAGCCGACGACGTCGCAAAGCTCGTCGGAAGCGCCCACCGGACTTTGATTGGGACCTTTTCCGAGCACGACTCACTGGCGTCTTGCGTGGCCGGGTTCTTCGATGATAATTATTGACGACCTCCGTGGGGTCGCTACACGCGCCACGGAAATTTTCAGATTATGAGCAACCGCCGCCAATCCACCTTCGAAGTCGCCCAGATGGGCAAGGTGTGGATTGCTTCCATCTCCCTTTTTGGCATTTCCGCCATCGGAGCGACCGAGGCCGATGCCATTCAAGGGGTGCTGGAGGCACTCAAGACCCACACCGTTGGGGCCTCATCGCCCGCCTCGCTGGAGGCGTGCGAAAGCTGTCAGTAGGCCAGGGTTCCGACGAGCGCTAGGCTGTTGAATTGCCTCATGGTTGCCAGCCCTTGGCCGCCCTGCTAGATCCTTGGCAGCGCATGCCGAAACGAAACTACCGTGACCTGACCCGTGAGCAGCTTGTCGAGCTGCTGGAGGCGCGGGACCGGAAGAAGTTCGGGCTGGTTTGGGAACGGGATGCGATCGAACACGACCGGGCGCTCAATGAGGACTTCGTGGTGCTGGAGCCGGTGGCGGAGCTGCATGCCGGCGAGGGGCCGTTTGGAAACCTGATCATCGAGGGCGACAACTTCGACGCCCTGCGCGCGCTGCGCACCGCCTACGCCGGGCAGGTGAAGTGCATCTACATCGATCCGCCCTACAACACCGGCAACCGAGACTTCGTCTACAACGACCGCTTCGTCGACAAGGACCACGCCTGGCGGCACTCGATGTGGCTGGAGTTCATGTTCCAGCGCCTCACCCTCGCCAAGGACCTCCTCGCCCCCGACGGCGCCATCTTCGTCTCCATCGACGACAACGAGGTCTTCCACCTCGGCCTGCTCATGAACGAGGTGTTCGGAGAGGAAGCGTTCGTCGCCAGCTGCATCTGGCAAAAGCGCTACTCGCGGGAGAATCGGGAGTGCATCGGCGATGCGCACGAATACCTGTTCGTCTATTCGCTGGACGTCGACGGGCTGAAGAAGCGCCGGGGTTTGATTCCGTTGGGCGAGAAGCAGTCAAAGGTCTACAAAAACCCTGACGACGACGATCGTGGACGTTGGACATCGATTTCATTTACCGCCCAGGGATTCCGCCCCAATCAGATGTATGAGATCACTGCTCCAAATGGAAAAGTCCACGTGCCGCCTGACGGGCGTTGCTGGGCGAAAACGGAGCCAGAGTATCTCAAGCTGAAGGAAAACAAACGGTTTTGGTGGGGCAAAGACGGGAACGGCGTGCCCCGGGTGAAACAGTTTCTCAGCGAAGTTGACGGGCTCGTTCCGTGGACATGGTGGCCACATGATGAAGTCGGGCACACCGGTGAAGCGGCGAAGGAGATCCGCGCTCTACTCGGCACCCAAACCGCCTTCTCCACCCCCAAACCCGTCCGCCTCATCGATCGCATCTTGCGCATCGCCACGAATCCCGGCGACCTGGTGGTTGATTTTTTCGCCGGTTCGGGGACGACGGCGCATGCGGTGCTGAAGCTCAACGCCGAGACCCCGGATGAAACGCCGCGCCGGTTCATCCTCGTCTCGAACACCGAGGCGACGGAGGACGAGGCGGAGAAGAACCTTTGCCGGGACGTGTGCCGCCAGCGGGTGGCGAACGTGGTTTCCGGCTATGGCGACACGCCTGGCACCGGCGGGAATTTCGCCTACCTGCGCACGAAGCGCATCCCGATGAACCGCGTGGTCCGCCGCATCGATCACGTCCAGGTCTGGCTGCAACTCCAGCTGATGCACTTCGCGAGCTGGTCGGAGGCCGAGCCTGTGGCTTCGGGCCGCCTGTTCGTGCGCTCGACGGAAACCTCGATGGTCGCCTACCTGACAACGCTCTCCGACGCGGTGCTGAAACGGACGGCCAAGGAACTCGACGGTCGCTCCGACGCGACACTCTACACCTGGCAGCCGGAAGCCGTGGCGGCGCATTTCGACCGCCCGGGCGTGACCATCCTTCCGATCCCGCAAACCCTCATCGACCGCTTCGGTCTGAAGAAATGATCGCGCCGAAGCCATTCCAGCAGCCTTACATCGCGAACATCCTCGATCTGTTCCGCGCGGCGAAGGGCTACTACGACGAGGCGATCGGTCCGGCCGACCAGCGGCGCGCGTTTTCCTACAATGGCGCGGTGCTGCTGAAGGCGCCGACCGGCGCGGGCAAGACGATCATGGCCGGCACGGTGGCCGAGAAGTTCGCCACCGAGGAAAAGGTGGTGTGGTTCTGGTTCGCGCCGTTCAAGGGGCTGGTCGGGCAGGCGGGCATGTCCTTGCGCGACCACCATCCCGGCCTGAGGGTCCGCGATCTCGCCTCCGACCGGCAGACGAACGGCACGCGCAGCGGCGATACCTTCATCCTGACCTGGGCGAGCGTGGTTTCCCGCGCGGCGGACGCGCGCAAGGTGCGCCAGGACGGCGAGCGCTTCCCGTCCTTCGACGAAATGCTCGAAGAACTGCGGGCCGACGGTTTCCGCATCGGCGTGGTGATCGACGAGGCGCACCACGGGATCAGCTCGACCTCGCAGTCGATGGAGCTCTATCGCGACCTCCTGGCTCCGGACTACTCGCTGATGATCACGGCGACGCCCGACGATTCGGACGCCGAGAAGTTCACCAAGGCGGCGGGGATCATGGAGCTGCACCGGGTGACGGTGGCGCGAATCGAGGCGGTGGAGTGCAACGGCCCCGGCGTGGCCGGCCTGATCAAGCCGGGGGTGAAGTCGATTGCCTACATTTCCCCGCCGGACCAGGCGGCGCTGGCGGACTTCGAGGCGGCGGCCTTGCAGGACGCCTGCACGACGCATGCACGGATCAAGCAGGAGCTGGCGTCGATGGGCGTGAACCTCGTGCCGCTGATGCTGGTGCAGGTGGGCAGCGGGGCCGGCGCGGTCGACGAGGCCAAGGTGGCGCTGAAGGGGCTCGGTTTCGCGGAGGAGAGCATCGCGGTGCATACCGCGAAGGAGCCGGACGAGAACTTTCTCTCGATCGCTCACAACGAGGAGGTCGAGGTGCTGATTTTCAAGATGGCGGCAGCGCTCGGTTTCGACGCGCCGCGAGCCTTCGTGATGGCGTCGATGCGGGCGATCAAGGACACGGATTTCGGCACCCAACTCGTCGGCCGGATCATGCGGGTCCACCGGCGTTTGCAAGGCCGGGAGCTGCCGCCGTTGCTGCGCGAGGGCTATCTTTTCCTCGCCGACTCGGACAGCCAGGCAGGGATCACGGCCGCAGCGGAGAAGATCAACAAGCTGAAGAGCCAGCTCACGCAGACGAGCCCGTTCACGATGATCACGCGGGTGGCCGGCGGCACGCAGGTGCAGGTGGTGACGAACAACCAGCCCGATCTGCGGCTCGACGAGCCGGACGAGGAGGCTGTCGGCCAACTGCCGAAGCCAGCAGGTGCGGAGAGGATTCCCGCGGGCAAGGCGGTTGAAACCTCGCAGGAGATGCTGGATCTGCTGGATCAAGTCACGGAGGCAGCACGCGAGGAGGACCGGGCCAGGCGGGAGGAACATCCTGCGGAGGGAATTCATCGCTATGAGCGAAAGAAGGAGGCTCCGATGCGCTTTCGGACGCAGGAGCTGCCGTTGGAGATCGATGATCTGCTCGAGTGCATCCAGCAGCAGGTGAAGTTCGACGACGCGAAGCTGCTTCAGGGGCTGGCGAGCGATGTGCAGATCATCCGGGTCGAGCGTGGACATTTCCGGGGCGTCGTTGCCGAGGAAGAGCGGTCGATCATCAAGGCGCGGATCGACATCGAGAAGGCGGAGCGGCAGGCGCAGGCGATGCTCTTACGCCAGCAGTACCTCAGCGCGAAGGAACTGCTGGATCACCTGCTGAAGCGATTGGCCAAGGAGTTCGTGAACCACGGCTTCGGCGAAGTGGCTGACGACGAGGACCGGCTGGAGGCAGCGCTGGCACTGATTCTCGTCAGGCATCCGAACCTGCTCTCCGACGTGGAAAAGGAGTGTGCCGCCCGTTTTTCCACCACGCGTGAAGCTGAGCCGCTACCGGGCTTCATCGAGTCTGCGACCGCTCTCAACGCGTCGCACCGCAACATCTACGGGGTATTCCCGGGCGACTTGAACCCATGGGAGGTGGAGTTTGCCAAGCTGTTGGACAACGACCCCACGGGCACGGTGCTGTGGTGGCACCGGAATCCACCGCGGAAGAAATACTCGGTGGCGATCGTGCGGCCCGATGGTGGAAGGTTTTTTCCTGATTTCGTCGTAGGCGTGAGAGGGCGCAGCCTTTCGAAGGACGGAATCCTTTTGGTCGAAACGAAGCATGCGATCGGCAGTGTGGATTCGCAGATCAAGGCCGTGGTCGAGCATAAGGACTACGGCGCTGCCCTGATGATCCACTGGAAGGACTGGATAGAGCCGAAGAAACGGATGGCCATGACGGTTCGCTACAATCCGCGGAAGGATAAGAACGAGCTGGACGCGGTATTCCGCTGCGAGTCGATGCCGACGTATTGAGGCGACGCAAGGGCAAATCCATGAAGGTCGGAGGCTAATCAGTGAAGCTCCGGTTCTAATCAGTGAAGGTCCGGCGCTAATCAGTGAAGGACCGGCGCTAATCAGTGAAGGACCGGCGCTAATCAATGATGCCCCGGCGCTAATCAATGATGCCCCGGCGCTAATCAGTGATGCTCCGGTGCTAATCAGTGATGCTCCGGTGCTAATCAGTGATGCTCCGGTGCTAATCAGTGATGCTTTTGCGCCGACGTATGAGATTTAACCCCAAGTCCGGATCGACGGCGGATGGTAGTCGATTCAGGAGCCGGCGAACGGGAGCGAACTGCGAGCTTCAGCATAAGACAGGCGAGCTGAAGCCCGCGGTCCGATTGGATGGAGAGCCCGGCGAGTTGAAAACTCGCTCTCCTTAGCGTTGGGAAAGGACGGCCTTTTCGTAGGCGCGGACTTCGTCGAGCCAGGCGGGGCCGGCGGGGGTGTTACTGCGTTTGCAGTACTCGTCCCAGACGGCGCCGATCGGGAAGGTCTTCATTTCCTCCTGCAGGGCGAGGCGGGTGGTGTAGTCGCCTTCGAGTTCGGCCTGGCGGAGCTTGTCGGTGGGCTCGAGGAGGCCGGCGAGGAGGGCGCGGAGGGTGTTGCGGACGCCGATGGTCCAGGCGGCGACGCGGTTGATCGAGGCATCGAAGAAGTCGAGGCCGATGTGGACGCGATCCTCGACCTGGTTGGCGACGATTTCGCGGGCGATGGCGTAGAGTTCGTCGGAGAGGGTGACGACGTGATCGGAATCCCAGCGGACGCCGCGGGAGACGTGGAGCAGCAGCTCGGGGACGAACAAGAGGCAGGAGCTGATCTTTTCCGAGATCATCTCGGTGGGGTGGAAATGGCCAGCGTCGAGGCAGAGGAGGATCTGCTTTTGCTGGGCGTAGCCGAGGTAGAATTCGTGGGAGCCGGTGACGAAGGCTTCCGAGCCGATGCCGAAGAGCTTCGATTCGACGGCGTCGAGATTGTGCGGGGTGTCGAAGGCGAGGATCTCGTCGAGCGAGTCCTTGAGCCGCTGGCGCGGGGTCATGCGGTCGGCGGGGGTGTCCTTGTAGCCGTCGGGGACCCAAATGTTGGTGACGGTCTTGTCGCCGAGCTGCGCGCCCATGTCGTTGGCGATGACGCGGCAGGCCTTGCAGTGGTCGATCCAGAACTGGCGGATGCCGGCGTCGGGCGAGGAGAGGGTGAGTCCGCTGTCGGCCTTGGGGTGGGCGAAGCAGGAGGGGTTGAAGTCGAGGCCGAGGTTCTGCGACTTGCACCAGTCGATCCAGCCCTGGAAGTGCTTCGTTTCGATGTTGTCGCGTTCGACCTTGGTGTCGGTCTCGAGGTAGATCGCGTGGAGGTTGAGGCGGTGGTTTCCGGGGATCAGGGAAAGGGCTTTCTCGAGGTCGGCGCGGAGTTCATCGGGGGTGCGGGCCTTGCCCGGATAATTGCCGGTGACGGCGAGGCCGGAGCCGAGCTGGCCGTCGGGATTCTCGAAGCCACCGACGTCGTCGCCCTGCCAGCAGTGGATGGAAACGGGGATGTTTGCCAGACGTTGAAGGGCGGCTTCGGTGTCGATGCCGAGAGAGGCGTATTGTTCGCGGGCGAGGGTGTACATGAGATCGTAGATGGAAGATCGTAGATGGCAGATGGAAGGGACCGGGGCAGCGGGGGATCTGCGATCTACTATCTTCGATCTACGATCTGCCGCGCAGCGCGGCTAGATTTCGACTTCCTTGTCGGCGGGTTGGAGCTTGTTGGAGCCGAGCCAGGGGGTGGCGCCGAGGAACCAGAGGAGCATGCCGATGAGCATGATGGTCTTGTTCTTTTCGACATCAAGGGTGCCGGTGAAGACGAGGACCGGACCGATGGCGGTGAGGATGAGGCCGACGAGGGCGCCGATTTTGAAGGCTTTCATGGGTCAGGCTTTCTTTTGGGTGGCCAGGCTGAGGCCGAGGTAGAGGAGGCCGCAGACGAGCCAGCAGGGGATCACGAGGTAGGCGGCGAAGACGCCTTGGGCGTAGATGAGGTAGAGGCCGGCGATGACGGGCAGCAGCCAGGCGATGAGGGCCGCGGGGTGAAAGCGGGAGCCGGTGGCGTGGGCGTACTCGCTGCGCAGGTGGAATTTTTTCATCAGCCAGAAATCGACGAAGATCACGGCACCCATCGGGCCGAGGACGGTGCCGTAGGTGCCGACGAAGTCGAGGAGCTTGCCGGAGAGGGTGGGGAAGGCGCCGGCGACGGTGGCGATGGCGCCGGCGAGCAGCGTCATGGTGACGCGCTTCGAGTTCGGGAACATGCCTTGGAAGGCGAGGCCGGCGCGGTAGATGGTGGGGTTGGCGGTGGTCCAGCCGGCGATGATCACGCAGACGATGCCGGTCCAGCCGATGGCGCGCCAGGCGAGCATGCCGGGGTTGGCGGTGGTGTCCTGGTGGAGCTTGATCTGGGCGGCGAGCAGCAGGGCGGCGCAGATCCAGGCGACGTAGTGGCCGAGGAACATGCCGATGGCGGGGGCCCAGCCGGAGGATTTGTCGCGGGCGAAGCGGAAGATCGAAAGGTCGGCCATGCCGAAGTGCATGGCGCCATTGCAGAGCCAGCCGAAGATGACGATTTTCCAAAAGCCGAACTGCTGGACGCCTTTCTTGGCCTGGACGAAGCTGACGGCATCGTCCCAAGTGAACGGCGCGCCGGACTTCATCTGCGCGTAGGAAACGAGGCCGCAAGCGGCGAAGACGATGATCATCCAGGGGGCGGCGATGTTCGCCACCCGGGCCACCATTTCATAACCGCGGCAGGCGATGGCGGCGATGACCGCGCCGACGACGAGGACGATGGCGGTGAAGGCGGGCGAACCGAGCTGGTACCAATTTTCCGGGACATCGAAGGTGACGCCGAAAGGCACGCCGACGGCGGAGGCCGAGACGGTGACCATGGCGCCGGCGAGGAAGCAGAAGAGGACGCCGTTGACGAAGTTGTAGAGCTTGACCGCGCCGCCGCCGGCGATGCGCTCGAGCTGGTAGTAGAGGGTGAGGCGCTTGCGCATCGCGATCGGCGTGACGAGGAAGCGCCAGGTGAGGGTGGCGAGGAGGTTGCCGAGCAGCAGGCCGAGGATGAGGTCCTGGATGCTGGCACCGGCCGCAAGGAACAGCGGACCGATCATGAACTCGGTGCCGGCGGTGTGTTCCCCGGCATACATGCCCCAGAATTTTCCGGGGCCCTTGAGGGCGGATTCGGGCACGGGCTGGCGCTCGAACTCGTCGGTGACGGCGTGTTCCTGATCGGACATGGGTTGGTGGGTTTGGGAGCGGGACGGCCGCGGAAATGCACGGCCGAATCCTGCTAGACCCCACCAGAAAACCGGATTCGCAGGGGCAGCGGAAGCAACTTCCACTCCCTATTTCGGGTAATGATACCGAAACGTATCGCCGCCCGCCCGAGGCGGAAATCCTGTCATTCTCCGCCTTCTTCCTTCTTCCGCCGCAGCTCCTCGAGCACCGGGCTCATGTCCTCGAGCTCGGCCCACACCTCGGCCACCACGTAGATCGGCGAGGCGGTGCGGACGCAGAGCGCGATGCAGTCCGACGGGCGGGCATCGAGCTCGACGATCTTCTTTTCCATGATCTCGTTCTCGGCCTCGAGGATGAGGCGGGCGTAGTAGATGTCCTCCTCAATGGCGACGATGACGGCGCGGCTGACGCGCGCGCCGAAGCCTTGGAGGGTGGTGAGGAAAAGGTCGTGGGTGAGCGGCCGCGGCGGCGTCTGGCCGGCCATGGCGGTGTTGATGGAGGCACCGATGGCGTTGTCGATGTAGAACACGATGGCCTTGTGCCCATCGCCCAAAAACACCGCGCAGCCGGCGGGCGTGGGGATGAGGGCGATCGGTTCGACGCGGACGAGTTCTGCCATCGCCCGCATCTTGCGCCGGGCGGGCGGCGGCTCAAGGCGAGAGTTCCCGCGGAAAAGGCGGCGGGCTCGCCGGGGGATGTGTCTTGTGTCTTGCGGGCGGCTCGCTCAGGTTGGCCCGACACGATGCCGACAACCCGCCAATGGATCCTCCGCGGCCAGCCTTTCCTGATGAATGGAAACGGCTCGGGCGGCGCGTTTCCGGCGATCCTGCGGCATCTGATCGAACAACGCGGGCTGCCGGCCGGCGACGCGCTGGAGGATTTCCTGCGGCCGAAGCTCCAGAACCTGGCGGATCCCTTCGAGATCGGCGAGATGAGGCAGGCCGTGGAGCGCATCCTGGCGGCGGTGGACGGGCAGGAAAAAGTGCTCATTTACGGCGATTACGACGTCGATGGCGTGAGCTCGGTGGCCGTGATGCGGCGGGCGCTGCTGGCCTATGGCTTGAAGCCGCGCCATTTCATCCCGCGGCGCAGCTCGGAGGGCTACGGCCTGAGCGCGCAGGCGCTGGAGCGCTGCATGGCGGAGGGGGAAAAGCCGGACCTGCTGATCGCGGTGGACTGCGGGACGGTCTCGGTGGACGAGATCGCGGCGCTGCGCGGAAAAGGTGTGGACGTGATCGTGGTGGACCACCACGAGCCGGGTCCGCGGGGCCGTCCGGACGTGGCGGCGCTGGTGAACCCGAAATTCGGCGGCGGGCCGACCTACCTGTGCGCGGCGGGGGTGTGCTTCAAGCTGGTCCACGCGCTGATGAAGACCCGGAGGCTGCCGGAATTCGACCTCAAGCCGCTGCTCGAGCTGGTGACGCTGGCGACGGTGGCGGACATCGTGCCGATGGTCGGCGAGAACCGGCTGATGGTCCGCCACGGGCTGCGGCTGCTGCCGCGGACGCTGAATCCGGGCCTCCAGGCGCTGCAGAAAATCTCCGGCATGAACGGCCGGGCGACCTCGATGGACGTGGGCTTCCGGCTCGGCCCGCGGCTCAATGCGGCGGGCCGCATGGACGTGCCGGAGGACGCGCTGGGCATCCTGCTCACCGATTGCCGGCGGCGCGCCGACGAGTTCGCCGCCAAGCTGGAGGGCTACAACCGCTCCCGCCAAAGCTACGAAAACCAGATCCGCACGCAGGCGCTGGCCATGCTGGCGGAGCGCGATCGCAGCGAGCCGGTGATCGTGCTCGGCTCGCGCGATTGGCACCCGGGCGTGGTGGGGATCGTCGCCTCGCGGCTGATGCGGCAGTTTCACAAGCCGACCTTCGTGGTGGCGATCGGCGAGGACGGGGTGGGCAAAGGCAGCGGTCGCAGCATCGAGGGCGTGTCCCTGGTGCAGGCGATCCATGCGTGCCGGTCGCTGCTGGAGGCCGGGGGCGGCCACGACATGGCGGCGGGCATTTCCGTCCACGAGGACCAGTTGGATGCCTTCCGCGCGGCCTTCGCCGAGTATGTGCTGACCCGCACCAAGGACGAGGACCGCCTGCCGCGGCTCTACCTGGACGCGGAGATTCCGCTGAGCGCGCTGTCGCTGGATTTCCTGCGGGATTACGAACTGCTGCAGCCCTTCGGAAACAGCAACCCGCAGCCCGTGTTCATGGCCTCCGGGGTGCTGCTGAGCGGGGCCCCGGTGCGGATGAAGAACCACCACCTGCGGCTTTCGCTGCGTCAGGGCCTGCACGAACAGGAGGCGATCTTTTTCGGCGGCGGCGAGCGCATCCTGCCCGACCCGCCGTGGGACGTGGCGTTCACGATCGATCGCAACCATTTCCGCGGCCGGACCTCGCTGCAGGTGATCATCCAGGATATCCGGGCCTCGGGAGGCGTTTGAAACGGAATTGCTGGGCCTGAGAAAAAACCTCGCCGAGCGGGGGATCTTTCTCTAGGGGACCGCACCAGTGATTTCCCCCCGTCACTCGAGATCCGCGTGGATTGTGGCCTTGGCGTGCGGTTGGTGGCCGTGCGCGAGTCCCGGGCTTGCCGTGCGCAGTGAGTCGGGCGGGCAGCACGAGTGGATGACGGGGCTGCCGGCGAATCCGACGCCGGTGACCGCGTTTCCGACCTCACCGGAGCTGCTGCGGGCGATCGGATGGCCGAACGGCGGTGACGAATGGCATCGCAACATCGTGCTGGTCTCGCCGCTCCACTTTCTGAGCGTGAGCCACTATCCCTTCGTCAGTTCGGATGCGATCCGTTTCCGCGGAGCGGACGGCGTGGTGCGGGCCTATCCGATCGCCGCGACGGAGTCGGTGATGCGCCACGGCCAGCCGACCGATCTGGTGGTGGGGACGCTGGCGACGCCGGTGGATCCCTCGACCGGCGTGCTGCCCTTTCCCGTGGCCAATCTCGCCGCGCGGGCGGACTACCTGAACCGCGACGTGCTGGTGATCGGCAAGGCGGGGAAGGGCGCCACCAGCCGATATTCCGGCTTCGAAACCCTCGCCGGCCAGGCGCTGCCCTTCAGCAATACCGAGAATATCTACTTCGACTACGTCGTGGCGGCCGGCGCGGCGACGGACCTCCACTTCGAGGGCGGCGATTCGGGATCGCCCACGCTGATGATGGAAGGTGGCCGGCTGTGCCTGACGGGCGTCCACAGCTCGATCTGGAAGTGGTGGAAGCCGCAGGGCTGGGTGGTTTTCAGCGACGATGTCTTTCTGCCGGACTATCTGACGGACATGGACGCCCTGATGGAGCCGCTGGGCTACCACGTGAAACGCCGCTACGCCGAGGCGGTGACGCTGCAGGTGTCGGTCGAGGCGGTGACCCCCATGGCGAGCGGTTCGCCGGGAGAGGTCGGCGTGACGCTGACGGTCGCGGGCGCGGGCATGGCGCACAATCTTTCGGTCGAGATCCATGCCACGGGGGCGTCATGGGTCGGCGGGCCGGGCTGGCTCTGCGAGCACGGGCCGGGCGATACCTGGAGCTGCCGTCGGGCAGGCTTGGCAGCGGGCACAGCGGCTGCGCTGAGCGCCTACTGGCTGGCTTTGCCGGCTGAGGCGGTGTCGGTCGGCGCGACGGCGGTGGCGGACGGCGGAGCGCAGGCCACGGCCGCGGTCCAGGTGAGCACGGCGACCCCCGACCCCTACCAGACTTGGGCGAAATGGCTGCCGGAGCCGGGTCTCGACGCCGATCCGGACCACGACGGGCTGTCGAACCTGCTGGAGTACGCCTTTGGCGGAAACCCGGCCGCAGCGGGCGGCGATCCGCAGCCGGTGGGGGCGATGATCGGCGGCATGCTGCAGCTGGATTTCCCGCGCCGCTCGGATGCCGCCGCGCGCGGGCTGAGCTACGCGGTGGAGTATTCGACCGACCTCGTGAACTGGAGCGCCATGGTGCCGGCGGGCGCCTCGATCTCGGTGCATTCGTTCGGCTCGAGCTGGCCCGGCTTCGAGCAGGTTCAGATCCGTGTGCCGCGGCAGCAGCGCGGCTACGCGAGGGTAAAAGTCAACCTGGCAGGATGATGGTTTCCCCCATGAAAACGGCGGTGCTGTCCGCCCTCGGCATGACCGGCGCGGCGTGCGCGCTGGAGATCCGCGACACCTCCTCGGGGCATTTCGTGTGGCTGTGGGAGATGTATGCGAATGCGACGCTCAACCCCTTGTTCGAGCCCGACCCGAACATCATCCGGCAGGGCACCGGCTGGCCGGACGGGCCGCAGGAGTGGCACCGGAACCTGGCGATGGTCTCGCCGGTGCACTTCATCGGGGTGGCCCACTATCCTTTCGATGAGACCCGGGAGCTGAAATTCCTCGGCTCGGACGGCGTGGTGCGGGGCTACCCGCTGGTCGGGCAGGAAGTGGTGGCGCCCGGCGGCGTGGCCACGGACATCACGGTCGGGACCCTCGCCGAGCCGCTGGATCCCTCGACCGGCGTGAAGCCCTATCCGGTGGCCGTGTTTCCCACCCGCGCGGACTTTCTCCAGCGCGACCTGGTGGTGGTGGGCAAGGCCGGATGGGCGGCGCCCGGGCGCTACGAGGGCTTTGAGATGCTGGTCAACAGCCCGGGCTTCGATACCACGGACTACATTTACTTCGATTTCCCCTACGAGCCGGGCGGGCCGGGCGACCTGCGTTTCCAAGGAGGCGATTCCGGCTCGCCCACGCTGATCCTGCAGGACGGCGAGTGGTGCGTGGTGGGGGTGCACAGCGGCTTGGAGGAGGTTCCGGCGGCGGCGCCGGTCGCCTCGCGCAGCTACGATGCTTTCCTCCCCACCTACTACGGGGAAATCGACGCCCTGATGGAGCCGGAGGGCTACCACCTGATCCGTCGCCACCCGGAAACGGTGGCGCTGACGGTGGCGGCGGATACGGCGGAGCCGCTGGTGGCCGGCCAGCCGGGCACCGTGCAGGTGCGGCTGAGCGGAACCGGGGCCGATGCCCACAATGTGAAGCTGAAGTTCACCGCCGCGGGATTTACCGGCCTGACCGCCGCGGGCTGGGTGCAGGAAAGCCTGACGCCTGGCAGCTGGCGGGGCCGTCGCGGAGGACTCGGGGACGGCGAAACCGTGACGCTGGAGGCGAGCTGGAGCGCGTTGCCGGCCGGGCCGGTGCTTGCCGGAACGGTGGGGGTTTCAGCCGACGGTCATGAACCGGAGAGCGTGCCGGTGTCGTGGCCGGTGATGTCGCCCGCTGCCGCGGCCTACGCGGAGTGGTCGGCGGGACTCGCGGACCCGGCCTTCGATGCGGATCCGGACGGCGATCACCTGCGGAACCTCCTGGAATACGCGGTCGGCGGCGATCCGGCCGTGGCCCAATCGCGGGCCTTCACCTCCACCGGCACCGAGGATGGCCGGCTGGTGATCGAGTTTCCCCGCCGCCTCGACCGGCTGGAGCGCGGGCTGTCGTATGAGGTGCAGTTCGCCTCGGAAGCGTTGATCTGGGGCCCGGAGCTGCCCGAGGGCACGGAGGTGACGACGGGACCCTGCGACCCGCCGCGGGACGGCTTCGAAAAGGTCCGCGTGGCCGTGCCGCCCGCGGGGGGCGCGGGCTTCCTGCGGCTGCAGGTGGCGTTCAGCGGGTGAGCTGCCGTTTCAGCCGAAGATGGTGGCGATGCGCCGGCAGACCTCCTCGACGTTGGCGCGGGAATTGAAGGCGGAGATGCGGAAGTAACCCTCGCCGGCCGCGCCGAAGCCGGCCCCGGGGGTGATCACGACCTGCGCGTCGCCGAGCATCTTGTCGAACATTTCCCACGAGGAAACGCCGGCCGGGCAGGCAACCCAGACGTAGGGCGCGTTTTCGCCGCCGAAGACGGTCAGGCCGGCGGTCCGGCAGGCCTCGCGGAGCAGCGCGGCATTGCCCATGTAGTGCTCGATCAGCTCGGCGACCTGTTGCTTTCCCTGCGGGGAAAAGACGGCCGCGGCGCCCTTCTGGACCGGGTAGGAGGCGCCGTTGAACTTGGTGGAGTGACGGCGGCTCCAGAGCTGGTGGAGCGGCACGCGGGTGCCGTCCGGCGCGCTGCCGGTCACGGTCTTCGGGATCACCACGTAGGCGCAGCGCACGCCAGTGAAGCCGCCGTTTTTCGAAAACGATCGGAACTCGATGCAGCAGTCCCTGGCGCCCTCGATCTCGAAGATGGAGTGGGGGATCAGCGGGTCCTGGATGAAGGCCTCGTAGGCGGCGTCGAAGAGGATGATCGCGTCGTGGGCCTTGGCGTAATCGACCCAGCCCTGGAGCTGCTCGCGGGTGGCCACGGTGCCGGTGGGGTTGTTCGGGAAGCAGAGGTAGATGAGGTCGACCTTTTCGGCGGGCAGGTCGGCCACGAAGCCGTTTTCCGCGGTGCAAGGGAGGTAGACGAGGCCCTCGAAGGCACCGGACTCGCCGGCCTCGCCGGTGTTTCCGGCCATCACGTTGGTATCGACGTAGACCGGATAAACGGGGTCGGTGATGGCGATGCGGTTGCCGCTGCCGAAGATATCGAGGATGTTGCCGGTGTCGCACTTCGAGCCATCGGAAATGAAGACCTCGTCGGCGGCGATGCCGAGCCCGGCGAACTGGTTCTCGACGATGGCCTCGCGGAGAAACGCGTAGCCTTGCTCCGGGCCGTAGCCCTTGAAGGTGGCGCGGTCGCCCTGCTCGTCCACGGCATCGTGCATGGCCTGGCGGACGGCCTCGGGCAGCGGCTCGGTGACGTCGCCGATGCCGCAGCGGATGATCCTGGCGGCCTTGTCCGGATGGGCCTCGGAGAAGGCGTTCACCCGGCGGGCGATTTCGGGGAAAAGGTAGCCGGCTTTGAGCTTGAGGAAGTTCGCGTTGATCGAGGCCATGAGGCCCGCGGTCTATGCCAGCCGGCGGCGGCGGGCAAGCCTCGGAGTTTCCGACCGACGACGCATGCGTGAATCGCCGGAGGTGCCCATTTGAATAAAATTTCACTCTTTAAGACAGACTAATTCCACTTGCTTCGTAGCTGACCGTGCTAGGGTCTCAGCCCTGACCCGGAAAACCCGTGTCGCCCCCGTCTTGAATACGGGTGCCCGGTCTTTCGGCGACAGACCCTATCAACCCGAGAACCAACCCAGACAATCCATGATCAACCCATTATCGGGGGTGACGCGTACGTCCCTCCTGCACTCCGCCTTGTCCACGCGCTACGCTGTAGGCGTCATTACCGGAGCTTCCGTGCTGAGCCTTCAGGCGGCGGTATGGACCGGAAACACCAGCTCGAACTGGGATCTTGGCTCCAACTGGAGCACCGGAGCCGTGCCCAACGCCGATTTCGCCGAAATCGCCACCACGTCTCCGAACATTGCCACCGTTTCCTCGATCATCACGGCCAAGCCGAACGAGATTCGGGTAGGCGTCGCCGGCACCACCGGACGCCTCGACATTACGGCGGGAAGTCTCGGCAGCAACACCGGACAGAACATGCTCGTCGGTCTTGGAGCGGGTGCGAACGGGACACTGAATCTGGCGGATACCTCGGGCTCGGGCGGCACATTCACCGGGCTGGCGCAAGGGAGCGGCAGCCTGTCAGTGGCCGTGCAGGGTCCCGATGCGGCGGGCAATCTGCTGGTGGGCGACACCGGCAACGGCACGGTCAACGTCAACACCAGCGGGAATCTGGCATCCACCAACGATTTGTTTGTCGGAATCAATGGCGGAACCGGCGTGCTGAATCTCGACAACGGTGCCGTCTCGGCCGGTGCAGCGAACAACGGTGTCTGGACCGCTTTCGGGCGCCTTGGCGGTAATGGCACGCTCAACATGTCGGGTGGATCGCTGACTTCCTACGGCAGCCTTTTCATCGCGCGCGACGCTGACTCGCAAGGGTTTGGCACCATGACCGGCGGCAATATCAGCATCATGGATGGTGAATTCGTCCTCGGCGAATCCGCGGGTGTCGGTGTCTTCACGCAAAGCGGGGGTGCCGTGACGACCAACTCGCGGGAAATGTGGATCGGCAACGCTGCCAATGGCGAAGGGACCTACACGCTTCAGGCCGGGACCTTGAATGTCGGCAACTGGCTGGCCATCGGGCGCAACGGCGCGACCGGCACGCTCAATGTTGAGGGAGGAACATTCACCAAGACAGGCAACGGCAACGCCACCATCGGGACCACCACCGACGGCGTCGGAACCATCAATCTGTCGGGTGGCACCATCGACCTGACCACCGGCTCGCTTTTCCTCAGTGAAAACGGGGGAGGCACAGGCAACTGCACCATCAGCGGCGGCACGATGTACATCCGGACGGGGGACATGGATGTCGGCTATGCAGGAAGCGGAACCGGCAATCTCACCCTTTCCGGAGGAACCCTTTACGCGAACGCGATTGATGGGGGTGATGGTGAGGCCAACGTCATCTTCGACGGTGGCACCGTTGTCGCCAACGGGGAGCGGACCGATTTCCTCAACGACTTCGATTCGGGTACCATTAATGCAGGCGGGCTGATCCTTGACTCGAACGGCTTCGCTCTGGGCACGGCCAACATCGAACTCGGTGGAACGGGTGGTCTGACGAAGAACGGTGCCGGCTCGCTCAATCTGGTCAACGTCAACAATCTGATCACTTACGCGGGGCCTACCACGATCAACGAGGGTTCGCTTTCAATACCGGCAGATAATCCCTTTCTTCTGGAAAGGACGGGCGACCTCACCCTCGCCGATAACACCACACTGGGCCTGACCACCCTGTATCTCGGCGATCAACTGGCTCCGGATAATGCCACCTTTGGAACGACCGCGGGCCCGACCACGCTCAATCTCAACTTCGGCGTGTTCGGGGCAACTGACGTGCTCCCGGACGTGCCGATGATCGACGTGACCGGTAATCTGGCAGTCAATGGAGACGTAAACATCAACATCAGCGGCCAAAATTTCAAGACAGGTCGGCTGTTATTGATTCAGTATGATCCGGCGAACCGCTCGGGGACCGGAAGCTTCGTTATCAACAGCGTGCCCAATGGTGTGGCGGGCGATCTGGTAGTGAAAGATAACTATGATGGTAGCGGACTCACGGCCGTCTACCTCAATATCACCAGCGTTTCCCAGCCCCGATGGAATGGAAACGATGCTGATCCGATCATCAGCTACGGCGACCTGACCAACGGTTCCAATACCGTGGTGGTCGATAGCGCCGCGGGCATCGCGGTCGGGCAGACGGTGGTTGGGGAAGAGGCTTCGTTGCCCGAGGGCACCACCGTCACCGCGGTGAGCGGCACAACGGTAACCTTGAGCAATGCCGCGACCATGGATCTGGCGTTTGCGGAACTCAGTTTTGTCCCGGCCGGCTCCAACGATGGCGTATGGGACTTCGTCACGGAAAACTGGGTGGAGCAGTCCACCGGTGAGCCGACGGTTTACACGGATCCCAGCCCGGCATTGTTCGACGACAAGGCGGTCGGGACCACGGATGTCGATCTGGTGGCTGTCGTCTCCCCCTCCGAGGTTCTGTTCAACAACTCGACGCGTTCTTATTCGCTCACCAGTTCCGGGGGCGGCGCGATCGCTGGTTCAGTGGGAATTACCAAATCGGGCACTGCGGCTCTTGAGATCTCGGGCATCTCCAACACCTATACGGGTCCCACTCGACTGCAGGGTGGCACGACCACGGTGGATGTCCTGACATCCGGCGGCGTCGCGAGCCCGATCGGTGCCGCCTCCGCGGATCCAGAGAACCTCGTGCTCGCTGGAGGAACGCTCTATTACACGGGGCCCACGACCTCTATCGACCGCGGTATTTCGACCGAAGGGACCGTGGCAGGTGGCGGACTTCGGATCGACAACGATCTGACGCTGACAAATCAACTGGTTTCGAACGGCGGTAATTTCGTTAAAAGCGGACCCGGCGCGCTGACGGCCACCTACGATGGGGCCAACACCTTCGGGGGTGCCGGCACGGGCATTAACATCCGGAACGGCTCCCTGATTTTCGATGGAACCGGCGGAACCCAGACAAACACGGTCACCAACGGGGTCTGGATCGGCTCTCAGCCGGGATTGGCGGGTAATCTCTCGCTCATCGATACGTCGCTGTCCCTCACCGACTTCTTGGCGATTGGACGCGGCAATGGCTCGGGCGTGACAAGCACCCTGACGGCGGTGGATTCCACTCTCGTGACGGGAGCTTTCAGCTCGGGCTACGCCAACGGACTGGCCGACAATGCTAGCACGCAGGTGGTCACTCTCACGGATTCGAACTGGACGTCGAATGGCAAAATACTCATGGCCGAGAATCTTGGATCGACTTCGGTAGTGACCGTTGGTGGCACCAGCGTCGTGACCAAGACCGCCGACTACATTTCCGTGGGTGTGAACGGCACCGCTACCCTGACGGTGAAGGACAATGCTTCGTTCACGGCGGGCGCCAATGATTTCAACATCAGTGACGTCAACGACTCCACCGGAACTCTCAACATCCAGGATAATGGGGTGGTAACGAGCACCGGCACCTTTTACGTCGGCAAGGGTGGCACGAGCGATGGATTCCTCAACTTGTCCGGAGGCAATCTCAACGCGGGCCTCGCTACCTTCGCTAATGCGGAGAACGCGACCGCTCTCGTCACCCAAACGGGCGGCTCGGCAGTGATGGGTGGCAACGATCGCGTTTGGTTCGGCCAAAATGGCAAGGCAACTTGGAACCAGAGCGGAGGCAGCACCACCTGTAACGGCTACCTGGTGATCGGGCGCCTCGCCCCATCGGTGGCGGAGTGGAACGTCACTGGGGGGACCTTGATCCAGAATCCACCGACACCCGGCGGCTATCCAGGGTTCATCCTGGCGGAGGCCGGCACCGGAACCCTCACGATCTCGGGCAGCGGTGTCGTGGAATCCAACGGCCAGCAGGTGAACGTAGCCACGGGCGGCGGCACCGGGACGCTCAATCTCAATGCCGGCGGCACTCTGCGCACCAACCGGATCATTGAAACCGATGCCGGCACCAGCGCGCTGAATTTCGGCGGTGGAACGCTCGTTGCCAATGCTGGGGCGAATGTTGATTTCGTCAGCGGCATCGACACCACCACTGTCAATTCCGGCGGTCTCACCTTGGACTCCAACGGGCAGACCGTCGCGGTCAATGTGGCGATGCTAGAAGGCAATGGCGGAGGCGGCCTCACCAAAGTGGGCAGCGGTTTCCTCCAGCTGAACGGTGCCAACACCTACACCGGCACCACCACCGTCTCCGCCGGCTCGCTCGGTGGCACTGGCTCGGTGGCGGGACCGCTGATGGTGGAAGCCACCGGAACCCTGGCTCCGGGAGCCTCGGCCGGCACACTGACCGCGGGCAACACGACCATCGCGGGCAGCTACGCCTATGAAATCGACGGCGCGATCGGTGACACGCTGGTGGTGAATGGTGACCTCACTCTGTCCGGCGCGACCCTGGACATCACGCAACTGACTGCCGGCACCGCCGGGAGTTACGTGGTGGCCCAGTACTCGGGTGCCCTGAGTGGCACCTTCACGGTCAATGGCCTGCCCAACGGTTGGTCGATCGACTACGGCACGGGATCCAATTCGCAGATCACCCTGGTCAATCCGAATGGCGGCAGCCCGTTCGGCGACTGGATCGCCGGTTACTTCGGCAGCGAAACGGACCCGGCCATCGTCGGATCCACCGCGGATCCGGATGGCGACGGCCAGTCGAACCTCGTCGAGTTCGCCCTCGGGGGCGTGCCGAACGACGGCAGCGACAATGCCAAGGTCTACTCGATCAAGGCTGACAGCGATGCCGATGGGGATGCCACCGCCGAGTTGCTGATGACGATCGCCGTGCGCTCGGGCACTCCGGCGTTTGCGGGGTCGCCCTCGCCGACTGCCACCCAGGACGGCGTCGTTTACACGGTGCAAGGTTCGCAGGATCTCGCCACCTTCGGGGAGACCGTGGTGCCCGCCAGCGCGGTCACCGCCGGGCTCCCGACCGTGCCAGCCGGCTACGAATACCGCACCTTCAGCCTGAGCGGCTCGAACGGCCTGCCCTCCCGCGGCTTCCTGCGGGTGATGGTGGCCGGGGAATGATTGCGCCGGATTCTTCCGGCTTCCAACCCCGGCTGCCTCAGGCAGCCGGGGTTATTTCGTCCAGACCCTTCGCTTTGAGCGGCCATCCGGGAAGCGGAAGGATCCTCTGCTCCCTAAGCTGCGCCCGGATCCTCTTTTTCTGACGCCAGGCGATCGCCCGGAGGTGGTCCCTCCAAAAAATTCGATTGCCGTTTAAGGAAACGATTCCTACAAATGACACGGTTTTTGTGTAACACCCGCGGTTCCCGGGAAATGCTGCTTTCACTGGGACGTCGTGCATGTCTTTACAATGCCAATCATCCTTTGACTTGTATTTAATTTGTAGTTACAAGTTCCTCAACCCATGAAATCCCTTTCCCAACCCACCGCTCGCAGGTCCGACCGCGGATTTGCCCTGATCATCGTCATTGCGCTGATGGTGTTGCTGTCCCTGCTGGCCGTGGGCCTGCTTGGACTGTCGTCGGTCACCCTGCGGTCCAGCCGCGGGGGTGATGCCATGGCCGTGGCGCGGGCGAATGCCCGGATGGCGCTGACGGTCGCGATCGGCAACCTTCAGAAGGCGATGGGCCCCGACCAGCGGGTGTCCGCCAATTCCTCGGCGGTCAACGGCCCGGGCGGCGAGGCGAACCTGCTCGGGGCGTGGGACAGCTGGCATTGGAACCCGGAATCCGCCAATTCGCCGGACTACACCGACAAGCGCGGCGGCTTCGTGCGTTGGCTGGCCTCGACCGCTGACGAAGATCTGGCCCGCGACATCAAGGCGCCGACGCAGCAGTTCGACGACCCGGTGTGGCTGATCAACCCCGAAACCGTGGGCCAGACCTCCACCGACCCGGATGCCACCAATTCGCTGAGGGCGAACCGGCAGCGGGTGCAGACCACCGATCAGACCGTGGGCGGCCTCGCTTGGGGCGTGATGGACGAATCCCAAAAGGTCGCGATCGCCCTGAAGGGCGAGGACGATGAGGACCTCCAGGTTTCCGAGCGAATCGCGCAACGGGTGGCTCCCCAGCGCGCCGCGCCCGAGGTGTTCCTGCCGGGCATGCAACAGCTTGCGGAATCCGAGTATCCGAAGCTGGTGACCCTCGATACCGCCTCCCTCGCTCTGGGCACGGGGACGGACAAGACGCAGATCCTCGGCCGCCAGGAGGCGATCACGACCCAGTCGATCGGCCTCCTCACCAACGTCGCTGATGGCGGCGTGAAATGGGATCTCACCTCCTTGTTCGAGGGCGATCCTGCGAGGGAATTAGGCCGTGAAACCCTTTATTTCAGCGAAGCCGATGGGGCTCCGACATGGGACTACCTACAGAGCCACTACGCTTTGCAGGAGCGGATCTCGGGGTCGGCTGGGGGTGTCCCTTCTGTCACACTTCTGAGATCTGAACTTCGCCCCAAGTCCATCGGGCTGGACGTGGCACCCACCAGCGAAACCCTGTTGCCGGTGGTGGCGAAAATGCAAATTGTGTTCTCCTTGGTCACCCACTACTCTCACCTTCCCGATCGGGTACAGTTTTACAATACTCAAGCATCTCCGAGAGGAAACACCCGATACGGAGTTCCTCATTTGGTCTATGATCCTGTGATCACTCTATGGAATCCGTATGATGTTGCCATTCGCTTGGAGCAACTTCGGATTCGCCTATGGGATCCACCGGTTTTGTTTGGATTTAAGAAAAATCAGAACTGGCTACGGGACGAATTTGCAAGCGGCAATTATCAAGGTCTAGCCCGCTTCCAAATCAAGAACGAGCACGAGCCTTCGGCCCGTCGTTGGTTCACATTTCTTCTTACTGAAAGCCGGGGCGGAGCGAATCCGCAGCCCGGCGGGACAATCGTCATGCAGCCGGGCGAGGTGAAAGTCTTCTCACCTTGGGTAGAGGGACGATGGACCTGGGGGTATGAAATTGCTGCTGGGGACCCGCGCTCATTCTTCGACTGGAGAGCTGACTCGGAATTTGGTAATGTCGATAACCGCACGAAAAACAAGTATGGAGTGGAGACCATCCCGGGTTGGGACCCGCGTGCTGGGCTCCAGACGGACCACCTCTCGTATTCCGATGCCCGCCCGCCGGCTACCATCTACCAGACTGGCGACCTCAGAGACGGCTGGGTTGCGATTCGGACCGACCACGAGGTTTCGGTCTTCTGCAAGGCGGGGCGCGCATTCCCGGCGACAGGTTCCAACGCGAAGTTTCCGGATTTCCAAATGGATCTTCTGGCGGGCGTGAGGGAGCAGCCCGAGCGGGATATCATCCGCAGCTACAAGTTCCGTTTCAATAACGTCGAGAGCGAGGTGGGCGGACTGTTGAACAACAATGAAATCACCCGCACTTATCAGGTCGGCGATCTGCTGCAGACCCCGGATGACTCCACGCCGGGCGGCAAGACCCCCTTCGCCCTCTTCAGTGTCTCCGCGAAGACCACCAAGGACGTCTTCGACTTCACCAAGCCGTGGATGCACGCGCACCCCGTCAACGAGGGCGGCGAACAGGACACCCGCGAGATCGGCAATGCGATGGATGCCTACGACGTCTCCCTGCGGGAGGTCAGCAGCTTCTACGATTTCCCGATGATCGAGATCGACTCCCAGAACCGCGGGTATCTCGGCGGCACCAGCCGCGCCAACGGCGGGGTTTCGAACGTGCCGATGTTCCACGTGCCGGTGCTTCCGTCCGCGAGCCTCGGCGACCTGATTCCCGCCAATCTGGTGGCGTCCGGCGCCCTGCCACGCTTCACCCACCCGTTCGGAAACTCCTACAGCCATCCGCTGATTCCCACCGACCGCGTCAGCGTCCGCAACCCGGTCACCAGCACGACGTCCGGTGTCCGCTTCGGGAACATGCTCGACCACTCCTATCTCCTGAACGATGCGCTATGGGACCGCTTCTATTTCTCGACCATCGGTGAAATCCAGAACGATGTGACCGGTAACCAATCGACCAAGGGCTTGCTGACCGATTTCCTTGAGGAAAACCCGCGCCAGCTCAACCGCCGGCTGGTCCCGATCGTCAATTCCTCCTCGAACACCGAATCGACGGCCCAGGAAATCGCCAACCTCCCGCCCGCCGAGCGGGCGAGGAAAATGGCGACGGTCATGGGAGTTCCCGGTGCCTTCAACGTCAATTCCGACTCCAAGGACGCCTGGTGGGCGATGCTGACCTCCCTCCGCGACCGCGCCGTGGTCGGATGGGGGGATGCGGACCTGACCGCCGATGGCAAGACCGCCTACCCGCGGGCCTCGTTCCCGCTTGCCGGAGATCCGGACGATCAGGAATCGGGCACCTCCGTGGATGTCGAAGGCGCCAAGCGGTGGGCCGGCTTCCGAGCCTTGACCGATGACCAGCTCGAAAACCTCGCCGAGTCCATCGTCGAGCAGATCCAGGCCCGTGGCAGCACCGATGAGGCGCCGTTCTGCACGCTGGGTGAGTTCGTGAACCGCCGGATCGGCGGCTCATCCGGGCTCCATACCGTCAAAGGTCTGCTCCAGACGGCGATCGAGGAGTCCTCCATCAATGACGAATTCCACCGGCTCGACTCCAATACGATCAACGGCTCGTCCCAGCTCCTGCCGAACGCCACCAAGGGCGAGCAGAACACCTCCGCCCGCCTCGGCTTCTCAGCGGAGGGCGCGCCCTCGATCGTCAGCCAAGGTGACCTGATGATGGCCTTGGCTCCGGTCGCCACCGTGCGGGGTGATACCTTCCGCATCCGTGCCTACGGCGAGTCCCGCGACCCGGCGGACAGGATCACCGCGCAGGCTTACTGCGAGGCCACGGTGCAGCGCGTTCCCGATTATGTGGATCCGGTTGACCAGGCGGAGATCCTTCCGGACGAGCTGACCAGCGAGGTGAACCAGAAGTTCGGCCGTCGCTTCATCCTGACCGGGTTCCGCTGGCTTTCGCCCGACGAGATCTAATGTATGCTGCATCCATGATAAAACCCGCCTTCGCCAAAACCCGCCGAACCCTGCTTCTCGGCCTTCTGACCAGCCTGATCGGTCTGCCGGCCGTCGCCCAGCAAGCACGGGAGGAAGCCGGAATCCGGGTCCGCTGCCTGGCTTTCGTGATCGGTGCCCAGCCGCCACCGGAAGTCTATGCCTTCAATCCCGCCAAAAAGGATGCCGGTAGCGTGAAGCTCGAGGTGAAAACCTTTCTCAACCATCAGGCGGAGACTCTGCCCGACGGCACCCAGAACCTGCTCCTGACCACCGATCCGGACCCATCCAGCACCCTGATCCAGGAGAAGCTGGTGGCCAAGGCCACCCTGCCCGACGGGGCCAGATCGGTGATCCTGCTGTTCGTGCCCGGCACCGGCAAGGCGGGCGATCTGCCCTACCGGATCTTCGTCGTGGACGACACCCGCAAGGCCTTCCCCGAAGGCTCGCTGATGGTGCTCAACATGAGCCCGACCGAAGTGCGGTTCCAGCTCGACGAGAAGGATCTTCGCTTCAAGAAAGGCACCACCAATCTGGTGAAGGAGCTCGATGCGGGCCCCGACAACCTGATCGACATGCGCGCATTCTGCCGCATCGGACCTGGCAATGCGGCCAAAGACTGGAAGCGCATTGCCGCCGCCCGCTGGGCTCCGCCCGGCAAAAAGCGGGTGTTCCAGGTGCTGTTCCTCGATCCGGTGTCTCAGGAGATCCAGCTCCGCGGTTTCACCGACGTGGCCAAGGTGGTCCGCTGAGGTCCCATCCCCGCGTCGTTTCGAGCCTCCCCGGGATCGCTCCCGCGGAGGCTCTTTCGCGCCCGCCTCACAGGCCCTCGATTTCCAGCAGGGACACCCCCTGGCGCGGCAGGGAAAAAGCCAGCTGCGCTTTGCCCGCGGAGTCGGTCCGGACTTCCGGTGCCGACATTTCAGCCAGGCCGCCGGCCTCCATCAACTCGCGGATTTCAGCCCCGGTCGGCTTCTGGGGCGACCCCATCGCCCGCCACATCGTGAAGGCATTGGAGTGGGTTTCGTCGATCCGGAACTGCCGGATGACCGGCTTGGCCGACCCCGGCCAGCCGGCCAGCTCGATGCGGATTTCCGCGGCGGGACCGGGGAGGTCGTCATCGTGATAGTGCCAGGCCAGCACCGTGGCGGTGCGGCCATCGCGGGCCGCGCGGACCCCGACATCCGGCGCGCCCCGCACGCCGTGCGCCACCATTTCCCCGAGTTCCCGCTCGTGGTCGCTGTGCGCCGGCAGCTGGTGGCCGCGCATCTTCGCGAACATCCGGAACACGTTCAGCACCGGCTTGTCGATCCCGCGCGTGGCCAACGAACGGAAGCCCGCGAAGTAACGCTGGTCCTCGAACTCGAAGGCCCAGGTCAGTGCGCCCACGAGATTCACGCCGTGCTTGCGCGCGAGATCGAGTTTCCGGGGAAACGAAGCCGCCGTGTAGCTGGAATACAGGGTGCCGTTGCGGTAGGCGAGGTTCTCCCCCTGACAGGCCGCGCAGCCCTCGGGATCGGACTCGCCGATCACGATCGGCAGCGGCTGGGTTTCAGGAAACTTCGCGATCACCTCGAAGGCTCGGTCGATGTCCCGCAGTTGGTTGGCGATGCCCATGCGCACGTGTCCGTCCACCGTTTCCGGCCGGCCCTTGGCGTGGAAGGAAACGAAATCGAGCGGGGTTCCCGTTTCGCCGGTGGCGGCATTCCGGCCTTCGAGGCAGTGGCGGAGGAAGCTTTCCAGGAAATCCCCGCCCGGCCCGCCGGCGACGTCCGGACCTCCGACGCGGGCTCCCGGGATGGCCCGCCGCACGGCGTTCACCGCGTGGTCATGGAGCCGGAAGAACTCCTCCCTCGTGCCCCGCCAATAGCCGATGTTCGGCTCGTTCCAGGTCTCCCAGAACCAGTGCAGGACCTCCTCCTCGCCGTAGCGCTCCTTGCAGTGCTTGGCCCATTGGAACACCAGCTCCTCCCACCTCCGCCAATCCTTCGGCGGGTAGGCCCAGCCGGTGTAGATCTCGTCGTAATCCGCCTCCGGCGTCCAGTGGTGCCGGTAGGGCACGGGCTTCACCGACAGCGCCTCCGGCATGAAGCCGATCTGCACGTAGGGCCGCACGTGGTTCTCGCGGTAGGCATCGAAGATGCCATCGACGATCTCCCAGTCATAGATCGGCCGGCCGCGGCCGTCCTCGCCATACATGCCGGTCGAACCCCACTTCAGAGCCGGCGTGCCATCGCCGCTGACCATCAGGCTATGGGCCCGGAAAAACACCTCGTCCGGCCGCAGTTCGCCGAGTTCCCCGAGCAACTTGCGGCCGTCCTTCATGGTCGCGTAGTTCGGCTCGTCCGCGCCGAAAAACCGCCAGATCGGCTCCATCGGGCCTTCGTTTCCCGACAGGTCGATCTGGACCGAGACGGGAAACGGATCCGCCGCGAAGGCGGCCGCCGGCAGCAGTGAGAGCAGGGCGAGGAAACGGTTCATGAAGCCCAATCAAGAGCATCGGGCTCGCCGGGACAACCACTTCCGTCAGCGGCGCGGCACGGCGGCCTCCAGCCACTCGCCGAGCACCACCCGCAGCCGCTCCGGGCTGTGCAGGCGACGGTAGCCTTCGAAATCCCGCTCCGCCGGTGTTTCCAACAGCTCCCGGATCGCGGCGGTCGCCTGGCTGGCATTTCCCTCGTCGATGGTTGCCCCCAGCCGGAACTGCTCGACGCGCTGGCCGATGCACTCGCCGCGGCTGGCGATGACCGGGATTTCAAAGGCGGCCGCCTTGCCCAGCGTGCCGCTGCTGCCGGGGAAACCGAGGTAGGCCGCCCACGCCACGCTGAACGAGCGGAACAGCGCGTTGAAATCCGGCTCGGTCGCGATGCGCGGAGCCTCGGGGTCGAAGTGGATGTGATCGATCTCGCCCGACCGGATGCGGCCGACGATTTCCTGGATCCGGCTCTGCTCGCCGGCCTCGAACTCGCTGCGGTCGAAGACCCCGGCGAACACGAAGTAGGTCGGCAGCCCGCCATCCTGCGCCTGCAGCGCGGCATCGAGCATGGTCAGCATGCCCTTGCGCTTCTCCAGCCCGATGAGTCCGACGATCGGGCGACCCTTGGCTTTTTCTCGGATGAAGCGTACCAGCTCGGGCTCCTGCTCCGGCAGCCCGGCCAGGGTCACGTCCGGAAACGGCGTGACCGGATTCCCGATGTGCGACTCCAGCGCTCCGGCGAAGCGCTCGTCGAGGACGCCGACGCCGCGGCACAGCGACGAGCGCATCAGCGCGTCGCCCTTGGCCAGCAGGCGGGCGGCGCGGAGCATCGGGTTGGTGTCGTCGCGATAGTGGTGGTTGCGCAGGTAGAGGCCGCCCCACGGGATGCCGATGGTCGAGGCCGGCACCTCCGGCAGCGGCAGGAAGCGCAGGTAGGTGTCGAGGTACGGGAAATAGGCGGCGTCGATCGGCTGGCCGGACTCCTCCGCCGCGTCGGCGATCGCCTTGGCGGCCTGCTGCCAGCGGTCGAGCGTGTGGTAGGGATCGCCCTCGAAGCGGCCGTTGAAAAGCGAGCGCTTGGCCGGCGGGATGGGATGCGTGCTCCAGCGATCGATCGCCGGGCCCCAGGCGAGCTCGATTTCCCGCGCTCCCGCTTTCGGCTGCGGACAGAAGCCGCTGACCCGCGCGCCGAGATCGAGAAAGGCCGCCGCGAACTGGCCGAAATACATCGGGTGGTGGCCCGCCCAGATGGGATCGATCAGCGCGATGTGCGGCGCCCGTTCGGGGTCCCCGCGGCGCACGCCGGGCCGTTCGCCCGTGCCTTGGCGGCGGGAGAGGGCTTTGGGACCGGGTTTGCGGATCATCGGAGGAGAAAAGTTTCAGGCGGGGCAGAGGCAGTCGGCGAGGGCGTCGCCGCGGTCGCTCCAGTGAAAGGCTCCGCGGCATCGGTCAAGCGCCACGCGGGCGTGGCGGTTGAGCTGGTCGAGGTCGTCGATCACCGCCGCCACCTTCTCCGCCAGGCCAGCGGTGGTGTGGGCGGCGATGGCGCCATCGCCCGCGCTGACCGGCAGCCCGGAGAGCGCGCTTTCGATGGAAGCAAGCGGCAGGCCGCGAAAGATATAATCGAGCGCCTTGAGTTTGAATCCGCCTCCGAGCGCCTCCGGGATCAGCCCGATGCGGGCGCCGCGCAGGTAGGGGTCCATCGAGGGCACGTTGGCGTCGAACTTCGCCCACGGGTAGCGCTTGGCGAGCTCGGCGAAATGGTCGGGATCGGCCTTTCCCACGATCTGGAAATCAATGCCCGCCGCCGGGAAATGCCGGGCGGCATCGCCGAGGAAAGCCTCCAGATTCCGGCGCTTCGCCAGCCATTCGAAGGTGCCGCCGAGCACCACCTTGCGCGGGGTCTCCGCGGTGATCTCCGCGGCATCTCCCTCGGGCACCGGCCCCTCGAATCCCGGCGTGAGCTGGAGGTAGTCCTTGCCCGGAAACTTTTGCCGGAAGGCGGCTTCATCGCGCGGCGTGATGGCGGAGATCCACTTCGCCCGCCGGCACAGCTTGGTTTCCATGCGACCGTATTTCCAGGCATCGTAGCGATACAGCGGCGCGGTCGGGCCACGGCCGCCGGCGGCGATCTCCGCCCGCAGCGCCGTCTCATGGTTGTGGGCGATGTAAAGGACCGGGATTTCCCCGGGGATCAGGTCCAGCGCCCAGCTGCAGGCGGCCTGGTCGATGACCACCCGCTGGAAGTTCTTTGCCGCGATCAGCTCGCGCAGCCGCCGGCGCATCTCCGGATTGCCCATGCGGTGGGCATCGGCCGGCAGCGGGGAAATCATGCAGGACGCGGATTTCGGCGGCATGAAGCAGGGCAGCTCGAAGTCGATGTACTCGATTTCCGAGACCTCGACGCGGTCGCGGTGGGTCAGCACCGTCAGCTCGACCCGGCCGGTCGCCGCCAAGGCGCGCAGGAGGCCGAGCGAGTAGATGATGTCGCCGGCATTGGCCGCCCGCGGCTCTTGTCGGGTGATCCAGAGGCAGCGCGTCATTCGGCGAGGATGCGTTCGAAGTGGTCGGTGATGGGCCCGATGCTGAAGGTCGCCTCGGCGTAGTCGCGGGCCTTTTTTCCCAGCTCCTCCCGGAGTTCCTGCGAACCCCGCAAGCGATCGGCGGTGGCGAGGAAGCTTGCCATGTCGCCGGGCGCGACGGTCAGGCCGGTGCCGTGCTCCTTCGTGATCCGCGCGGCGAGGTTGGCGGCGGGCACCGCCATCAGCAGTGGCCGCCCGGCACAGTGGTAGGCCAGGATTTTCGAGGGCACGGAAAAGACGCCGGCCTCTTCTTCCAGCAGCGCCATCAGCACGTCGCCGCTCGCCAGCACCTGCGGCAGGTCCTCGAAGGGCTGGTACGGCAGGATCAGCAGGTTCTCCAGACCGGCGCCCTCGCGTTGCAACCACTCGGCGCCGAGGCCTTCGGACACCACCACGACGCGCACCGAGGGGTCGTTGCGGTGCCGCCGCGCCAGCTCCAGCAGCATGGCGGGATTGTGTTTCATGCCGATCGTCCCGGTGTAGAGGAATACGAACTTGTCATGCAGGCCGTGGCGCTCTGACCAAGCGTTGCGTTTCCCGGTGACGGGCAGCTCCTCGATGACGGCCCAGTTCGGGACCACATCGATGCGTTCGGGATCCACGCCGAACTCGCGGTCGAGGATCGAGTTGAAATCCTCGGTGATGGTGACGATGCGGTGGCTTTCGCGGAACTGCTTGAGATCGAGGTGGCGGTAGAATTGCCCGAGCAGTCCGCCGACGACCGGCAGCTTCTTTTTCAGCAGCCGCTCGACGGCCAGCGAGTAGAAATCCTGCACCCAGTAGCAGAACCGGCCGCCGCAGCGGACCGTGGCGTTGACGATCGGGCCCTGGGTCTCCGTCGGCGTGTTGCCGGAGAGCACCGCCTCGGGCTTCCACTCGCGGATAAAGGCGGCGACGCGCTTGCCATACTCCACCTCCATGCGCCGGCGGCGGATGAAGGAATACTTGTAGCGCGGGTAGTCGGGATCCATCGGGATCTCGCGGAAATCGACCGTGGCGGGATCGTCGCTACGCCGACGCAGCGCCCCCCGCGGCGTTTGCAGCGAGCTGGCGAAGGTATGGATGACTTCGTGGCCGCGGCGCGATAGCTCACGGCTCAGGGACGGGGCAAAGGGGTGACCCGCGTAGTCGTGGACTACGATTCTCATTTCGGGGGAAACAATGAAGGGTGGGGGGAAAATCCAAATGCTAGGGATCCCCGAATCGAAAGCAACGCCCCCGCCGTAACGGGATCGCGTAGGGTCACTGGTCCGCCGGCTCCTCGGCAGCGGGCGCTTCCTCCTCCGGCCCCGCCTCGTCCGCCGGGGAAATGGTCTCCTTCAGGGATTCGTACAGCTCCTTGCGCGCCGCCTCCACGGCCTCCAGCTCGCGCCGGTCGAGAAACACCGGCAGCACCTTCTCCAGCCCCTCATTGATCCGCTTCCACTCCTGCCGGAAACGATCGGCCGCGGTCCCGGTGGCGTGGAACGGCAGCGCGTCGGGCGAATTCCAGTCGATCCCGCCCACCGTCATGCGGATCTGGTGCAGGGCCTCGATGAAGCGGTCCTCCTTGGTCTTGTTGAAGCCCACGCCCTGGACCGAGAGATAGGGCTCGAGCTGGCGGTAGAGCTCGACGTCCGGCTGCAAGGCCAGCGCGTCCTGCACCACCTTGAACTCCTTCTCCTCCCGGAAGAACCCGCGCAGCGCCTCATCCGTGGTCACCTCCGCCTCGCGCAGCTTGGCCTCGAGGTCCGCCCGCTGGTCGGGCGCGGCGGCGATCCAGGCCGCGGCCAGCTCCTGCTGCTGTTTGCGCAGCCCGGTGATCAGGTTTTCCACATAGGCCTGCTCGGTCACCGTCAGCCCGAGCTCCAGGTAAAGACCGGCCCGCGGGCTGGCGGCCAGCGTCTTGATCTCCTCGGAATTCGGCACCGGGAAGTTCGCCGGCAGCTCGTGCCCCACCGACGCGGCGGAGCTTTCCACCACCGCCTCCGGCTCCTCCTCGACCCTTTCCGGAGCCGGCTGCGTCGCGCGGAGCGCCTGCAGGTCCGCAAGCTCGCTGCGGTAGTGCTTCAGGCGCGATTCTTCGATCACGACCGTCGCCAGCACGGCGATCACAACGAGCGAGAGGGTGGTGGCGGGCTTCATGAACGCGGCGAGCTTGGGACAAAGCCGACCCGACAGCAAGCCGCCTCCTCAGCGCTTCTTGGCCTGGTTCATCGCCTGGCTGAACCAATCGTTGCCGCCGGCGGGCTGAGATCGGCCGCCGGACTCGCGGCGCGGTTGCGGGCGCGGACCGCGGTTGGAGTCGCGGCTGCCACCGCCGCGGCGGGGCTCCATGTCCGGCGCGGATTTCATGGAAAGCGAGATCCGGTTTCGTGGGATATCGACCTCCAGCACGGTGACGTTCACCTTTTGCCCGACCTTCACGACCTCGGCGGGGTCGCGGACGAATTGGTCGGAAAGCTGGCTGACGTGGACCAGGCCGTCCTGGTGGACGCCGATGTCGACGAAGGCCCCGAAGGCGGCGACGTTGGTGACGATGCCGGGGAGCTTCATGCCGGGCGAGAGGTCGGACGGCTTCTCGACGCCTTCGGCAAACGAGAACAGCTCGAACTGCTTGCGCGGGTCGCGGCCTGGCTTCGACAGCTCGGCGAGGATGTCCTGGAGGGTGGGCAGGCCGACTTCGGCATCGACGTATTTCTTCAGGTCGATCTTCTTCCGCAGCGAATCGCTGGTCAGCAGGTCGGCGACTTCGCAGCCGAGGTCGGCAGCCATTTTCTCGACCAGCGCGTAGCGTTCCGGGTGGACGGCGGAGGCGTCGAGCGGATGCTCGCCATCGCGGATGCGCAGGAAGCCGGCAGCCTGCTCGAAGGCCTTTTCGCCGAGGCGCGGGACGTTCTTCAGCTCGGCGCGGGACCGGATGCCGCCCTTTTCGGTACGGTAGGCGACGATGTTTTCGGCGAGGCTGGCATTGAGCCCGGAAACGTAGGCGAGGAGCTGTTTGGACGCGGTGTTGATCTCGACGCCGACGGCGTTCACGGCGCTTTCGACCGTGTCGTCGAGGCTCGTTTTCAGCGCCCGCTGGTCGACATCGTGCTGGTACTGGCCGACGCCGATTGACTTGGGATCGATCTTCACCAGCTCGGCGAGCGGGTCCATCAGGCGGCGGCCGATCGAGACCGCGCCGCGAACGGTGACGTCCTCGTTCGGGAACTCCTCGCGGGCGACTTCCGAAGCGGAGTAGATCGAGGCGCCGGATTCGTTGACGGAAATGACGGGGATCGACGAGGGGAGTTTCAGCTTTTTCACGAAAGCCTCGGTTTCCCGGCTGGCAGTGCCGTTGCCGATGGCGATGGCTTCGATCTTATATTTGGAAACGAGGCCGGCGAGCTCGACGGCGGCCTCGTAGAGCTGGTTGTTCGAGCCGGCGGTGGCGTGAAGGACGGTGTGGTGGAGCAGCGCGCCTTGGGCGTCGAGCACGACGGTCTTGCAGCCGGTGCGGAAGCCGGGGTCGATGGCGAGCGTGCGCTTGCGGCCGAGCGGCGAAGCGAGGAGCAGCTCGCGAAGGTTGTCGGCGAACACGCGGATCGCGGTTTCATCGGCGGCCTTCTTTGCGGCGAGGCGCATCTCGGTTTCCATCGAGGGCATCAGCAGGCGCTTGCAGCCGTCTTCCACCGCGAGGCGGACCTGCTCGCCGGCGGGGCCGGTGGTTTTGACCCAGTCGGGGATCGCCTCGCTGGCGACGCGGTCGAGCGGGACGTCGATCCGCATGATGAGAAAGGCCTCCTTTTCGCCACGGCGGATGGCGAGCATGCGGTGGGACGGGATGGACTTGAACGGCTCACTCCAGTCGAAGTAGTCGCGGTATTTCGCGGCGTCCTTGTCCTCGTCCTTTCCATACATCACGCGCGAGGAAACGGTGGCGTCGTTTTCGTAAATGCGGCGAACGCGGCCCCGCAGGTCGGCATCGTCGGCCACGCGCTCGGCGATGATGTCGCGCGCGCCGGCGAGGGCTTCGTCGGCGGTGGCGACCTCCTTCTCCTCACTGACGAACTTCGCGGCTTCCTCGGCGGGGTCGGCGGCTTGGTTTTCGAGCAGCCAGTCGGCGAGGGGTTCGAGGCCCTTTTCCTTGGCCTTGGTGGCGCGGGTTTGGCGCTTCGGGCGGAAGGGGGCGAAGATGTCCTCGAGCTTGGCCATGGTGTCGGCGTGGCTGAGTTTTTTCTTCAGCTCGTCGGTGAGCAGGCTGCGTTCTTCGAGTGACTTGAGGATGGAAACGCGGCGGCCGTCGAGCTCGGCGAGCTGGACCATGCGGTCGCGGATCGTCTGGATCTTGACCTCGTCGAGTTCGCCGGTGGCTTCCTTGCGGTAGCGGGAAATGAAGGGGACGGTGGCACCTTCCGCGAGGAGCTTGGCGGTGGCGGCGACCGAGTTGACGTGGATGCCGGTTTCGGCGGCGATCGTGGCGATGTGGGCGGCGGCGGCTTGGGGCGGGACGTCGGACATGGGTGTGGACGCGGAAGGTGAGCGATCCGGCGGGCGGTGGCAAGGATGGGAGCGCTGGCTTTAGCCGGCGCGTTTCCTTTCCAGACGCGCCGGCTAAAGCCAGCGCTCCGAAAATTCAGTCCGGATCCCAGGCGATGCCCGCGGATGAGAACGGCCAGTCTTCGGGCTCACGGCAGAGCCCCGCTTTTACCGGGTTCCGGCGGATGTAACGTTTGGCGCGGAAGTAGTGCTGCTCATCCCGGATGAGACGATCGAAGTATTCCCGGCCCCACAGCCTTCCCGTCCGACCGGTGAGGCGGTTGATTTGCAGGGCGGAGCCGCCTTTCCAGAGCTGGAGGATCTGGGCCAGCGAGAACCCGCTGGTCAGCCGGATCATCGCGTGGACATGGTTCGGCATGATGCACCAATCGAGCAAGCGGTAGCGGTCGGGGTGGCCGGCGATGAGGGTGGCCTGGACGATGGCGGCATGCTCGGGTTCACCCAGCAGGCAGCTGCCATGGCCGGCGTCTTCGTACTGCGCGATGCGGCGATGAAGGTCGTCGTCGGCGCGCTCGGGGTCGGAGGCGAGCTCGATCTGCCATTTTTGGATGACTTGGCGCGGGAGGGAGTCGTCCAGGCGGAAGGTGAGGGCGAGGAGGGAGTTGAAGTAATCGCGGTGGGGGAGGAAGCCGCGATCGTAGGTGCCGCGATGGGTCATGGGGGAAACGCGCCGGCTAAAGCCAGCGCTCCGATCCTTTACGCATTCTTCACCCGATCCCACGCTGCGGTGTAGATGGGGAGCTGGTCGCCGAGGTAGGCGATGGGCTCGCACTTGGCGAAAAGCTCGTCGGGCGGGAAGAGGATCGGGCTGCCGCGGAAGTCTTCGCTGAGGTTCGCATACGCCGCCGTGTTGGGCGCGCGGTAGCCGATCCATTCCATGTTCTCGGCGGCCACGGCGGCGTCGCTGAGGTGGTTGATGAAGGCGTGCGCCAACTCGACTTCCTTGGCGGATTTCGGGATGCAGAGGTCGTCGCAGGAAAAGGCGGCGCCTTCCTGCGGGACGATGACTTCGATGTCTTCGTTCTCGTCCTGCGCGAGGATCAACTCACCCGCATAGCCGTGGACCAGGAAGAATTCGCCGGACGCGATGCCGGTCTTCCACTGTTCGTTCTCGAACTTGGCGATGTTCTTCTTCCACTCGATCGCCAGGTCGGCGGCGGCGTTGACCTGGGCTTCTTCGGTGGAGTTGAACGAATGCCCGAGCGTCTTGAGCGCGGCGCCGAGGACTTCGCGCATGTCATCGAGGAGCGTGATGCGGCCCTTGAGGTCGGGGCGCTCGATGAGGCGCCAGCTGGGCTCGGCGTCGCCGACCTTGGACTTGAGATAGGCCAAGACGGTCGGAGCCATCATGTAGGGGACGGAGACGTTCATATCTCCATCGAGGGAGCGGGAAAGATAGTCCTTGTCGATGTTGGCGGTGTTCGGGATCAGCGACTTGTCGAGTGGTTGAAGCAGGTCCTTTTCCTGAAGCTGGCGGACGGCGTAGGAGGACGGAACGAGCACGTCGTAGCCGGTCGCGCCGGCTTCGAGCTTGGCGATCATCGCCTCGTTCGAGTCGAAGGTGTCGATGACCAGCTTGCAGTCGTGTTTTTCCTCGAAGGATGCGGCGGCGTCATCGCTCAGGTAGTCGGCCCAGGTGAACACGGTCAGGGTTTTCCCGCCGGACGCTCCGCCCGACTTCGAGCAGGAGGGCAGGAAGGGGAAGGTGGCGGCGGCTCCGGAGGCGGCGAGGAAATGGCGGCGTTTCATTTTTCTGCCCTAGCAGAAATCATTCCGCGCTCCGGAGATCAAGCCTTCCGTGTCAGCCGCTGGGCGGCGAAGACGACGACGAAGGTGACGGCCAGCATGAGCGTGGAAAGGGCGTTGATGACAGGCAGCTCGCGGCTCTTTTTAATCATCGAGTAAACGAGCGTCGGCAGCGTGTCGGAGCCGGGGCCCTTGACGAAGAAGGTGATCACGTAGTCGTCGATCGAGAGCGTGAAGGCCAGCAGCCCACCGGCGAGGATGCCGGGGAGGAGCATGGGCAGGGTGACTTTGCGGAAAGCCTGCAAGCGGCTCGCACCGAGGTCGCGGGCGGCTTCGACGACGTTGAAATCGAAGTCCTCGAGCCGGGCGAGCACGACCAGCGCGACGTAGCTGAGGCAGAAGGTGACGTGGGCGAGGGTGATGGTGACGAGGCTCAGCGGCATGCCGATGGAGACGAAGAGCAGCAGCAGGCTCATGCCCATGAGGATGTCGGGCAGGACGAGCGGCACGCGGACCATGAGGCTGTGGAAATCCTGGAGGCGCGACCGGTGGCGGTGCAGCGCGAAGGCGGCGGAGGTGCCGAGGACCATCGACAGCAACGAGGCGGCGGTGGCGATCTTGAGCGAGTTGCCGAGGGCGGCGAGGAGGTCGTCGCGCTCGAAGAGCCGCTCGTACCATTTCCAGGTGAAGCCTTTCCACTCCGGGGTGTAGCGGGACGAGTTGAAGGAACGGACGACCAAGGCGGCGATCGGCAGGTAGAAGAAGACCAGTACGAGGATCGTCGTAATCAGCGGGAGGCGGCTCGGTTTCACGGCTGGGCCTCCTTTCCGCGACGGCGGATCAGCATCGGGCCGAGCACCATCAGGGTGAGCGCGCCGGAGAGGGCGGCGGCGGCGGGCAGGTTGCGGTCGTTGAAGTTCCGCTGGGCGATGCGGTTGCCGATCATCTGGCTGTCGGTGCCGCCGACCATGTCGGGCACGACGTAGGCACCGAGCATGGGGACGAAGACGACGAGGAAGGCGGTGACGATGCCCTGGCGGATGCCGGGGAGAAAGACCGAGCGGAAGGCGCGGAAGGGCCTGGCGCCGAGGTCGCGGGCGGCGTCGAGCAGGCCGAAGTCGAACTTCTCCGCCGCGGCGAAGAGCGGCAGGATGGCGAAGGGCAGGAAGGTATAGACGCTGACCACGACGACCGCGGTGGCATTGCCGAGCAGGCGGTCGTTTTCCCCGAGGAAATGGAGCGCACGGAGCGTGCGGGCGACCGGGCCTTCGGCGTGGAGGAGCTGCTGCCAAGCGAAGACGCGGATGACGAAGTTCGTCCAGAAGGGCACGACGATGAGCAACAGCAGCCGGCCGCGCCAGACGGGCGGGAGTTTCGCGAGGCAGAAGGCGACCGGCAGGCCGATGCCGATGCAGGCGGCGGTGGTGGCGGCGCTGATCCACAGCGTGCGCCACAGAAGTTTCGGGTAGGCGGGGTCGGCGAGCGAGCGGACGGCATCGAGCGACCAGCCCTCGCCGACGCCGCCGGCGGGCAGCGTGGGGCGGAAGGCGATGACGAAAATGATCAGCAGGGGGACCAGCACGAACACCGCCAGCCAGGCGAGGCTGGGGAGCGTGGGGGCCCATTCGGATCGTTTCATCACGCTTCGTCGGGCAGGGTGAGGAGGGCTTTGTCTTCTTCGCGGTAGCGGTCGAGGAGGTAGCCGTCGTTGGCGTGCCAGCGGAGCCAGACTTCGTCGCCCCACTGCGGTGGCGAGGCATCGAGCTGGTAGTGGCGGTGCTGCATCTCGGCGCAGATCCGCCACTCGCCGCAGCGGACCCAGTAGCGGGTGTGCGAGCCGAAGTAGATGACGTCCTCGACCTTGCCGGAAATGGCGTTCTCTTCGCCGGAGAGCGCGGGTTTTTCGCGGACGACGACGATCTTCTCCGGCCGCAGGGAAACGTGGACCTGCTCGCCCTCGCGGAGCGGGCGGTCGTTGTCGATGACGATCTCGCCGAGGTCTTCGAGCGCGCAGCGGGAAAAGCGATCGCCGGCGGTGGTGACGGTGCCGTCGAGGAAATTGGTGTCGCCGATGAAGGCGGCCACGAAGGAACTACGGGGAGCCTCGTAGATCTCGGCGGGCTTGCCGGTCTGCTCGATGACGCCGTGGTTCATGACGGCGATGCGGTCGCTGATGGACATCGCCTCGCCCTGGTCGTGGGTGACGTAGAGGAAGGTGATGCCGACCTCGTCGTGGATGGCGTCGAGCTCGACGAGAAGCCGCTGGCGGAGCTTGAGGTCGAGCGCGGCGAGCGGTTCGTCGAGGAGCAGGACCTGCGGCTTGTTGACGAGCGCGCGGGCGATGGCGACGCGCTGTTTTTGTCCGCCGGAGAGCTGGGCGGGCTTTTTCGCGGCGTGGGCGGTGAGGTCGACGAGATCGAGCATGCGGTCGGTCTCGCGGGCGACCTCGGCGGCGGACCAGCCCTTGAGTTTCGGGCCGAAGGCGATGTTGTCGCGGATGCTCAGGTGGGGGAAGAGGGCGTAGGACTGGAAGACCGTGTTGACCGGGCGCTGGTCGGGCGGGAGGTGGGTGATGTCGCGGCCGTCGAGCAGGATGCGGCCTTCGTCGGGCCGGTCGAAGCCGGCGGCCATGCGGAGGAGCGTGGTTTTTCCGCAGCCCGACGGGCCGAGCAGGGAGAAGGTTTCGCCTTTCTCGATGTCGAGGGTCACGTCGCGGATGGCGGTGAAGGAGCCGAAGCGGCGGGTGACGTTTTCGAATCGCAGGAGCGGCGGCATGGTTTGGCTAGGGGAGCAAAAGCCATGCGGGGAGGGCTTTGTCGATGCGGGAGTGGGATCGGAGGGGGGGGGGGGGGGGGGGGGGGGGGGGGGGGGGGGGGGGGGGGGGGGGGCGGCGGGCGGCGGGGGGGGGGGGGAGGTGGGGGGGGGGGGGGGG
>NZ_BAABRI010000022.1:0-80154 GCF_040362925.1 Haloferula sargassicola
GGTTGGGGCGTATCTCAGATGGAAGAACGCCGATCCCAAACCCATCCGATGGCAGTTCGACAATTCCCAGGCCCGCGTGAAACTCAGATCACTATATCCGTCCGTTTAAGGTTTATGGGATACTAGGCCTCGAACCCGCTTCTTGATTTCCCAAGCTGCCAAGGCCCTGCCCGGCGGTCGATGCCCGCCGCCCCCGCGGCGGTAACACGACGACCCATCCGCGAAGGACTGCCCGGGCCTCGAACCCGCTTCATGATCCCCCAAGCCGTCAAGGCCCTGCCCGGCGTCGGCTTGGGGGCGGCGGGCATCGACCGCCGGGCAGGGGAGAGGAGAGGGTTAGTTCGGCGGGTCGCTTCGAGTTCCCGGTAGCCGGACTGCCCGGGCCTCGAACCCGCTTCATGATCTCCCACGCCGTCAAGGCCCTGCCCGGCGGTCGATGCCCGCCGCCCCCGCGGCGGTAACACGACGACCCATCCGCGAAGGACTGCCCGGGCCTCGAACCCGCTTCTTGATTTCCCACGCTGCCAAGGCCCTGCCCGGCGGTCGATGCCCGCCGCCCCGTTCAAGCTTCGGCAGGAAGAATGAGCTCGAACTCGTTCAGATTGCCGCCCGCCGAGTAGGCGAGCTCACCACCGTGGGCGCGGGCCAGCTCGCGGGCGATGTTGAGCCCCAGACCGTGGCCGCGGATGTTTTCACCTACCGCCTGGCCGCGACGGAAGCGCTCGAAGATGGTCTCGCGGTCCTCCTCGGAAATGAGCACTCCGCTGTTGGCGATCGTGACCGTGATGCCATCGCTCCGCCGCTCGGCGACGAGCCGGACGAGGCCGCGGGCCGGCGTGTACTTGGCCGCGTTCTCGATGAGGTTCTGCAGGATGAGCCGGATGCGGCGGGCATCGGCGCGGGTTTCCAGCGCGGGAGAAATGTCGGACTCGATCGTGATCCCGCGACCCTCGGTGAGAACCTCGAGGTCGTCCCGGGCGGCCTCCACGAGGGGGGAAAGGTCGAGAGTTTCCTCCTCCAGGGCGAGCCGTCCGGCATCGGCTTGGGCGAGAAGAAGCAGGTCCTCGATGAGCGCGGTGAGGCGCCTTGTCTGCTGCCGCAGGCTCTCGATTTCCGGCGCCAGCGCCGGGTCGGCATGCACGGCCAGTGTGTCGAGTCCCGCACGAAGCACGGCCACCGGCGTCTTGAGCTGGTGGGAGGCGTCGGCGGAAAAGCGGGTGGCGGCTTCGTAGGACGACTGGAGGCGGTCGAAGGTGAGGTTCAGCACCGAGGTGAGCCGCGCGATCTCGTCGCGCGCCTTCGGCATCGGCAGGCGCTCGCCGAGGTTTTCCGCGGTGATCCGCTCGGCGGCCGCGGTGATGATCGCGACAGGCTGCACGGCCCGGCGGCCGAGCCACCAGCCACCCACGAAGACGACGATGGCGACGAAGGGGACGCTGAGGCCGAAGCCACGCAGCAGGGAGCGCTGGAAATCCTCGATGGTGCCGAGCCGCGTGCCGATGCGGATCAAGTACGGCCCATCCCGTACCGTGACCAGCCGGCAGTGGCGGTTGAAGAGTTCGCGGGTCTCGCTGCCGGGTTCGGTGTCGAGCAGGATGCCGCGGAGATTCGGCGACTGGTAGAGAATCTGGCCTTCGGGGCCCTCGACGATGAGGTAGCGGCCCCGCAGGGAAAGGGGGATGAACTTGGCGCTCAGCGAGCGCCGGGGATCGACGGGTGCTCCGCGGAAATTCCGCAGGTCGCGCACCAGCTCGCGGGCATCGTTTTCCAGGGTCTCATCGAGCTGGCCGATCTGGTGGAGCCGCACGGCGGGGATCACCACGGCGGCTCCGGTGATGAGCGCGAGGATCGTCAGCAGGGCGGCGTAGAGGCCGACCTTCACCTTGAGCGATCCGCGCCTGGTCACGAGCCGGAGGATGTAGCGGAGGCCGGGTGCGATGCCAACCCTTCAGCTCCTCGCCTCCAGCTGATAGCCCACGCCACGCACCGTGGTGATGATGGAGGGCTCACCCTTGCGGTCGATTTTTTTGCGCAGCCGCATGATGAAGATCTCGACGGTGCGGGTGTCATACTCGTGCTCGCGCTCCCAGATGCGCTCGCAGATCTCGTCGCGGGAAAAGGTACGCCCCGGCTCTTGCAGCAGGATGTGCAGCACTTCGAGCTCGCGCGGGGAAAGGTCGATCCGCTCGCCGCCGCGGGTCAGGCGGCGCTTCGGGACATCGAGACAGAGGTCGCCGACCTGGATCACGGTGGATTGCTCGGCGGGTGCGCCGCGGCGGCCGAGCGCCTCGATGCGGGCCAGCAGCTCCTCCAGCGCGAAGGGCTTGGTGAGGTAATCGTCGGCACCGCCCTTGAGTCCGGCCACGCGGTCGCCGATCTCCGAGCGGGCGGTGAGCATGAGCACCCGCGTCGGCAGCCCGGCGGCACGGATCCGGGTGAGCACCTCGAAGCCGTCGAAGCCGGGCAGGTTCACATCGAGGATGACGAGATCGAAATGCCGGCTGCCGGCGGTCTCGACCGCGCCGGGGCCGTCGGCCACGTGCACCACCTGGTGGCCGGCCCGTTGCAGCGCGCGCTGCACGTGGCCGGCCAACTGCGGTTCGTCCTCGACCAGTAGCAGATCCATTCCGACCGGAATCTGACCATGCGAGGGAAAGCCGCCGCAAGGACGGGCTGCGGCAGGCTTGGTAACGGTTTGTTAGGAAACCTGGCTCAGAAGCCGGTGACCAGCCGCATGAAGAGCTTCGTGCCGCTGGCCGGAACACGCACGGTCACGCGGTCGATGCCGGTGCCGAAGGCGTCCTTTTCGACGGAGATGGTGACGTTGCCGACGCCATCGACCGGCGTCGTCCAATCGCCCAGTCCCGCCGAGAGCTCGGCATGCGGGCCGCTGGCCTCGGACACGGCCGTGCGGCGGAAGGTGAAGGTCGTCCAGTCGCCTTCGGTTTCGAAGTCCGGAAGCAAGCCGGCCGCGGCATCCGAGGGGCTGGCGGGGTCACCGCCGAGCACGAACTCGAGCGCGTTGCTCAGCCCGTTGCCGTCGGGGTCGGCGGTGGCCAGGCGGTCGGCTCCGGCGAGTCCCTTTGAATCCAGCCAGAAGGCGAAGCCGGGATCCAGGCTGATGGAATTCGGCGCGGTGCCGGGCACGGTTTCGCCGGGCAGCAGACGGGGATATTCGAGGAAGGTACCCTCGATGACGCGCCGATCGAAGCCGGGGCCGGCCCAGGCCACGGAAAGGTAGTCGCCGCCCACGCCTTCCTTGCCGAGAGCCTCGATGTAGCAGCGCTGCCCGGCGGCCAGCGTGATGGTGGCCGAGGTCTGGCTACTAAAGTTGTCGTAGTTCTCGTAGCCGGTCGCGCTGTCGGCCCAGGCGATGCGGGTCCTGGCCGCCGGGTCGCCGGTGGTGGAAAGCCAGAGCTCGCTGTCATCGTCGGAGGCGATCCAGAACGTGTAGTCACCGTCGCGCGGCGCGATCAGGTATCCATACACGCGCTGGCCGTAGTTCTCGCCCCAGTCCTGCGGCGTCTGGAAGGAGTCGAGAGACTCCACCAGGTCGGGGCTGTCGGGGTAGCCCGCATCGTTGGTCAGGTAGGAGATCTCGTTGCCGCCGATGCCGGTCCAGACCTCGCGGCGCAGGGCCGCCACCTCGGGCGGCGCGCCCGGGTAGGTGAGGAAGCGCCCGTCGAGGATCGTGCGCGCAAAGGACGGGCCCTCCCACGCGACCGACAGGTGGTCGCCGTGGAGGTCGTCCTTTTGCAGCGCCTCGATGTAGTAATCGGCGCCCGCGACAAGCGGCAGGACGCCCGAGGCCTGGCTCGGGAACTTGTCCCACTGCCGGAAATCGGTGAAGTCCGGCGTGCTGGCCAGCAGCAGACGGTGATCGCGTTCCTCGTCCGGGGAAAGCCACAGTTCGCTGCCGTCATCGGCGGCGATCCAGAAACGATAGTTGCCGGTTTCCGGAACCCGCAACAGGGCGGAAACACGCTGCCCGTAGTGGTCCGTGAAGCCGGAGGGCGCTTCGAAGGCGGTCAGGATGCCTCGCGTTTCCGGCACCCCGGACTGGTAGGCGGCGTTGCCGGTGAGGTTGGAAACGGCACCTCCGGCGATGCCGCTCCACGTCTCGCGGCGCAGCGACGGGATGCCGGGGATCGAGTCGAAGTGCTCGAGATACGGGTTTTGTAGTAGTTGTCGGGCGAAGCCGGGGCCCTGCCAGGCCACGGCCACGTAGTCGTTGCCGCCACCCTCCTTGTGCAGGACCTCGAGGTAGTAACGGTCTCCGGCGACCAGGGCCAGCGGCACCGACTTCTGGCCGGGCTGCACGTCCCAGGCTTGCTCGCCGGTGGCGCCGGTTGCTTGCGCGGCGAGCACGCGGTTGGCCGGGTTGTCGCTGGTGGAAATCCACAGCTGGCTCTGGTCATCCGAGGCGATCCAGAAGGTGTAGCGACCCGTTTCCGGAGCGACGAGGTAGCCGGAAATCCGTTGGCCGTAGTTGTCGCCAGCGGCGGTGTTGGCTTTCAGTCCGCTCTGGGCGGGAAGGGTGGTGGTTTCCGAAGGCGCGGCCGGAAACGCCGCCAGCGAGGTGAGGTCGCTGACGTTGTTCCCGGTGACGCCGGTCCAGCGCTCGAGCTTGAGCCGGGTGCGGTCGGCCGGTGCGTCGGGCGTCTCGAGGGATTCGTGGGTGATCAGCTTGCGCGCGAATCCGGGGCCTTGCCAGGCCACCGCCACGTGGTCGCCACCGATGCCATCATGGTGCCGGACTTCGAAATAGTAGCGCTGACCGGCGACCAGCCGGCGGGCGGCGGAACGCTGACTTGTCTGCGTGTCCCAGGCCTCGGGCTCGACGTAGCCCGTCAGGTAGGCGATCTGCACGAGATTGGCCGCAGTGTCATCGGTGGAGAGCGAAAGCGTGCTGTCGTCATCCGAGGCGATCCAGAAGCGGTAGGTCCCGGTGGCCGGCGGGACGAGGTAACCGCTGAGTTTTTGCAGGTAGTCATCGCCCACGTCGCTCGGTGCCTTGGCATCGACGATGGTGCCGCGGAAGTCGGCGGTGGAGGAATCCGGGAAGTTGTTCCAATCGCCGCCGAACCACAGCTCACGCCGCAGGCCGGGCCGGAACTGGTCCGGATAGTCGAGATAGGAGCCGCTGATGACCTGCCGGCCGAAGCCCGGACCCTGCCACGCGACCGCCAGGTGGTCACCGCCGACGCCTTCTTTCTGCAGGGCCTCGATGTAGTAGCGCTGGCCGGCTACGAGGGATATCGTCGAGGACTGCTGGCCGCTCTGGGCGGTCCAGTCGCGGGCGTTGACCGATCCGGTCACCTGGCAGAGCTTGCGGCGGTTGGCGGGGTTGGCATCGGTGGAAAGCCGCAGCTCGCCCCCGTCGTCCGAGGCGATCCAGAAGGTGTAGTCGCCGGTGGCGGGCGGGATCAAAAAGCCGCTCATCCGCTGGCCGTAGTTGTCGCCCCAGCCGCTCGGAGCTTCGAAGGAGGCGGTGTAGCCGGTGACCTGCGGGTTGCCGGGAAAATAGAGGGAGCTGGTGAGGTCGCCGAGCGACTGGCCGCCGGACAGGCCGGTCCAGACCTCACGCTTGAGGGCGGGGCGGGCGATCGTGACGGTGACCGTGGCGCTGTCCGACAGCGGCGTGGGCGAGTTGTCGGTGGCGGTGACCGTGAGCACCCGCGTGCCCGCGGGCAGCGGACCGGTGACCATGCGCAGCTCGCCGGTCAGCTCGTCGATCTCGAAGGCGCCGTCGGTATTTCCATCGGTGATCGAGTAGCGCACCGTGGTGCCGGGGTCGGCCCAGTCCGGGGCATCGAGCGTGGCCAGCGTGACGCCGACATCGCGGTCGAAGATGGTGACGGCGAGGTTGTCGAGCTGCGGAGCTCCATGGTTGTAGAACTCCTGCGTGACGTGCGGCGCGCCGAGCACGGTGCGGTCGAAGTTCGGGCCCTGCCAGGCGACCGAGAGGCTGTCACCGCCGACGCCCTCTTTTTGCAGCGCCTCGATGTAGTAGAACTTGCCCGACTCGAGGGTGATGGTGGCCGACTGCTGGGTGGCGTATTTTCCCCACTCGCGGAAGCCGGTGGCACCGGTGTGGTAGGCGATCCGCTGCTTGTTGGCCGGGTTCGTGTCGGTGGAAAGCCACAACTCACCGAAGTCGTCGGACGCGATCCAGAAGGTGTAATTGCCGGTGTCCGGCGCGCGCAGGTAGCCGGTCAGGCGCTGGCCGTAGTTGTCGGCCGAGTTTTCGGCGGTTTCAAAATGGGTCTCGTAGGTGACGAGGTCCGGATGGTTCGGATAATCGGGGTCGGAGGTCAGGTCGCTGATCGCGTTGCCGCCGATGTTCGACCAGTATTCGCGCTTCACGGCGAGGGGCTCCACTTCGATCGCGATCTGGGCTGCGGTGGCGAGGCCCCCGCTGTCGGTCACAGTGACATCGAGGTGGTAAACCGGCAGGGTGGCGAACGATAGCGCGCCATTGACCCTCAGCTCACCACTGCCGGCATCCAGGGCGAAGGCATTGCCCGTATTGCCGCCGGTGATGGTCCACCCGGAAAGCACCGACCCCGGCTCGTAGTCCGCGGCATCGAGGGTCGCGATGACCGTGCCGGCGGTGGCATTTTCGCGGACGCGGTAGGTGCGGCTGGCGATCCACGGCGCGCGGTTGGCGGGAGTGCCGGGGTATTCGAGGTTTTTGTTCGCGATCAGCTGGCGCGGCTGGGAGGGCGTTTGCCAGGCCGCGCTGGCGTGGTCGCCTCCCCAATTTTCCCGGCTGAGGAACTCGACATAATATCGCTGGCCGGCGACGAGCGGGATGTTGGCGGACGGCTGGCTCCACGAGCCGGCACCGGTGTCCGAGGAGTTGAAGGCCACGCGGACCTTGTTCGCGGGGTTGGCGTCGGTGGAAAGCCACAGCTCGCTGGCATCATCGGCCGAGGTCCAGAAGACATGGTTGCCCGTCTCGTCCGGAACCAGGTAGCCGCTCAGCTTCTGGCCGTAGTTGTCGGCCGGATAGACGGCTTGGAAAGTGGGCGCCCGGCCGGAAATCGTGGGCTGGTTGGGATAGCGCGCGTCACCGGTGAGTCCGCCGATCCCGCTGCCGCCGAGGTTGGTCCACAGCTCGTATTTCAGGCCGTAGGCCGGAGCCACATCAAGGTGCACCGTCTGGTTGGCGGAGGAGCCGTTTTTGGAATAGCGGACGGTGAGGTCGAACGCGGCGCCGGCGGTCAGTGCGGCCGCGTTGGCGACACGGATGAGGCCGGTCGAAGAACTGATGCTGAAGGCCGAGTCGGTGTTGCCGGCGCGGATCGAATAGGAGCTGTTGCCGGGATCCACGATGCCCACGGCGGCACCATTCAGCGAGGTGGGATCGACCTGGAAGGCCCACACGGCGGAGGCGATGCTGCCGGTGATGCGGTATTGGCCGATCGAGCCGTAGTCATCGTAGCCGTTCGAAGCCCAGCTGCCGTTGCCGACGCCATCGACGGTCACGGTGTAGGTGCCGGCCCCGAGCGTGGCGGAAAGATCGGCGGTCAGCCGGTCCGTCGGGCTGGAAGTGGCGATCACCGAGCCGGTGGAGCTGAACAGCTTGGCCTCGATATCGAGGTCCGGCAGGCGGTCGGCGTTTTCGAAATGCAAACTCACCGGGCCCCCGGTGGTGGTGAACGCGTAGCGATCGACATCGTAGCGGTTGATGATCACGCCGGACTGGTCGACCGAGCCGCCGCTGCCGAGGACGAACGGTTTCACGGGAGTGGAAGTATCCTGGCTTTCATCCGCCCGCTCCGGCACGGAGGTGCCGATGATGGCGATGTCGTCCTGGTGCTCGTTGGCGTCGTTGTAGTCGCCCTTGCTCCAGTGGTTGATGGGCTTTCCATACGGCGCGCCCATGATCGGGCCCCAATTACCATGACCGTCGTAGTATCCGGCGCTGCTGGTGCCGTCGTGGCTGAGGCCGAAGGTGTGGCCGGTTTCGTGGGAAATCACCAGCGAGGCGCCGCTGTTCGAGTCGAAGTTCCAGCACACCGGCGAGCCGGACTCGCGGAAGGTGTTGTTGAAGGCCACCCCGCCGGCACCGGCGAAATTGTTCGAGGTGGTGATGCAGTGGATCCGCAGCCCTTCCGGCGCGCGCAGGTAGGCTTGGAGGTCGGTCGTGACGTTGACTTCGAACGGGGCGTAATTTTCGGCCACTTCCTTCCAGATTTCCTCCACCCGCTCCGCGGTGAAACGATAGGCCGGCGCGACGATCCGGGCACCGCCTTCCCACGCGTGGCCTTCGATCACCTCGCCATCGAAGTCGAGATAGATGACACCCTTGGCTCGCGGCAGGCTGCTGAGGATCGGGATCGGTTCCGCCAGCACCCCGACCGAGCGGCCGTCGTTGTAGATGGGGATTTCCTGGGGCTCGGGAGCATCGTTCCGGGTCATCGGCTGCCAGTTCGGGTCCGGCTCGCAGATGACCTCGCCGAGCGGCCGGCGGGCGACGGTGAGCCGGCCGTCATCGGCGCTGCCGTAGACGTAGGCGATGCCCTCGTCACGACGGAGAATGAAGCCCCGGTAGCCCCAGGGCTCGCGGGCGATCTGGTAGATGTCGTCCCGCCCGGCAAGCCGGCCGCCGGCGATCGTGGCACCGTTGCCGACGGTGCGGACGTAGTTGACCCTGGCATCGACCACCGATCCATCCGCGAGGGGCAGCCGGATGATGGCATCCTTTTCCAAGGACCCGATGCGGTCGAAAAGGCCGGCCGCCTCGGTGGCGACGGCGGTGGGATCGGTCACTCCGCGGTCAATCCTGGCGGCAGGGGTGGGTTGCTCGACCGCGGCGGGTTCATGTTCCGCGTGCCGCGCTTGCGGCTGGGGACGCGTGCCAAAGAAGAGGGCGATGGAGCCGCCCCCGAGGGCGACCAGCAAAGGAAGGGTTTTCAATTTCATCCGACAGGTTTTGCGGGAGAGTGCGTCAAGCGCGACCGATTCCCGTGATTGTGGGTAACCGAGGCGTCCTTTCAATGTCAACTGCCGCGGCTCAAATGGAAGGGGAAAACGGGATTCGAATTGCGCAACATTCTGGAAGCCAGAGGCTTGGAGGGGTGCGGAACGAGACGGGAACCGATGCCTTTCGGGTTTAAAAAAATCTGTCAGCGGGTTCGAGAGGGGGGCAAGCGCCGGTCCGAGGGAAGGAATGGAAGGGGGTCGGATCCTTCAGTGGCAGCAGCTCGGCAGCTCTTCGACTTGCTGCGTTTCGCCCGCGGCGGCGGGCGGCTGGTTCCACTTCGGCAGGGTGCCGTGCAAGCGCCAGGCGAGGACCAGCGCGGTGACCAGCGCGAGGCCGCGCTGCAGGCGGGCGAGGCGGACCGGGGTGAGCCGCAGGCGCAGGCGGTGGAAGGAATGCTGGGCCAGCCACAGCAGCGGCACGGTGCCAAGGCCGAAGGCGAGCGCCGCCTCGGCCCCGCGGGCGGCGGAGCCGGAGGCCATCAGGGCGATGAAGACCGCGTAGAGCGGGCCGCAGGGGAGGAAGGGGGTGAGCAGCCCCATGGCCGCCGAGCCACCGATCACGGAGGCCTTGCCGACCTTGAAGCGGGCGCGGGCAACGAGCTGGCTGAGGATCTTCGGCCGCGGGATCTTTTTATCGAGTCCGCTGGCCAGCAGCAGCAGCGCGAGCACCAGCGCCCACGGCAGGATGACGGCCGGAGAATCGAAGAACCAGTGCAGCGGCTCCTTTCCGATCGCCCCGCAGATGGCGCCGATCACCCCGTAGGAAAACAGCCGCGTGCCGTGGTAGAGCGAGGCTGCGGTGAGGCGCTCGGTCTCCGACTTGGCCAGGGTGCCGACCCCGCAGGCGATGGGCCCGCACATGCCGGCGCAGTGAAGCGAGGTGGCCAGGCCGACCGCAAGCGCGCCGAAGGTGGTGGTGGGGTCCATGGTGGAAGGAGCGGGTGGCAAGTAGCGAGTCGCGGCGGAAATGGAGACGGGTCAGTGGTCGGCGGGTGCCGGGGTGGGGGATTCGAGTTCCTGCGGGGCGTGTTTTTTCGCGAGGGTGATCAGCGTGGCCCAGGCACCGATCAGGAGCAGAAAAGCGAGCACCACGAGAATCCAGGGATGTTTGCGGGGCATGGGGAAGTTATGGGTTAGGGATATGGGACCTCTTGCTAGCTGCCACTCGCTTCCTGCTACTTGAGCGAGTCCGGGCTGGGGCCGAGGAAGGTGACGGCCTGGTCGATGACGACATCGCCGGGCTCCGCCGACACGCGGAAGGTAAGGGTGGCGCGGCCTTGATACGAATCGATGGGCGAGATGGCAACGAACTGGCGCGTGATTTCGCCTTGGGCGGGCACCTTGACGGTCTGGTCGCCGCCGCTGAGGAGCATGCCCGCCGGCGGATCGACGAGGGTGACGGTGAAGCGGGCCTCCTGGTTGCGTTTGTTGAGGAAACGGAGCTCGTAGAAGTTCCGCACGCCGACCGCATCGGCCTGGAAGGGCTGGCCGGCCATGGCCACCTTTTTAAAAGCGGCCGTGTAGGGCTTGGCTTTCCGCGAGGCGGTGAAGGCGAAGGCGCCGAGGCCGAGCAGCAGTAACACGGTGTAGGCAATGATCCGCGGGCGGAGGATGCGGCGCTTCTGCCGGGTCAGGCCGTTGAGCGAATCGTAGCGGACGAGGCCGGTCGGGCGGCCGATCTTCGTCATGATGTCATCGCAGGCGTCGATGCAGGCGGCGCAGCCGATGCACTCCATCTGCAGGCCGTTGCGGATGTCGATGCCGGTCGGGCAGACGTTGACGCAGCGTTTGCAGTCGATGCAGTCGCCCTCGGCCTTGCCCTTGGCGCCGCGGGGCTCGCCGCGGGTTTCATCGTAGCCGATGATGACCGTGTCGTCATCGGTCAGCGCGCTCTGGATCCGGCCGTAGGGACACATGATGATGCAGAACTGCTCACGGAAATACCCGAAGCAGAACCACAGCACGAGCGTCAGAAAGGCGATGATGCCGAAGGAGGTGGCGTGAGCCATGGGACCCTGCCCCATGTAGGAGTACAGGCGCTCCAGCGAGACGAAGTAGGACAAAAACACGTGCGCGATGAGGGTGGCGCAGAAGGCGTAGAGCGCATGTTTGGAGACGCGCTTGATCACCTTCGAGGTGGTCCACGGGGCGGCATCGAGTTTTTTCCGAGCCTGCGCGTCGCCCTCGATCCAGCGCTCGATGCGACGGAAGATGTGGTCGAGGAACACGGTGTAGGGGCAGGCCCAGCCGCACCACAGGCGGCCGAGCAGGGCGGTCACGAAAAACAGCGAGAACCCGAGCCCGGTGATGCCGAAGAACATGACCCACAGATCCTGCGGCACGAGCGTGAGGCCGAAGACGTGGAAGCGGCGGTTTTCGACGTCGAAAAACAGGGCGGGCTCCCCGTTGATGCGGATCCACGGCAGGGCCACGTAGAGGACCAGCAGGGCGATGCCGAAAATCCGGCGGGCGACGCTCCATTTCCCATGCACGTCGGCGGGGTGGAGGAAATAGCGGGAGCCGTCGTCGTTGATCGTGGTGACCGAGTCGAGGTTGGGCTTCTTGGGCGAGGTGGTGGCCATGGGCGGGCAAAATATGCCGGCGTGAGAATAAAGACGCTCCGCATCCGGTGCCGGGTGCGGAGCGTATTTTACCACAAAATATGCGGAGCCGGCGCACGCCTTCCCCCGCATGGTCTTCCGTTTCTACGAGGCGTAGATTTTCTCGTAATACTCGGCCGCCATGCGGTCGGAGCCGAAGTAGGGAAGCACGTCATCCATGCTCTTCTTTGCCATCGCCCACCAGTCCGCCGGGGTGTCGTAGTAGAGCGGCAGGATGCGCTCGCGCAGCGCGCGGTGAAGACCGACCATGTCGTGGTGATCGCGGTCCTCGGGGGACAGGTTCGGGTCGGCCGGCGGGACGATGAAGGAGTTCACGCCATCTTTGGCGAATTCGCAGACCCAGCCATCGTAGGTGGAGAGGTTGAGCGAGGCGTTCATGGCGGAGGCCATGCCCGAGGTGCCGGAGGCCTCGCGGGTGACCACCGGGTTGTTCAGCCAGATGTCCGAGCCGAGTTTCAGCGCGCGGGAGAGCTCCAGCTCATAGCCGACGAGAACGGCGGCATTCGGCAGATCCGAGGTGAGGCGGATGAGGTGGTTGAAGGTCTCGATCGCGCCGTAGTCGAAGGGGAACGGCTTGCCGGCCCAGATGATCTGCACCGGGCGGTCCGAATCGCGGATCAGCGCCTGGAACAGCTTGGCGTCGCGCGTGATCAGCTCGGCGCGCTTGTAGCCGGCGAAACGGCGGGCCCAGACGACGGTGAGCACGTCGCGGCTGAACAGTTTGCCGGTCTGGTCGGCGACGATCCGGAACAGGTTGTCCTTCAGCTCGCGCTTGCGGTCGCGCAGGAAGTCGAGGTCGTTGCTTTCCCGCGCCCGCTCGAGCCCGCGGTCCTTCCAGTATTTCGCGTTCTGCGCGTTGGTGACGTGGACGATCGGGCAGATGCCGTCGTGGTGGCCCCACATTTGGCGGGAGACCTCGCCGTGCAGCTTGGACACCCCATTGGCCATGTGGCTGAGGCGCAGGGCGGCCAGCGAGTGGTTGAAGGTATCGTCCCGGAGATCGACCGCATCGCGGACCGTCTGCTCGTCGAGACCGCCGAAGAAGCTGGCGTGGAGCAGGTGCTGGAAGTTGTGCTTCTCGTTGCCCGCCTCCTCCGGCGTGTGGGTGGTGAAAACGAAGCGCTTTTTCACTTCGGCCACATCGCCGCCGTGCTTTTCCAGCACCCGGAAGGCGGCGGAAAGCGCGTGGGCCTCATTGAGGTGCCAGACCTCGGGATCGACTCCCAGTTCTTCGAGCAAGCGGGCACCGCCGGCCCCGAGCACAGTGTACTGGGCGACCCGGCGGCCGGGATCGTTGTCGTAGAGGCGCTGGGTGATCTGCCGGTCGTCGATGTCGTTCTCGTCGAGGTCGGTGGTCAGGAAAAACATCGGCACCGTGCCGAATACTTCCGAAGGCAGGAACTTCGCGCCGACCCATACCGGCTTGCCGTAAATCGGGATCTGGAAGCGGATGCCGGTATCCTGCAGGAAGGCGTACTGCTTCTTGCGGAACTGGACCGCCATTTCCCGGCCTTCGCCGCGGGTCTGGTTGTAGTAGCCGCAGGTCCACACGATGCCGATTCCGCACAGGTTCTGCTTCAGCGCCGCGGCCGAGCGCATGTGCGAGCCGGCCAGGAACCCGAGGCCGCCGGAGTAAATCTTGAATGACTGGTCGATCGCGAACTCGCAGCAGAAGTAGACGGCGCTTTTCGAGTACTTCGGATCGATCTCGTAGGGTGGAGCGTAGGTTTCGGGAAGAAAAGAGGTAGCCATAGTGGTGGGCGTTGGTGGGCGGGGTGCTTCGGCCCCGGGGCCGGTCAGTGATTTCATGGCGCCCGGCGGGGCCCGGCCATAGGGGTGGGCAATCCGGCGCGGCTTGTCGAGTCAGGGAGTCGGCATGCAGTCCCGATGCCGACTCCGTTCGAAATTCCGTCCTAACAAGGTGCCATATCTTGGGTTTGCGATTTTTTTTTGAGTCCCGGCTCGGAAGCCGGAATCGTTGTCAGCACCAAATGATCCAGCGCCCGATCCGGGTTCAACGTGTTTTCTCGTAGCACTACATCTGGTATGCCACGAATTACAGGTCCACAATATGTTTGATCTTAGGGGCATAAAATGCGGAAGTATGCGGCGCTGTGTCTGACACTCTTCGCTACGCCGCCGCCACCGTCGGGACTCTCGAGGTTCCGGATGAAGTCTCCCTCGTCTACACGATCTCCGGCTGTCCGCTGCGCTGTGCCGGCTGCCATTCCGCGGACCTGCGGAACCCCGCCGCCGGCGAAAAAATCGACGTCGAAAAACTTTCCGCCACCCTTCGCCGCTACCGCGGCCTGGCCAGCTGTGTGTGTTTCCTTGGCGGCGAGTGGCAGCCGGAGGCGCTCATCGCGCTGCTCCGGGCCGTCCGCCGCCAGGGTTTGGCCACCTGCCTCTACACCGGGCGCACCTCGATCGACGACCGGATCGCCGTCGAGCTCGACTACCTGAAGCTCGGCCCTTGGATCGCCGCCCTGGGCGGACTCGACAGCCCGACGACCAACCAGCGCTTCCTCGACCTCCGCACCGGCCGCGATTTGACCCACCGGTTCCGCCACTTCGAGGAACGGCGCGAGTCGCTCAGGCCCGCGGCCTGACCTTCTCCAGGCCTCCGGTTTTTTCCCAAACACCCGACACACCTACGTCCATGCAACGCCAACTCGACTTCATCGACCGCTACATCGCCGCCCGAAACTCGGCCGACGGCTCGCTCGTCGATGCCAATGCCAACGTCACCTCCAAGAACGCCGCCGTGCTCGCCGCGGAGATCCACAAGCAGGAAAACATCCGCATCCACCGCGCGCTGATGACCCGCAAGCTCGAGCAGAAGTTCGACCGCGAGACCGCCGCGGCCTACCTGCGCCAGCTCGAGAACCACGAGATTTACACCCACGACGAGACCGCGCCCTTCATGCCCTACTGCGCCAGCGTCAGCCTCTACCCGCTGCTGCGCGAGGGCCTGGTGCCGCTGGGCGGCGAAAGCAAGGCCCCGCAGCATCTGGCCTCCTTTTGCGGCAGCTTCATCAACTACGTCTTCGCCGTCTCCGCCAACCTCGCCGGCGCCTGCGCCACCGTCGAGTTCCTCAACTGCTTCGATCACTTCGCCCGCAAGGACTACGGCGAGAACTACCTCGAAGCGCACGAGTACGCGATCGCCAACCACCTCCAGCACGTCATCTACGCGCTCAACCAGCCCGCCGCCGCCCGCAGCTACCAGAGCGTCTTCTGGAACATCTCGATTTTCGACGAGAACTACTTCGAAGGCATGTTCGGCGACTTCGTTTTCCCGGACGGCGACCGCTCCAGCTGGTCCAGCGTGCAAAAGCTCCAAGCATTCTTCATGCGCTGGTTCAATGCCGAGCGCGAAAAGACGCTCCTCACCTTTCCGGTGGTCACCGCCGCCTTGGTCCACGACCACGAGGAGCCCCGCGACGCCGGCTTCGCCGAAATGCTGGCCGACGAGCTGTCGCGCGGAAACTCCTTCTTCATCTACTCCAGCGACAGCGTGGACTCGCTGTCCTCCTGCTGCCGGCTGCGCAATGCGCTCGACGGCGACAACGACTTCTCCTTCTCGCTCGGTGCTGGCGGCGTGATGACCGGTTCGATGCAGGTCATGACGATCAACTTCAACCGCCTCGTCCAGGACGGGCGCGACCTCGCCGGGCAGGTCGGACTTTTGCACCGCTACCTCGTCGCCCGGCGCGAGATTATCCTTGAGTTCGATGCCGCCGGCCTGCTGCCGATCTACTCCTCGAAGTGCATCACCCCGGAAAAGCAGTACCTCACCATCGGCGTCAACGGCATGGTCGAGGCCGCGGAATTCAGCGGCCTCGATCCTTCGAACAACGAGGCCTACATCCAGTGGGTTTCGGAAAAACTCAAGGTCATCAACCAGCTCAACCGAGCCGCGAGCCAGGAATTTGGCGCCCGTTTCAACACCGAATTCGTCCCCGCCGAGAATCTCGGCGTGAAGTTCGCGCGCTGGGACGAGGAAGCGGGATATGTCGTCCCGCGGCCATGTTATAACTCCTACTTTTATCCCGTGGAAAGGGACGACGTGAACGTGCTCGACAAGCTCATCCTCCACGGCGACCGCGTCACCCAATACCTCGATGGTGGCTCCGCCCTCCACCTCAACCTCGAGAGCTACGCCACCAAGGAGTCCTTCGCCAAACTCATCCGTGCGGCGATTCGGACCGGCTGCAATTACTTCTGCACGAACGTCCGCGTCACCTGCTGCAATGATTGCGGCAAGATCGACAAGCTGACCCGCAACCACTGCTTCGAATGCGGCTCGAAGAACATCGACCACGCCACCCGCATCATCGGCTACCTCAAGCGCGTCTCCAGCTGGTCCAGCGAGCGCCAGGACGAGCATGACCGGAGGGCCTACCACGTCAGCGGGTGATCCGCGTAGAGCCGCGGCCTCGGCCACGGCGCGGCGGACCAGGGGCGGCGGGCATCCATCAGGGGCGGCGGGCATCGACCGCCGAACAGGGTCCCGGCACGGGTCTCGCCGCCCAAGGATACTTCGAGTCCCCCGCAGCCCTCGCTTCCCCCTCCTCCAACCCACTCCCCGAACCGCCAAGCTGCGCCCGCCCCGCCCGGCGGTCGATGCCCGCCGCCCCCGGGCCAGCCCCATCGACGGGCGCTGATCAGGGGCGGCGGGCATTGACCGCCGGACAGGGCCCTGGCACGGGTCTCGCCGCCCAAGGACACTTCGAGCCCCCCGCAGCCCTCGCTTCCCCCTCCACCAACCCACTCCCCGAACCGCCAAGCTGCGCCCGCCCCGCCCGGCGGTCGATGCCCGCCGCCCCCGGGCCCGCCCCGTCGATGGGCACCGATCAGGGGCGGCGGGCATCGACCGCCGGACAGGGCCCTGGCACGGGTCTCGCCCCCAAGGACACTTCGAGTCCCCCGCAGCCCTCGCTTCCCCCTCCACCAACCCACTCCCCGAACCGCCAAGCTGCGGCCGCCCCGCCCGGCGGTCGATGCCCGCCGCCCCACCCGCGATCATGCCGTGTCGCTGGCTGCGGCCGGCTCGTCGATTCGTGAAACGGTCGCGGTCGCCCGGTTCCGCCATCGTTCCACCGGCACCTCGATGTATCTCCAGGAAAGCCAGCACACGCCCCACGAGGCGAGGCCGAACACCCCCATCATCAGCGCGCTGGTCGCGTGTCCCTCGGGGAGTTTCCACAGAAACGGAACCACCCACCCGAGCGCCAATGGCACCAGCGTGTGGAAGAGGTAGAGCGAATAGCTGATCTTCGCAATGTGCCGGGTGACCGGGTGTTCCAGCAGCCAGGCCAGCCAGCGCGGCAGGCCGGAAAGGCTGGCCGCAATCAGACCGCAGAGCGCGATGGTCAGGAAGGTCTGCTTGAAGTAGCGGATGCCCTCGATCGTGTGGCCCGCCTCCTCCAGTGAGTAAAGTACGGCATATATCGTAGCCGCAACCCAGGCCACCGCCTTCAGGCGCTTGTCGTCGGCCGCCATCCCGCGCTGGAGCAGCACGGCGAGCAGGGCGCCGAGGCCGAGGTAGTCGAGGCAGCAGCTCGTGATGGCTCCGGCCTGCGGCAGGTGGGAGAACTCCGTTTGCAGGATGTATCGGGAAAGCGGTGCCAGCAGGGCGGTGACGAGGCAGGCGGGGATCAGCGCCCGCCGCGGCAACATCAGAATGACCAGCGGCCACAGCAGGTAGAACTGGCTCTGGATGGCGAGCGTCCAGTAGTGGGAGGTGCCCGAAGGCCAGGCCGGCAGGCTGGCGATGTGGAAATTGGCGAGCTGGGCGAGATACCAGCCGGGGTTTTCGACGAAGTCAGGCGCGCGGACGATCCAGGCGAAGGCGAAGGCGGCGAAGCAGGGGATCATGATCCGCATCGCCCGGCGGCGGACCATCGTCTGGTAGAGTTTCGGTTTTCCCGCGGCCTTGTCGCGAAGCACCACCCGGGTCACGAAAAAGCCGGTGAGGGTGAGGAAAAAGTAGAGTCCGGTCTCGAAGGGCAGGGGCGTCTCCCACGCGTCGGGGATCCAGTGCAGCCACATCACCCCCAGCACGCCGAAGGCGCGCCAGCCGTCCAGTTGGGTGTTCCGCTTCGTGGCCACGCGCGCGGTTCTAGGGGGCGATTCCGCGCCTGGACAGGGGAAAGGCGGCTGGGGTGCTGATTGTGAAACATCGAAGCCTCGACCCGGGAGCGGGCGGCGACTCCGGCGCAGCCTCTTCGTGACGGGCGCTGTTTCAGAACCCGGGGGGCGGAGTTTCCACGCCCCAATCCTCCCGCGGCTGGGCCCCGAGAGTGAAACGGAGGGTGCCGCCCGCGGCCAGTTCGTCCCAGAAGAGCCAACACCGGTCGAGGGGCTCGCCGTCGAAGCTGGCGGACTGGACGTACACGTTCTCCGCGGAGTGGTTCGCGGTCTCGATCACCAGGGTCTTCTCTTTTCCGAGCTGGACGGTGGCCTTTTCGAAAAGCGGGCTTCCCAGCTCGACGATCGGGCGGCTGTCCGTGAGGCCTTTCACATCGAAGATCCCCAGCGAGGCCATGACGAACCACGCGCCGAGCTGCCCTTGGTCTTCGTCCTGGCCGCGACCGTAGCCGTGGACGGGATCGGTGCCGTAAAAACGGTCGCAGATCCGACGGGTCCACTTCTGGGTAAGCCACGGCTTGCCGGAAAAGTTGAACAGCCAGGAGATGTGCAGGCAGGGTTGGTTGCCGTGGTTGTAGAGCGATTGCACGCCGGCGAAGGCATCGATCGTCTGGCCTCCGCTGAAGTCATCCTTTTCGGAAACCTCGAAGATCCTGTTGAGACGCTGGTTGAATTCGTCCCGCCCGATCGCCTCGATCAGCGCGACGGGCTGATGCGGCACGAAGAACGAATACTGGACGGCATTTCCCTCCTGGAATCCACGCCAAGCCTCTTGCGGGTTGAAGCGATCAATGAAATTACCGTCCGCGGTCTTCGGCTGGATGTAGCGGTTCTCCGGGTTGAAAAGATGGCGCCATCCCTTGGCCAGCCGGCTCAGCTCGTCATGGTCGTCATTTTTTCCGAGATCGAGCGCCATCTGGGCGGCGGCGTGGGCACTGAAGCTATACTCCAGTGTGTGCGAGGAGGCGAAATTCGAGCCCTCGGGATCGGTGCGATCCTCGGGATGGAACGGCACGTATCCCCGCTCCACGAAGGCCTTCACGTCCGCCTTGCCAGCCCCCACGGGTCGATCCTTCCAGCCGAGTTCGTTCTTTCGCACTGCTTCATAGACCGGCTCCATGTCGCCCTCCAGGATGCCCGTCTGGTAAGCACCGGCGATGGCGAGGCCGACCATGTTGGTTCCGACACCGGACGCATAGGCGCTGTTGGCGAAGCCATCTGCGAACCACCCGCGGTCGCGGTAGATCGTCATCTGGGTGTGGACGAAACTGGAATACCATTCGGGATAACTCAGCGCCCACAGTTGTGTGAGATTCCAGTAGCCTCCCCAGATCGCATCGCTGTTGATGAACTGGCGCTTCGGATCGTCCGCGCCTTCCGGGAAATGCCCGGTGCTGCCGTCGAATTTCGGGTAATCGCCGCTTACATCGCACGCGACTCCCCGCCCGAGCAGGGCGTGAAACAGACCGGTATAGAACTTCGTCTTGTTGGAAACGCTTTCATCTTCGATGGCGATGCGCCCGAAGGCCTTCCGCCATTCGTTCTGAGCCGCGGCTTTCGCCTCATCGAAGGAAAGCGAAGCGGCCTCGGCCTGGAGGTTCGCCTTGGCCGCGGCGATGGAGGTGTAGGAGAGGCCGACCTTGATGCCGATCTTTTCGCCCTCCTTCGTCGCATAGTTCAGGGCGAGGCCGGCACCCTTCCCATCAATCGATTTTTTCCCCTCGAAGACGCCCTTATGATTGAAGGCCGTGACGCCCGCCGGTTTCTTGTCGAGCACGCCGTGGAAGTACATCGTCACGCTTCCCTGCGGATCGTAGCGCTCGACATACTTCGGATAGGTGCGGACGAAGCCTTCGAAATGGAGGTCGTCCACCATGCGCACCGATGCCGCGGTGACCTCGCTGCTTTCGCCCTGTTTGTTTCCGATATCCAGAAGGATGTGGGCCGAGTCTGAGGCCGGGAAGGTGTAGCGGTGAAAGCCCACGCGTTTCGTCGCCGTCAGCTCGGCGGTGATCCCGTAGTCATCGAGATGCACCTGATAAAACCCGGCCTGGGAGATCTGCTTTTCGCGCTTGAACCGGGACCGATAGCCGCTGGCCGGGTCACTGAGGTCGCCGGGACTTGTTTGCAGCTCGCCCGTGGTCGGCATGAAACACACGCCGCCGATCTGCCACTCGTGGGAATGCACGAATCCCGCGATGGACTCGTGACGCGCGTCGTAGCCGACCGCTTCCCATCCCGACGGGTTGCCTTCGTGGCCGTTGGTCGAAGGCGCCAGCTTCGCCATCCCGTAAGGCACGGCGGCCGGCGTGTAGAAAAACCAGCGGCTGTGCGCGGTTCCGATCTCGGGATCGACGTAGGCGAGCGGATCGTCGGCACCAGGGCCAGACTGAGCCAGCAGGAGCAGCGACAGACCCAGGAGCGGAGCGCGATGCATGGCCGAAGCCAAAGAAGGAACAAAACAAGCGTCAAGAAAGTTTGTCCGAACATTTGAGCTGGATTCTGAAAGAAGGTGTCGTTCTCGTTTGAAAGAGCGGTAATAAATGTCCGAACATTTGACTTCTCAACCACTCATTTTTGTTTCAGTCGTTTGGTCCATGACCCGATCCAACTACGACAAGTACCCCGAAGTGAAGGTGGGCGGCATGGACGACCAGTGCTGGAGCGGCTGGCCAGAGGTAGTGGAAGTGCTGGCCGACCAAAGCGGCGACGGCGTGATGGTCATTGAGTGCTACGTCGGGGTCGATGTCGGGGAAATCGTGGCGGCGGTCGGCAAGCATCTTCCCGCGGCCACGGTTTTCGAAACGCAGCGGGCTTTCCACCACCCGGAGGAGATCGAGCGGAAGGTGGAGCCCTTCCTCGGTCACGGCGATCCGCTTTTCGGCTCGCTCTCGGCGTTGCGGATGGAGGATTTCCTGTCGCCGGAAAAAACGGCCGTCCTCCGAAAAGAGATCGATGCTGTCAGCGGCGGACCCGCGGTGGTGATCGGCCCCGGAGCGAGCCTCGTGGCGACGGGAGACCTTGTCGTTTACGCCGAGATGCCACGCTGGGAAGCGCAGGGGCGCATGCGCCGCAACGAGATGTCGAACCTCGGTACCAACAACGGCGAACTGAAGTGGAACCTCCAGTACAAGCGCGCGTTCTTCAACGACTGGCCGGTGTGTGATCGCCTCAAGCTCGGCCTGCGGCAGATCGATTTCCTGCTTGATACCTGCGTGCGCGGCGAACCCAAGCTCATCACCCGCGAGGCCGCCGCGAAGGCCTGCGAGACCGCGCTCGCCCGGCCGTTTCGCGTGGTTCCCTTCTTCGATCCCGCACCGTGGGGAGGCCAGTGGATGAAGCGCGTCATGGCCTTGCCCGAGGACGCGCCGAACTACGGCTGGTGCTTTGACTGCGTGCTGGAGGAAAACAGCATCCTGTTCCGCTTTGGCGAAACGGTCGTCGAGCTGCCGTCGATGAACGTCGTGCTTCACGATCCCGTGAGGCTCCTCGGACCCCGCGTCCACTCGCGCTTCGGGCTGAGCTTTCCGATCCGCTTCGACCTGCTCGATACCGTCGGAGGCGGGAATCTGTCGTTCCAGGTCCATCCTTTCACCGACTACGTCCAGCGCCACTTCGGCATCTCCTACACGCAGGATGAATCGTACTATCTGCTCGCGGTGGAGGAGGGCTCGTCGATCTATCTCGGATTGAAGGAAGACGTCGTGCCGGAGGAAATGATCGCCGCTCTCGAAGCCGCGCAGTCGCAGGGCGTGCCATTCGACGACGAGAAATTCGTCTGCCAGTGGCCGGCGAAGACGCACGATCACTATCTCATCCCCGCCGGCACCTGCCATTGCTCCGGAGCCGGCACGCTGGTGCTGGAAATCAGCGCCACGCCGAACATCTTCACGTTCAAGCTCTGGGACTGGGGCCGCCTCGGGCTCGATGGCCAGCCGCGGCCGATCAATGTCGAACGCGGAAAAACCAACATCGCCTGGGAGCGGCGGGAGAAGTGGGTGGGGCGGGAACTGGTCAACGCCGTCACCGAGCTGGGCACCGGCGACGGATGGCGCGAGGAGCGGACGGGACTCCACGAACTCGAGTTCATCGAAACGCGTCGTCACTGGTTCACCGGCCCTGTCGAGCATCACACCGGCGGCGGGGTGAACGTCCTCAATCTCATCGAAGGCCGCGAGGCCGTGGTCGAGGGCCCGACCGGCGCGTTCGAGCCCTTCGTCGTTCATTACGCCGAGACCTTCATCGTGCCGGCCTGCGTGGGACCCTACACCATCCGTCCCTGCGGCGAGTCGGAGGGCTCCACCTGCGCCACGCTCAAGGCCTTCGTCCGCGCGTGACCCTTTCCTGAAAAAACCCATGTCCACTCCCTCATCGCACGGCGCACCCATGAGCCGCCTGTTGCTGACCAGCGCGTTGGCCTCGTCGATCGGCTCGTTCCTGTTCGGCTTCGATACCGCGGTCATCGCGGGCACGACCTCTTCGCTGCGGGAGGTGTTTTCGCTCAGCGAATCCCAGCTCGGCTTCGCGGTTTCGTCCGCGCTCTTCGGGGCCGTGGCCGGCGCGGCAGCGGTGGGAAAACCCTGCGAGCGCTTCGGTCGGGTGAAGACCCTGTTGGTCCTGGCGGTGCTCTATCTTGTGTCGGTGCTCGGCTGCGCCGCGGCGTGGGATCTCAGCTCGCTGATGGTGTTCCGTTTTATCGGCGGTCTGGCGGTTGGCGGATCGTCGGTGGTCTCGCCGATGTACATCACGGAAATCACGCCGCCCGCGCGCCGCGGACTGCTGGTGGCGGTGAGCCAGTTGAACATCGTGGCAGGCATCCTGGCGGCGCTGGTTTCCAATTACCTCATCGCCGGGTGGATCGGGCTCGCGCCCGAAGCCGCGGCGTGGCGCTGGATGTTCGGTGCCGAAGCCTTGCCCGCCGTGCTGTTCCTGCTGACCGTGTTGCCCATCCCCGAAAGCCCGCGCTGGCTGGCGCACCGAGGACGCCACGACGAAGCGCTCGCCACACTCAAACGGCTGGGGCATCCCGATGCCGAGGGCGAAGTCGCCCGCATCCGGGCTTCGTTCGAGGTCGGCAGGACGACTCGCGAATCCCTCTTCCAGCGTCGCTACCTCAAGCCCTTGCTCCTCGTTTTCGCGCTCGCCGCCTTCAACCAACTCGATGGCATCAACGCCATTCTCTACTACATCACCGATATCTTCCGCATGGCCGGCTTCGCTGAAACCGATGCCTTCAAGCAGTCGGCCGTTATTGGTGCGGTGAATCTCGTCTTCACCCTCCTTGGCATGGCGCTGATCGACCGCATCGGCCGTCGCCCGCTGCTGCTGATCGGCTCGGCCACCTTCATCCTCTCGCACTGCCTCGCCGCCTGGGTGTTCCTCACCGGCAGCGGCGGATGGCTGGCGGTGCTCGCCGCCGCCGGGATCGTGGGCTCCCATGCCTACTCCCAGGGAGCCGTGATCTGGGTGTGCATCAACGAGCTGCTGCCGAACGCGATCCGCGCCACCGGTTCCTCCGCCGCCTGCTTCGTCCTGTGGGGGCTGGCCATTCTGGTAAGTACGGCGTTTCCCGTGGTCATCTCGACCTGGGGCGGCTGCGTGTTTCTGATCTTCGGGGTGATGATGGCGATCCAGTTCCTCGTGGTCCTGGTTTTCATGCCGGAGCCCAAGGGTCGCTCGCTCGAAGAGATCGAGGGAGCGCTGGGCTCGTGAGTTTTTCATGAATCGACAGCGGATTTCACTCGGCGGACCCTGCTCCGTGTGAACTCATTCCTTCGATGAAAATTGATCACGGCAGCCCGGTTCCCCTGCATGCCCAGGTGGAAACCTTGCTGCGCGAGATGCTCAAACAGCCGAAGTATCGGGAGGGAGCGTTGCTTCCGCCGGAGGCGAGAATCGCCGAGCAACTCGAGGTGAGCCGCAACACCGTGCGTGCGGCGATTTCACGCATGGTGCAGGAGGGCGTGCTCGAAAGGAAGGCAGGCCACGGCACCCGCTATGTCAACCAGCCCTTGAGGACGAGTCTGAAAAGCTGGCCGAGCTTCAGCCGGGAGATGAAGCAAAAGGGCATCGAGGTCGTGGTGTTCTCCCTGACCGCCGAATTCCTGCCGGCGCCCGATGAGGTCGCCCGCGTGCTGCGGCTGACGAAGACCCAGCGTGAGGGCCGGGTGCTCAAAATGGAGCGGGTCCGGGGATATGATGACGTTCCCGCGGTGTATTCGATTTCCTGGTTTCATCCCCGGACCGGACTTCAAGCGGCTGACGACTTTTCCAAGCCGCTCTATCAGCTCGTGCATGCCCAATCCGGCCTGGCGGCGGACTCTTCGGAGGAGGAAATCTCGGCGGCCTTGGCGGACAAGGCTCTGGCAGGAAAGCTCGCCTGCGACCCCGGGAGCGCCGTTTTGGTCCGCCGCCGGATCGTGCGCGACCCCGCGAGGAAGGAGATCGAGTACAACCTGAACTTCTATCGCGCGGACCGATTCTCCTACGGCCTGACGCTTCAGAAGTAGGGAGAATGTCCCGCTCGCGGGGGTGACATTCGGAACATCAGAGCGGGCAGGCCGAGCTGGCGGGGCGGGCAGGAACGCCGATTGTGAAATCGGCTTCGCCTCGGCTGACGGGCTGGACGGGCTTTCGATAGGCGGCTTCGCAGGGGCTTTCGAGTGGGAGGGAGATGATCGGATGGAGCGTCGCCTGAGTGTCCCGCGAAGGAGAAGCTTGGCGGCTGTCTATCGAGGGTGATGCCACGAGGGTGAACAGGCGATGCCGATTTCACAATCGGCGCTCCAGCTTACCACGCCGGATTTCCGCGGTCGTCATACGGCAGCCATAGTAGCGCGATGCGGTCGACCTGAACGTTGGCGCGGGTGGGCTTGAGCGTTTCGGTGTCGAGATCGAGGGCGCTGGGGTCGTAGCCGCGGTCGAGCTCGGCGATGTCGGCTTCGAGGTCTTTTTTCAGCTCCTCCATGTCGGCCTCGACCGCCTCGACCTTGTCTTCGGCCAGGTTGACATCACGGTGCTGCTGGAAGGCACGGCCGGCGCGGGAAACGGAGGTGCGGGCGCTGCGACGGCGACCGCCGAGGATGCCGCCGAGCAGGGAGCCGACGATGCTCATGCCGGCCTCGAGCTTGGCCGAGGTGGCCTGGCCCTTTTCCCGCTCCAGGCTCGCTTCCGCGGTGCGCAGGCGGTTCTCCAGGGTCTTGAGCTTGGCCTCGGCCTTGTCGCGGAGTTTTTCCACGGCCTCATCGCGGGCCTCGCGGGCGGCGTGGGAAAGGCGGGCGCGGAAGTCGGCCTCGGACTCGCCGAGCTGCGAGTATTCCTTGAGCTCCTTGCAGCAAAAGATGTCGGCCCGCTCGTGGTCGTAGAGCCAGTCGGCGAACTCCTTGTCCACGGCCTTGTAGTTGTCGGCGTTCATCGCGAAGCCCGGCAGCTCGCCGAAGCCGGCACCCTCGGTCGGGGCGTTGCCGAGCTCCTCGGGCTTAAGCGGCGGCGGGACTTCGTGGTCCCAGTCGATGCCGGTGGCGGTGACCGGGTTGACCTTGCGCACGGTGCGGGAGGCGTCGATGCCGGCCTTGGTGGAGGAAAAACGGACGGTGCCGACGCGGAGAAGGTGCGGCTGGTAAGTGACGTCGCGGGTGGAGCCAGCGACCGGCGCGAAGTGCTCGAGCACGCCGGGGCCGACGATGGGTCGGGCGGACGGCGGAGGGACGGAAGTCGGCGGGCCCATGGACATGGGGTTGGAAGAGGGGGACCGGGCCGGCCCCGCGACGGCCTGCGCCGGGCCGGCGCAGCCACTCCCGTTTCCGAAGGTGTCGCGCTTCGGGTCCATGAGCTTTTTGATCGAGCCGCGGGTCAGCGGGCCGGCGAGGTAGCTCATGACCCAGCGCACGTGGAACAGCACAGGGCCATCCTCGTGGACGTTGTTGAGCAGGAAAACGCGGTTGCCGAGGCCGGAGAGGAGCGTCTCCATCGCGGCGCGGTTGAACTTCGAGTTCTGTGACGCGGCGGCACCCTCGAGGCCGTCGAGCACGCGCAGCTTGTCGCGCTCGGTCTGCAGGCGGCCGAGGAACCAGGTGCCGATGTTCGACAGCGCCTTGTAGTCGAGGTCGACCGGGTTCTGCGTGGCGAGCAGGCAGCCGAGGCCGAAGGCGCGGGCCTGCTTGAGCATCGTCATCATCGGCTTCTTGCTCGGCGGGTTGGCCGTCGGCGGCAGGTAGCCGTAGATTTCATCCATGTAGAGCAGCGCGCGCAGCGAGGTGGTGCCGCTCTGCTGGCGCATCCAGCCGAGCATCTGGTTGAGCAGCAGGCTCACGAAAAACATCCGCTCGCTGTCCGAGAGGTGCGCGATGCTGAAGATCGAGATGCGCGGCTTGCCGTCGGGCGCGTGCATCATTTTCGCGATGTCGAGCGCCGGCCCCTCGAGCCAGGTCTGGAAGCCGGGCGAGGCGAGCATGGCGTTGAATTTCAGCGCCAGCTCCTGCCGGTCCTTGGTGGAAATGAAGCTCTCCAGATCGAGCACGCCGATCTTGTCGAAGGGCGGCTTCTGCAGGTGGCGGATCAGCGTTTCCAGCGAGAGGTCGCGACCGGCCTTCCACTCGTGGCTGAAAACGTTCGCCAGCAGGATGGCCTCGGGCGACTGGATCGGGTCGGCATCGACGCCCACCAGCGACAGCAGCGAGGCGACGGTCGACTCGATGCGCTCGCCGAAGAGTTCGCCGTCATCGACCACCTCGAAAGGCGGCGCGGCCAGCGAGGCGAGGATCGAGACCGGGATGCCGGCGTTCGAGCCGGGGGTGAAAATGTTCACGTCCACGCTGTCGCGCAGCGTCTTCACGCGCTCGGGCGACTGCCCCCAATCAGCCAGGCCGTTCTTCCACATGCCGGCGGTTTTTTCCGCGAACTCATCGGGCGTGACGCCCTTGCGGGTGGCGTCGTCCTCGTTGATCCACGGGCGGAAATCCGAGCCCTTGAGGTCGGGGAAGTTGAGCAGGAGGTTGGCGATGTCGCCCTTGGGATCGATGACGATCGCCGGGATGTGGTCGAGCGCGGCTTCCTCCAGCAGCGCCATGCAAAGGCCGGTCTTGCCCGAGCCCGTCATGCCGAGGACGACGCCGTGGGTGACGAGGTCCTTCGAGTCATAGAGCACGAGTTCGTCGGTCGGCTTGGCCGCGTCGAGGTCGTAGGTTTTCCCGAGGTAGAACGAGCCGAGCTTTTCGTAGGTGGAGGCGTCCATTTGCCGGGAGGATGGATGGTTAGAGGGCGGTCTGCGAAGCAGAAATGCGCAGCCGCTTCCGCCTGCGGCGGGGATCGTAGATGGCAGATGATGGATGGGAGATCGCCGGAGGCGAAGGAGCGCCGATGATGAAATCGGCATGGGCATGCCCCACGAGCCCAGGCCCTCCCTCCCGTCCCGTTTCGGCAATTCAAGCTTGCCGTGAGCATCCCTCGATTCCGAGGTCGCACGGCAGCGCTCCTGCAGGTATCGTCAGCGACTTCGCCGGCTCGGACTCTCCCGGTGTCCGGGCGATCCCACCGGCAGAAGCTCTCCACCTGATGAAGATGAGGCTGAAGAAGGTGACGCCGATCCCAACGGCGAAGACGGCGGTGCCGAGGGCCTGGCGCATTCTGGCGATCGGATGGGGTGGGTCATCGTAAACGGAGTCGAGGGCTGCCTGTCTCTTCGAGTGGTCCGTCAAGAGATCATCGTGATCGGTGGGCGGTGACGGAAATGGCAGGCCCTTCCTCAGGCGCACTTGCGAAAGGAACATCCGGATCGCTTCGGTGGTCGTGAGGCCGGGATCTTCGAGGATGTCTTTCGCTTCTTTCTTAAGGTCCGAGGGGAATGGCACGAGGTGAAGCTCCGATCGGGCTTCTCCCGTCCGGAGGGATTTGGGAAATGAGCCGGTGGTGACAACCAGCGGGCTCCGATGCCCAAGGGGATTCAGCCCCGGCAGGGGCATCGGAAAGGGGTGTATTGGCCACGGTTTCCGCCACCGCTTCCGGGCTTGGTTGATGATGGGACGCTTTCCTTACGCCCCCGCCTAAGGTCCAGAGCCCCGGGGTCATGAAAAACCACCGAAATCGCTTGAGTCCCGTGCCATTCAGGTCCGAGGGGATTCGCGCTCTGACGACGGCATCATTCAGCGAGCAGGTGTGGCACGGGTGGGCGGGTGCCAGCGTGAAATCAGGGTTGGACTGGAGGTCGCTGGGTCGCGGGTCGTGAGGGCCTCGGAGCATCCGGAAGGAGGAGGTGGACTGCGGTGGCCCTGCCCGGCGGTCGATGCCCGCCGCCCCGATGCCGCCGTGCCCGCATTTTCCTTACTCTTCCTCGCTCCAAACAACCGGATGAAGACATCGAACGCCAGGTGAAGATGAGGCCGAAGAAGGTGACGCCGATCATGCCGGCGAAGACGGCGGTGCCGAGGGCCTGCCCATTTAGGCCCTCGGCCGGAGACACGATCGGTACGGCCGGAGACGCGATCGGTACGGTCGGAGAAGCGGTCGGTACGGCCGGAGATGCGGTCGGTACGGTCGGAGACGCGATAGGTACGGTCGGAGAAGCGGTCGGTACGGTCGGAGACGCGGTCGGTACGGTCGCAGATTCGATCGGTACGCCCGGAGACGCGATCGGTACGGCCGGAGAAACGATCGGTACGGCCGGAGACGCGATCGGTACGGCCGGGGGGCGGGATGTCGCACAGCTGGGCCACGGAGCCCAAATTCTAAAATACCATCCCATCCATCCCCCCATCCAATCCATCCTGCTCCGAAATTCCCGGCAGCGCTCGTCGCCCCGGGACCCCCGGTCAGGTCGCTTCGGATGGCCGAAATCAAAGCGTGACACTCCCTCCTACAGCTCCATCGCTGCCTGTCTCATCGCCCCGCCGACCAGCAGGTCGTCATTGTCGGTGGGAAGGGTGACGGGAAAAGGCAGGCCCCTCCTCAAACGTATCTGAGTGAGGAGCATCCGAATCGCGTCAGCGGAGGTCAGACCGAGACCGTCAAGAATGTCTTCCGCTTCCTTTTTCAGGTCCGAGGCTACCCTCGCTCTCACCACGGCATCTTTCATGGCGGAAATGTAGCACAGTTGGGCCACGGAGCCCAAATTCTAAAACACCATCCCATCCATCCAATCCATCCTGCTCCCTAATTCCCGGCAGCGCTCGTCGCCCCGGGACCCCCGGTCAGGTCGCTTCGGACGATTTCTTCGCCCCAAATGCCCGGATGAAGACATAGAACACCGGGGTGAAGATGAGGCCGAAGAAGGTGACGCCGATCATGCCGGCGAAGACGGCGGTGCCGAGAGCCTGACGCATTTCCGCCCCCGGGCCGGTGGCAATGACCAGAGGCAGCACGCCGAGGATGAAGGCGAAGGAGGTCATGAGGATGGGGCGAAGGCGGAGTTTGCAGGCTTCGACGGCGGCTTCGAAGCGGTCCATGCCTTCGTCCTCCTTCTGGCGGGCGAACTCGACGATCAGGATGGCGTTCTTGGCCGCCAGGCCGATCAGCACGACGAAGCCGATCTGGGTGAGGATGTTGTTGTCCATGTCCCGCAGCATCACGCCGGCGATGGCGCCGAAAAGACACATCGGCACGATCAGGATGACGGCCAGCGGCAGGCCCCAGCTTTCATACTGGGCGGCGAGCAGCAGGAACACGAACACCACCGCCAGGGCGAAGACGATCGCCGCGGTGTTGCCGGCCGCCTTTTCCTGATAGGCGATGTCGATCCACTCGAAGCTGTAGCCCTCGGGCAGGTCCTTGGCGAGTTCCTCGACGACCTTGAGGCCCTCGCCCGAGCTGATGCCGGGCGCGGTCTGGCCGGTGATGTCGGCGGAGGGATAGAGGTTGTGCCGCACCACGCGGTCGGGCCCGACGGTGCGCTGCATGTCGACCAGCGATCCCAGAGGTACGATGTTTCCCGTAGTGCTGCGGGTGGTGAGCAGACGGACGTCGCTGGCATCGTCACGATACTCCGACTCGGCCTGGGCGATGACCCGGTAGGTGCGGCCGAACTGGTTGAAGTCGTTCACATACGACGAGCCGAGGAAGACCTGCAGGGTCTGGAAGATGTTCGACATGGGCACGTCGAGCATCTTGGCCTTGGTGCGGTCGATATCCGCGAAGAACTGCGGCGACGAGGCGCGGAAGGTCGAGAAGGCGCGGGCGATGCGCGGGTCCTGGTTCATCTTGCCGACGAACTCGGTGGTCACCCGTTGGAGGTCCTGATAGTCGCCGCCGGCCCGGTTCTGGAGCATCAGGCTGAAACCCCCGCCGGTGCCGATGCCGCGGACGGGCGGGGGCTGGATGACGACGTTGGTGGCGCCGGTGATGGAGCCCACCGCGCGCTGGATTTCCCCGCTGATGGTTTCCGCGGAGCGTCCGAGGTCGGCGCGCTGCTCGAAGGGATCGAGGATGATGAACACGGCGCCGGCATTTGAGGCGATGGCGCGGGTGGCACCGGAGAAGCCGGCGATTTCCACCGTGTGGGCCACGCCATCGACCTCCCGCGCGGCGGCGGCGGCGCGGGTGACGATGTCCCGGGTGCGGGAAATCGAGGCCGATTCCGGGAGCTGGACCGAGAGGATGAGGTAGCCCTGGTCCTGCTGCGGGATGAAGCCGCCGGGCACCTTCTTGAAGGCCAGCACGCCCAGGCCGACGAGCCCGAGGTAAAGGATCAGCATCACGGTGATCACGCGGGTCAGCCTCTTGATCAAGCCGCCGTAGCCATTCGACATGCGACCGAAGACCCGGTTGAAGCCGCGGAAAAACCAGCCGAACAGGAAGTCGACGCCGCGCTGGAACCAGTCCTTTTTCGCCTCCGGGCCGCGCAGCAGGATGCCGCACAGGGCCGGACTCAGGGTCAGGGACACGAAGGCCGAGATGATGGTGGCAGCGGCGATGGTGATCGCAAACTGCTGGTAGAACTGGCCCGAGATGCCGGTGATGAAGGCCGTGGGGATGAACACCGCACTGAGCACCAGGGCGATGGACACGAGCGCCGTGCTGACCTCCGCCATCGCCTTGCGGGTCGCCTGTTTCGGGCCCATGCCCTCCTCCAGGTGCCGCTCGACGCCCTCGACCACGACGATGGCGTCATCGACCACGATGCCGATCGCCAGCACCAGGCCGAAGAGGGTGAGGTTGTTGAGGGAGAAGCCCAGGGCGGCCATGACGGCGAGGGCGCCGATGAGCGAGACCGGGATGGCAACCAGCGGGATGATCGAGGCGCGCCAGCTCTGCAGGAAGACGAGCACCACCAGCACCACCAGCAGGATGGCCTCGGCGAGGGTGTGGTAAACGGAGTTGATCGACTCCTCCACGAACACCGTGGGGTTGTAGATGATGGTGTGGGTGAGGCCGGCGGGGAAGTTCTTCGACAGTTCATCGAGCTTCCGTTTCACCGCCTCAGCGGTTTCGAGCGCGTTCGAGCCCGGCTTCTGGGTGATGCCGATGCCGATGGCGGGCTTGCCGTCGAGATAGCTCTCGCGGGCGTACTCCTGGGAGCCGAGCTCGATGCGGGCGACATCGCCCAGGCGCACGACCTGACCTTCGGTGCCGGTCTTGACGATGATCTGGCCGAACTCTTTTTCGGTCTTGAGGCGGCCTTGGGCGCGGACGCTCATTTCAAAGGCGGCGGGTTCGTCGAGGGGCTGCTGGCCGATGGTGCCGGCGGCGACCTGGACGTTCTGCTCGCCAAGGGCGTTGAGCACATCGCCGGCGGTCAGGTCGCGGGCGGCCAGCTTCTGGGGATCGAGCCAGACGCGCATGCTGTATTCGCTGGCGCCGAAGACCGTGACGTTGCCGACGCCGTTGAGCCGCAGCAGCTCGTCGCGCACGCGGAGGAAGGCGTAGTTGCCGACGAAGAGCTGGCTGAGGTTGTCGTCCTCGGCGATGAGGTGGGCGACGAGCAGCAGGTCGGGGCTGGCCTTTTCCGTGACCACCCCGGTGCGCCGGACCAGCTCGGGGAGCTTGGGCTCGGCGCGGGCGACGCGGTTTTGCACCAGCACCTGGGCCTGGTCGACATCGGTGCCCTGGGCGAAGGTGACGGTGATCTGGACGGCGCCGTTGCTGGTGGACGACGAGGTCATGTAGAGCATGCCCTCGACGCCGTTGATTTCCTGCTCGAGTGGCGTGGCGACCGTGTCGGCGAGGATGTCCGGGCTGGCCCCGGGGTAGGAGGCGGTGACCTGGATGGTCGGCGGGGCGATCTCCGGATACTGGGCGACGGGAAGGGTCGTGTAGGAGATCGCGCCGACGATCATGATCACGATCGAAAGCACGGCGGCGAAGATCGGCCGATCGATGAAGAACTGGGGAAATTTCATATCGCGTGGCGCGCGGGATCAGCGTTCCTGCCGGGTGTCGGCGGCTTCGCTTTCCTTGGATTCAGCGGGCTTCGGGTTCACCTTCCCGCCGGGGCGGGCCATGGTCAGGCCGGAGACGATGACGCGGGTCTCGGTCGGCAGGTCGCTTTCGATGACGCGCATGTCGCCGTGCTTCGGTCCGAGCGTGACCGGCTGGGCGCGGACGGTGTTTTCGCCGTCGACGGTGAGCACCGTCGTCAGGTCCTGCTGGGTCTGGATGGCGACTTCCGGCACGAGGGTGGCGGTGTATTCGCCGCGCCCGGGCAGGCGGAGCTTGGCGAACATGCCGGGCAGCAGGAAGCCGTCCTCATTGGGAAAAGTCGCCCGCGCGCGGAGGGTGGCGGTGGAGGGGTCGAAGGCGTTGTTGACGAAGTCGACCTTGCCGTTGCGGGGAAAGCCCTCATCGCCATCGAGCGCCATTTCCACCGGCACCTGCCGGGTGCGGGCGGACTCGCGCTTGCCCTCCTGGTCGAGGCGCAGGTACTTGAGCACGGTCGATTCGTCGGCATCGATGCGGCAGTAGATCGGCTGCAGGGAAACGATCGAGGTGAGCAGCGTCGACTGCGCGGTGCCGCCGCTGATCAGGTTGCCGACGGACACGTAGCGGTCGGAGATCTGGCCGGTGATCGGCGAGCGCACCTCGGTGTAGCCGAGGTTGAGCTGGGCGGTCTCCACCTGCGCCTCGGCGGCCTGCACGCTGGCTGCGGCCTCGGCCAGCGTGCCCTGGCGGATGTCGACCTCCTCCTTGGCGATCGCGTTCCGCTCGAGCAACTTCTGGGCACGGGTGAAATTCGACTGGGCGAGTTTTTCCGACGCGCGCGCCTGCTCGAGCTGGGCCTCGGCGGCCTTCAGCGCGGCTTCGAACGGGGCGCGGTCGAGCGTGAACAGCAGGTCGCCCTCCTCGACCTTCTGGCCGTCGGTGAAATGGATCTGCTCCAGCATGCCGCTGACCCGCGCGCGGACCTCGACGCTGTCGATGGCCTCGAGGCGGCCGTTGTATTCGTCCCAGGAAATGATGTCCTTCCTCACGGGATGTACGAACTCCACCGTAGGTGGCGGGGGTGCCGACTTCTGCGGGTCATCCTTTTTCGAACAGGATGCCACGAAGAGGGCGAGCAGCAGGGAGGAAACGACAGGAGATGAGGACATGGTACGAGTGAGGAAAAGGTGGGGAAAGCAGGCCTCACCAGCGGCCGCCGAGGGCACGGATGAGGTTGACCGTGTTGATGTAGTCGGAGCCGCGCAGAAGGGCCTGCTGGCGTTCGGAATCGAGCGCCGTGCGTTCGGCATCGAGCACGTTGAGGTAGCTGGTGGTGCCGCCCTTGTATTGCTCGCGCGCGGTGGAGAGGGCCTGGGCGGAGGCCTTCACGGCGCGGGCCTGGGCGGCGTTCTGGGTATCGAGCAGACGGGTGGCGGAGAGCCGGGTCTCGACCTCGGCCAGCGCGTCGAGGATGGTCTGCTGGTAGGTCTCCAACACCTCCTCGTAGCGCGCCTGGGATTGGGCGAGGTTCGCCTTGTTGCGGCCGCCTTGGAAAACCGGCACGTAGACCTGCGGGCTGATCCCCCAGAAGCGGGCGCCGTGGTTGAAGAGGTTTTCAAAGTCCGCCGCCTGGAATCCGAGCGAGCCGGTGATGCTGACGGAGGGGTAAAAGGCGGCGGTGGCCACGCCGACCCGTTCGTTGGCCGCGGCGAGCTGGCGTTCGACGCCGCGGATGTCCGGGCGCGCCCGAAGCAGCTCGGCCGGCAGGCCGGCGGGGACCGAGGGCGGGGTGCCGTCGAGCGGATCAGCCGCGATGTGATAAGTCGAGGCGGCCCGCCCGGCGAGCGCGGCCAGCGCGGCCTCCTGCGCGGTGCGCTGGCGCCGGAGCCCGGCGAGGTCGGCCTCGCTGGAGGCCAGCAGGGCTTCGGCCTGGGAGACGTCGAGCGAACTCACCGCGCCCAGCTCGTTGCGGTCCTTCACCAGCTGCAGCGAGCCCTGGCGGCTGTCCACGCCGCTCTGGACGATCTGGATCTGGCGGTCGAGCGCGCGCAGGTTGAAGTAGCCGGAAGCGGCCTCCGCCTCGAGTGACAGGCGCAGGGCGTTGAGGCTTTCCTCCGAGGCCTGGGCATCGGCGGCGGCGGCCTGGACCCCGCGGCGGATGCGGCCGAAAAGGTCGATTTCCCAACTGGCGCTGAGCGGAGCCGAGAAAAGATTGCCGGTGCCCCCGCCCATGGCGATTTCATCCGAACTCCGGTTGCGGCTGATGGAGGGCGAGGCCGAGAGCTGCGGATAGGCATCGGCCGCGGCCAGGCGGACGATCGCCCGCGCCTGCTCGACCCGCTTCACGCCGGCCTTCAGGTCGTGGTTCGAGCTGCGGACGTCGGAAATCAGGCGGTTGAGTCCGCCGTCGTGGAAAACCTTCCACCAATCGTCCCGCCGGGCGGCCTCGCGACCGTTCTTGCGGGAATCGTAGCGGTAGGAGGCCGGCATTTCGGTCAGCGGCGTCTCGTAGTCGGGGCCAACCATGCAGCTGGTCATCACGCCGCCACCGACAAGGAGGAGCCCGGCCAGGGCGGTCCGGGAAAGCGAGGGAGAGGTCATAAAGAGGTCGTCGCGGCAGAGCCGTTACACCGGCGAGTTTACTTTTCGAAATTAGGATGTAAACTGGAGAGTTTACTTTTTTGCGATTTGGGAACAGGGTCCACCACCGGAGACGGTTTGGCAAATGAGTCGGAGTGATGAAAAACGGGCGGCGATCCTGGACGCGGCGGTGCGCGAGTTCAGCGAGGCCGGGTATGCGGCGGCGAAAATGGACGCGATCGCCGCGCGGGCGGAGGTTTCCAAGCGGACGGTTTACAACCACTTCGAGAGCAAGGAGGCGCTGTTTCAGAAAATCAGCGAGCGGCTGTGCAGCCAGCTGGCGGGGGCGACCGAGATGCCCTACGACCCGGAGCGCGGCATCCGCGACCAGCTGTTCGAGCTGGCGATGCGGCACCTGGAGCTGGTGAGTTCGGAGGATTTCATGGACATGACGCGGGTGATCCTGCCCGAGCGCGTGCGCAATCCGGAGCTGGCGAAGGGCGAGTTCGACCGACTGCGGCGCGGCGAAACCGGCCTGGGTCGCTGGGTTCAGCAGGCCATGGCGGCCGGTGCGGTGCGCGAGGGTGATTGGCGATCCGTGGCGCGGAAGTTCGGCGCGATGCTGAGCGAGTTCGGTTTCTGGCCGCAGCTGCTCGGCAAGGAGGACACGCTCGACCCCGCCGCGCGTGAGGCGGTGGCGCGCAAGGTGGTGGAGCTTTTCATGCGCGGCGCGATCGAGGGCGCGGCGACGCCGCGGGATTAGGCGGGCCATCCGGTGATGGCTCTCGGGAAGCGCCTCGAAGCACCCCGCCACGGCCGCCCCTCTCCGCGGGGGCCGAATGACGGCTCCCAGGCGGTGCCGCGCGCGGGAGGTGCCTATTCCGCGCCCCAGTCGAGGACGAGGTTGTAGCGGAAAACCCGCTGGTCCGGCAGCGTGGGGGTCAGGTCGTTGTCGATGGCCTCGTAGACGTTCGCCGGCGGGGTGATGGTACTGTCTTTGCCGTAGATGAAGTCCTGGTCTTCGACGATGCAGCGGTAGGCCTTGTTCAGCGCGAGGGCGCGCTCGCGGGAGGGCGTGATGAGATCGTAGACGTCCTCGGCCCCGGCGAGCTTCTGGCGATCGAGTCGGCCGCTGGTGAACCAACGGCGCTCCATCTCGTCGTTGTTGCGGAACTCGCTGCCGCCACCGACGCGGGCCAGGTAGGTGGCGATCTCACCGGTTTTTTCGCCCTTGCTGGGGGCGTCGGGCATGCCCTTGAGGTCGATGTATCCCCAACCGCGCGCGCCATCGACCTTGCGGGGGAAGGCGAAGGTCTTGTCGATGGTCGAGCCGATCGAGTTGTGGCAGCTCATGCACGAGAAGTTTTCCTCGAAGGTCAGCGCGCGCAGCCGGCCTTCGGCGTTCTCGATGAAGCCCTGCACGGCCCAGCCGCTGTGGTTGTCGATGCCGGAATCTCCCAAGCCCACGTAGTTCGGCAGGTTGCCGGCGTCCTTTTCATACCCCTCCTCCTGGTAGCGGCGGGCATAGACCGCTTTGACCGCGGCGCGCGCCTTGCGCAGGTAGCGGACCTCCTTCATGCGGGTGGAGACGCCGATGCCGCCGTCGTTTCCGATGCCGACGTAGCGCACGGTGTGGAGAAACTCGGTGCCCTGCGGGTAAAGGTGGGTGTCGATGAACTCGCCGGCCGCCGCGCCGGTCCAGGAGTCGAGACGGGTGATGCGGACGGCGGTGCCGAGCACGCCGTCGCCATCGAGGTCGGTGCCGAGGGAGCGCTCGTCGACCGGCAGGCAGGAAATGTGGTCGAGGCCCTTGATCTTCGCCTCGAGGATGGCGAGGTTGCTACGGTAGACGTCGTAGCTGGGCTTTCCGCCGGCGTCGGTGCGGTAGGCGGCGGGGAGCCGGATCATGACGTCGTCGGTCGAGCCGTTGGTCGGCCAGAAGGTGGAGGGCAGGGGTTTGTAGTTGAATGCCACCCAGCCCGACCCATCGCGGGCGAAGCCGTGCTCGTCGAAGGCGGCCGCTCCGGACTCGAGCCCGTCGAGGTCGGGAATCCAGCCCCGGAATCCGGCTTCGCGCAGGCGGCCGGGAAGCTCGGAGTAGTTGTCCTGACGGATGTAGCGGAGGATTTCCTCATCGCTGGCGGCGGCGACGCGCTCGGAGCGGTCCTCGAAGAGGTTCCGCCAGTGATTGGTCAGGCCGGTGTCGCTGAAGGCGTAGTCGCGCTGCAGGTCGCCATCGGCCAGGACGTTCTCGCGACCCTCGATCGGATCCTGGTGGCAGACGTAGCACGGATTGTAGCGGGCCTCGGTGCGGGTGTAGCATTGCGGCGGCACGACCGCCTCGGCGTTGAACATGACGCGCTTCGGGTGGACGTCGGGCACGGGGGGGAGCACGCCCCGCGATTCCCTGAGGGCGGCGATCATGCGTTCCGGCGTGGCATGCTCGACCACCGCGCGTGCCTGCGTTTCGCCGGAGGCGGTGGAGACGAAAACGGAGAGGAGGAGGGTGAAAAGCAGCGAGGATTTCATCGGGAACGGGCGGAAATCGAAGAAGAGGGGGACGGACCCTTCGGCCCGTCCCCCCGGGTTTGCACCTGCCAGGAACAAAGGGCTTATTCGCCGAAGGTCGTGCGGGCGCGGTTCAGGCGTTGCACGTAGCGTTGGTCTTCGATGTTGGTGACGTTGAACATCCACACGGCGTCGCCGAGTCCTTCAGGCACCGTGGCGAGGTCGGTGCTATCCGGGTGCTGGACGCAAACGGAGAACTCGGTGGGGATGGTGGGATTCCAGATCATGCCGGTCGCCTCGGAGCCATCGACGCGGATGCTCATGAAGTGGTCGAGCGATTCGCCGACGCCGTCGCCGTTGACGTCGCGGATCATCCAGATGTCGCCGCCGGTGGCAGAGGAGTTCGGGGCGTCCTCGACGACGTAGACGTTGCCGAGGGCGTCCATCGACAGGTTGTCCGGGGAGTTGAGGGTGGCCGTGGTGGCCGGGAAGCCGAGGTTTTTCGGAGTGTCGGTATCGCTGGCGAAGAGTCGCACCACCGCCTTGTTGGCGCGGGCGCCGCTGCGGCCGAAGCCCACCATTTCCACCGAGTAGACGGCATTCTCCGAAGTGGCGGTGAAGTAGATCACCTCACGGGCACCGCGGATGCGTCCCACGGCCATGTCCTCCGGACGGCCGAAGGGCGTGCCGCCCGCATCATCGGCCGCAGTGCGCCCGGCGCGGTCGGCGGCCTGGATCCCGGTGAGCGAGAAGTCATCGGTGAAGGGGTTGGTGATGCCTGGAAGCGGCGTGCCGCTGGCATCGGTGAGGGGCACCCAGGTGGCGTTGCCGGTGCGGGAGGCGGCGGTGTTGCTGGTGGAATTCCAGTTTTCCGAAGCGACGCCATCATAGGCATCGACGGAGAGCACGAAAGTCTGGCCGGCGGTGTAGTCACCGGGCGTGGACATCACGAACTTGTAGATCGAGCCCGAGTTGTTCTCATCGACGAAGTAGATGGTGTCGTTGAAGCGCTTCGAGAAGTTGATGCCTTCGTGGGACACGTTGGCGATGCTTTCCAGCACGCGGGTCTGGACCTGGTCGATCGGGGCGAAGGGATTCAGCACCTCCAGCACGCGGCCGGTGCCCGACCATTCCTCGGCGAGGAAAAGCGTGCCGTTGGGAGTGAAGCGGCAGGGGTCGAATGCGCCGAAATCGTTCGAGAAGTCGCCTTGCTCGCCCATGCCGTCGCCTTGGAAAATCACTTCCGCGTGGTTGTCGTAGACGCTGTAGCGGGTGACCCCGGCACCCCATTGGGTTTCATGGGGAATGAACAGGAACTCGCCGCTCGGATCGTAGGCCATCATGTCGAACATCGAGGCGCTGCTGCCCAGGTTGGCGGCGCGGCCGATCGACTGGCCGTAGCTGAGGACCTGGTCCTCGACTTCCCGCAGGCTCACCGCGTTTTTCTGGCTGATGCCGGCGGGCACCACCCAGGGGGAGGTCAGTTCCTCCATCGAGTTCGGCGAGGACACGGGAGCGGATTCGGTCAGCGGCGTGAACCAGGTGGGCGTGCCGGCATGCAGGGTGCCGCAGCCGGCGGTAAGGGCGGCCAGCAGCAGCTGGCGACGGGTGGCGAGACGATTCATGTTGGTTGGGATGCTGTGTTAGTGAAGTAGGAGCCCGACTCCGGCATGAGTGCCGATGCACGGGCTCGCGGCATGTCCTCGATTCCCGGCCTTTCGGCAGGTCCAATCGCGTGCCGTTGTTTTCACATGGCGATTTCGTCTCTTTCCCCCAAGCAGCGGGTATGTTTTCATAGAGCTGGGAAGTTCGAGCTTTTAGGGCCGTCACAAGCTCTGATGGCAAGGGTGACGGAAGCGTCACATGGGGCGGCTTCATCGATCGCGGCCGGGCGGCTACGCCCTTGCCGCTTTCCGCCCGATGCAATCACTCCGCACCTCCATTCGCATGACGATCGATGGGATTCCCGGTCGCTGGAGCCTTGCGGTTCGCGCGCTGCTTTTGGGATTGCTTGCGGTGACGATCGCCCACGCGGCGGAGACCGCGCTGCCGGATGATGAGGGTGTCTACGACATGGACGCGATCGCCGCCTTGCTGCCGCAGATGGACGGCGTGGAAGAGTCCCGCGGGTGGGGCATGCGCGTCCGTTTTCCCACGGCCTCCGCAGGACTGCCCTGGGCCGTCGTGGCGATGGCTGCCGAAGCTCCGGAGCCGCCCGGTTGGACTTATCTGAAATGGACGACTCCACCGGGTCCTTGGCGGGACGCCGGTTCCAACAGGACCTCGGAAGCCCTGTCCTTGGAGGAAGATCTGGAAGGACCCTGGGCACCGGGCGAGGTGCCTGAGGGTGAGAACCCGATGCCCGAAAACGACCTGACCGGGAATCCGCTGCCGATCGAGCAACGCGTCGGCACCGCGATCCTGGAAGGCGAGGTGTCCGACGTGACGACGCTCGAACCCATCGCCGGCGCCATCGTTTCCGTAAGCGGCACCGGCCGTGAGGACGAGACCGACTCCCAGGGGAAATTCCGCATCACCCACCTGCCGGAAGGCAACGTGACGGTCGAGGCGCTCAAGCTCGGCTACTCGTCCGGAACCGCCGCCGCCACCCTGCGCAACGGCACCACGGCCGACATTCGCATCGCGCTGCGGGTGAAACCCCAGGACTCCGAGGAAGGGGAATACCTGCTCGCGGAAGAGTCGATCGTGGGGGAATACACGGAGTCGAGCCAAGGGGACTTTAATCTGGATCTCAACCTTTCGAACACGCTCTCTTCTGGGATTTCAAAGGACGATTTCACCAAGACCGGGGTCAGCGATGCCGCGGGGGCGGTAGGCAAGGTTGCCGGCGCGAATATCGTTGGCGGGAAGTTTGCCGTGGTGCGTGGCCTCGCCGACCGATACGTCACCACTCTTTTCAATGGAGCCGCCATCTCGTCGGCGGACCCGTCGAGGAAAGCGGTGCAGCTCGACATTTTCCCGACCACCGCCATCCAGAGCATCGATGTCAACAAGACCTACTGGCCGCAGCTGCCGGGCGACTTCGGAGGCGGCACCATCCAGATCAACTCGCTGAATATTCCGACCGAGCGGGTGGGGGAATTCAAATACAAGATCGGCACCAACTCCAACCATGGCGACCGGATGCTGGTCCACCCGAACCGGGATCTCGGGTTCTGGGGAGATGTCGATCAGTCGATCCCCGACGGCCTGCTTTGGAATCTCGACGCCAATGGCGATCCGGCATCGTTCAAGGCAGGGGGACGCCGGGTGGTCCCCGGCAACACTACCAACGCTACTTTGCAGCAGCGCCAGCTTGAGGCGGCCCTGGCGCAACAGGCACTGGCGGATCAACATGCCGGCAACATGCAGGCGCTGGATCGCAGTCAGTCGTTCATGCCGGCGGTGGAAAAACCACAGGAGTCGCAGTCGTTTTCGCTCGTCTACGGGGATCGCAAGAAGTTTGACAACGGAGTCGAGCTCGGAGTTATCGCCGCCTTCCAGCATTCACTGCATGATGAAGTGAATGCCGTGGGGCAGGAAAACCGAGTTACTGAGCCCGCCCGAAGTTGGGACGAGGAGAGTTATACTCGTGAGCTGGATTGGTCCGTCTATCTCGGAACAGGAATCCGCTTGGGCGAGAATCATGAGATCTCGGCGACCTACTTCAAAAAGCATATCGTCGATGACAATATCACTCATGGTACGAACTACCGGGTGGAGGGCGATGGGGTTTTTGGTGCCTTCGCCAAAAACGATGCGGTGATCGATCGATACGGTGCGTCGGCGATCTACACCAAGGAGTTCTGGACGATTGATCCGGTCATCCGGGACACCGAGCTCAAGCAGCTCCGCGGCACTCATAAGAACGACACCGGCACGAAGCTCTCGTGGTCGATCACCGACTCTCTGGCCCGCGAGTCGAGGCCGCATTCCAGCACGTTTCAAAATGGGATGCTGGATTTCACGGATCCGGCCATCGCCGCTGCCGCGGCCATCGATCCGAACATCATCTACAACCCGGCGCTGGGCAGGATCTCCACGCTCCAGTATTCCACCTATGTCAACGACGGCATTGGTAGCTTGGATTCCTCGCGTGAAACGCAGACCACCGAGGAAAAGGCTTTGGAAGCCTCGCTCGACCTGACCCAGAGTCTTTACCTCACTGATGAGGAGGAGGATGGCCGCAGGATTGATTTCTCGATCGGGGGCAGCCATCTCCAGAAGGAACGGGAGCAATCCGGGCGGGTTTACCTGCTGCGCACCTCGAGCTGGGAAAAATGGATCGAGCGCAGCCTGCGCTCATGGTGGACCGAGCATCCCGAGATCGCTCCTTTCTCCGAGGGTTCTCCGATGGATGCGACTACCCTTTTCGATGGCAGCCCCCTTCCGGAGGGTTATGCGAATCTCGGCCAGTACCTAGCCGATCACCCGGATGCGCTGATCAACTACTACAATGGCTATGCAAGCGAGCAGACCGGCGCGGTTCCGGGAACCGGCAGCGGCTCCTCGCGGGCATTTTATGTGCTGCCGGACGCGCCGTTCTATTTGAATGGGTCCGGGCTCGAGGTCCGCAACGTGGATTCCGACCTGACGCTGGTGGGTGCCCACGCGTCCGTCACCTATTTCGACGAATGGTGGCGGGCGGGGTTCGGTGCGCGATGGGAGCAGGAAACCAAAAGTTACGTCGTAGCTGCCGATCCCTTGACCCGGCTTCCCGAAGACAACCCCTCCCGCTTCGGGTCGATTACGACCAACGCGCTCATGCCCGCGGTGATGGCCGGCATCGACATCGTGCCAGACAAATACACGGTCAATCTCGCCTGGTCGCGAACGGTGGCCCGACCGACTTTTCATGAATTCCTGCCGATCGAATCGATTGCGCAGGACACCGGAATCGTCCGTCGCGGCAACGCCGACCTGACGGAAACGGGGATTTCCAACTTCGACGTGTCGGCCGATCTGCGCTTTAATGATCATTGGTCCGGGAGGGTCTCCGCTTTCCACAAGGATCTCACCGATCCGATTGTGGTGGTGCAGCGGGTCGATCTGGGGATCAACAGCAACACCTATGTCAACGGGGATTCAGGTTCGATCAGCGGCTTCGAGGTCGAAGGTTCGTGGAGCCAGGGGCCCTTCTCTCTGACGGGAAACTATGCATTCATCAATTCGGTGCTCAACTACAAGGTGAACCAGGGCCTCGTCGTCACGCCGCTGGAGACCCGGTTCCCGTTCCAGCCGAGCCAGATCCTCAATCTCACACTTGGATGGGCACCCGAAGATTCGCCGTGGGCGGTTTATTTGACGGGAAATTTCACCGATGAATACCCCACCATCCTCCGCAGCGATCCAGAGGAATATGATGTCTGGGTTCTGCCTCAACTCACCCTCGACCTCACCGTCGCCCGGAAGTTCGAATTCGATGCCTTCACCGGCACCGTCACCTTCGGGGTCAGAAACCTGACCGACGTAGAGCGCCATTTCGAATATCGTGGCGGACCGCCGGGCGGCAGCGCCGCCTACGATGGTCTTACCTACACCACCGAGAGCCCGGGGCGGGAAACCTATATCGAATTCAAGGGCAAGTTTTGATCGCCCCGGAGCCCTGCCAGCCAGTGCAGTAAACTAACCGAAATTGTGTAGTCGGGGTTCAGAAGGTGTCGAGATCGACACATGAAAACCTTGGTTGCCCCGGGGATCGCCGGAGCAATTTCACCCGCGCCACAGGCAGGGTAGCCCACGACTCCCTGGCACCTGGTTCGATTCGCAATCAGACAGCAAACCAATGAAACACGCATTCAAACTTAGAACGCGCCATTCGCTACTTCTCGCCGCGGCCGCCATGCCGTGCGTGATGCAGGCCGCGCAAATCGACGTGATCGCGACCCAGACGGTGACCAACACCGCCTACGGCACGCTCGTCCACGCCATCAACACCAACACCACCTGGACCAAGAACAACGTCTACGTTCTCACCGACAAGGTATTCGTGACGGGTGGTGCCACGCTCACCATCGAGCCCGGGACCAAGGTTTATTCAGTCCTCGACGATCAAGAGACTCCGATCAAGGACGACGATGCCTTCGGCGCCATCGTGGTGACTCGTGGTTCAAAGATCGATGCCCAGGGGACGGCCGATGAGCCGATTCTTTTCACCACCTCCGACGAACTCGAAGCCGAGCTTCAGACCGATGTCGATGGCGACGGCAATGTGGCCGACGCCCCGACTTCCACCACCTACGCCCGCTGGGGAGGCGTGGTGCTTCTGGGCTCCGCGCCGATCACCATCGGCGGGGTGGGCGACGGCACCGCTGAGAACAGCATCGAAGGATTCCAGCCGGGTGCTTCGGCCGACCTTGATACCGACGGTCGCGCGGACGTGATCGAATACGGCGGCAACAACGCGGCCGACAACAGTGGGGTGATGACCTACTGCGTCATCCGCCACGGTGGCTACGTTTACAATGCCGCCGCGGGTCACGAGATCAACGGACTGACCCTGGGTGGTGTCGGCAACGGCACCACGCTCAGCCACATCGAGGTGTTCGCCAACGCAGACGACGGCGTCGAGTTCTTCGGCGGCACGGTCAACACCGACCACTTCGTGATGGCGTTCAATCAGGACGACTCGTTCGACATCGACGAAGGTCACAAGGGGACCCACCAGTTCTGGTTCGCGGTCCAGACGCCGTTCGCCGAAGACGGAGCGTCCAGCGGCCACGACAACGGCGGCGAGTGGGACGGCACGACCGGTTCGATCGTCGACAGCACGGCGAACTCGAGCCCGACCATTTACAATGCGACCTTCATCGGAGCCGGCACGACGGCCCCCGTGGGGAACGACAAGGGTAACAACGGCGTTTACATTGACGACCGATTTGCGGGCAAGGTGTATAACTCGGTGTTCGACGACTACCGTGAGCACCTGATCGAGTCCTCCTCGGACGGGCCGGGCACCGGTCTGACTTTCGCCCACAATACAGTGGGTCGATTCGGCGGCGGCACGCCGGGCAGCAATCTGACCTACCTGAATGGGACGGGGGCTGCCAATACGTTCTACGACGCTTCCGGCAACCCGATCAATGGCAACTCGAATGCCAACACCGACCCTGGCTACACTGCCTATGCCCGCGACGTCAATGACGTGCTGGAATACGTTGATCCCCGCCCGTCTGCGACCTCACCGCTCCTCGTTTCGAATGGTGCGACCCTTCAATCGGGCGCCCCGACCGCGACCGACTACCGCGGGGCATTCGGCGCGGAAAACTGGATGGCCGGTTGGACCACCTTCGATGCCCGCTCGCTCGACACCGTCAAGGTGGATGTGATCGCGGAGCAAACCGTGACCAACACCCCCTACGGCACGCTCGTTCACGCCATCAACACCAACACCACCTGGACGAAGGATAAGATCTACATCCTGACCGACAAGGTGTTCGTGACGGGCGGTGCCACGCTCACCATCGAGCCCGGCACCAAGGTCTATTCAGTCCTCAACGATCAAGGAAATCCGAACAAGGACGACGATGCCTTCGGCGCCATCGTGGTGACTCGCGGCTCGAAGATCGATGCCCAGGGGACGGCCGATGAGCCGATCATCTTCACGACGACCGACGAGCTCGAAGCGAGCAGCCTGGTCGATATCGACGGTGATGGCTTCATCGCGGCAGCGCCGACTTCCACCACCTACGCCCGCTGGGGAGGCGTGGTGCTTCTGGGCTCCGCGCCGATCACCATCGGCGGGGTGGGCGACGGCACCGCTGAGAACAGCATCGAAGGATTCCAGCCGGGTGCTTCGGCCGACCTTGATACCGACGGTCGCGCGGACGTGATCGAATACGGCGGCAACAACGCGGCCGACAACAGTGGGGTGATGACCTACTGCGTCATCCGCCACGGTGGCTACGTTTACAATGCCGCCGCGGGTCACGAGATCAACGGACTGACCCTGGGTGGTGTCGGCAACGGCACCACGCTCAGCCACATCGAGGTGTTCGCCAACGCAGACGACGGCGTCGAGTTCTTCGGCGGCACGGTCAACACCGACCACTTCGTGATGGCGTTCAATCAGGACGACTCGTTCGACATCGACGAAGGTCACAAGGGGACCCACCAGTTCTGGTTCGCGGTCCAGACGCCGTTCGCCGAAGACGGAGCGTCCAGCGGCCACGACAACGGCGGCGAGTGGGACGGCACGACCGGTTCGATCGTCGACAGCACGGCGAACTCGAGCCCGACCATTTACAATGCGACCTTCATCGGAGCCGGCACGACGGCCCCCGTGGGGAACGACAAGGGTAACAACGGCGTTTACATTGACGACCGATTTGCGGGCAAGGTGTATAACTCGGTGTTCGACGACTACCGTGAGCACCTGATCGAGTCCTCCTCGGACGGGCCGGGCACCGGTCTGACCTTCGCCCACAACACGGTGGGTCGATTTGGAGCAGGCACCTACACCGGCAGCAACGCCAGCAACCTGAGCTTCCTCAACGGCACTGGTGCGGCCAACACGTTCTTCGACGCTTCCGGCTCGCCGATCAACGGCAACTCGAACGGCGGAACGGATCCGATGTATCGCAGCTACTCAAGGGATGTGGACAACGTGTTGCTCGCCCTCGATCCGCGTCCGGCCTCGGGCTCCCCGCTGTGGACTACCAGCCTGCAAGCGGGTGCTCCAATCGCCACCACCTTCCGGGGTGCGTTCGGTTCGGAAAACTGGGCAGCCGGTTGGACGACTTTCAGCAATTCGGGCATCCTGCTCGGTGAAGCTCCGGCCATGGGTGGCGGCGAACCTCCGTTCGCCGATACCGACAACGACGGAATTTCGGACACGCTGGAAATGACTGCCGAACTTCAAGCCCTCGGTTTTACCGTCGGTGCGAACGATAGCGCCCTGTTCAGCTCGATCTTCACGCAAGCGCAGATCCTCGATCTGACTACCGCCGGTCAGGTGATCGTCCAAGGCGGCGGCAATGGCCAACCGGTCACCCTCAGCCTCCCGCTGTATCGCTCCGGAGATCTCAGCACCTTCACTCCGGCACCGGCTCTCGAAGCCACCTTCACCGGCACGGGAGAGGCGGAGTTCTACCGCATCGAAGTCAGCGGCGCCGAGTAAACCCGCTTTGTTTTTCGGTAAGCATCATCCCAGCCGCCCGGGTCCCAAGGCCCGGGCGGCTTTTCTTTTTCCCGCGAGCTTTCCCGGGTGACGATCCTGTTTGTTAGGTGGCCGCGGTGTCTGACGAAAGCGTCACATCGAACCCATGGGCAAGGCTGCGAACGGGAGGTTTGATTCGCCCGCTTTGCACCGAGCCATGCGTGTTCCCATCCTTTTCACCGTCCTCGTGTCGCTGCTGGCGGCGCGGGTTTACAGCCAGGAAGCCGAGGTTTCGCCCACGGAAGAACTCAAGGAATCGGTCCGGAAATGGATCGAAACCATGCGCGAGATCCAGACCGAGGAAACGAGCTGGGAGCGCGATAAGGAACTGCTCGAAGGCCAGCGCGAGTCGTTGGACAGCGAGATCTCCGATCTGGAAGCGCGACTCAAGTCGGCCCGCGAGGAAAAGGCGACCGCCGATCAGGAATCGGTCGAGGAGGTGGCGAAGCGCGATGCGCTGGTGAAGGCCGACGAGGAGCTGGCCGGCAAGGTGCGCGAGCTGGAATCCGCATTGGTCGGGCAGCTGCCGGGCTTTCCACCGCCACTGGCCGAAGATCCGCGGGTGGCGGAGCTCATCGAGCAGGTCCGCAAGGACGCGGCGCTGACCGGCGAGGAGGCGCAGAAGGGCCAGACGAAGCGGCTCAACAACGTGCTGAACCTGCTGACCGAGGCCGAGAAGTGGCAGCAGGCGGTGCATTTGCGCGAAGAGCTCCACAGCACCGATGACGGCCGCAAGTTCAACATGCAGGTGGTGTATTTCGGGCTCGGCTGCGCCTACGCGGTGAACGAGGCCGGCGACTACGCCCTGGTCGGCACGCCGGGCGAGGCGGGCTGGCATTTCGATCCCCACAACGAACTCGCACCGAAGATCCAGGAAATGGTCGATGTGCTCAATGGCGACGCCGAGGCCAAGTTCGTGACCCTCCCGATCCAGCTTCCATGAAACGCCCGCTTTTCCTCCTCACCCTGGGCCTGACCGGCGTCGTCGCGGCCCAGTCGGCATCCGAGCAGCAGCAGCTCGACGAGGCCCGCTCGGAACTCAAGAAGACGCGCGCGGAATACACCGCGATGCGGACCGACCTCTACCGCCAGATCAACAAGCTCGACGACCACGCCATCGAGCTGGGCCGCGAGTTGCGGACGCTCGAGCGCGAGGCCGAGCTGCGCCACAACCGACGCGAGTCGTTGAAGCGCGAGATCGAGGGCCGCGAGGCCGGCTTCAACTACACCGTGGGCATCCTCAATCAGTACGGCGATGCCTTCCTGACCCGCATCCATCCGGCGGAAAACCAGCTCTACAAGAAGCGGCTCGACGATGCCGCCGCCAAGGCGACCGCCGCCGGCGACGACCTGCAGGCGGAGCTCGACGAGCGACTCGTCGCGGCCCGCGCGGGCATCGAGCGCCTGACCGCGGTGACCGGGGGTCATCGATTCGAAGGCGAAGGCCTGCGGAACGGAAGCGAGGCGATCTCCGGCAAGTTCCTCATCCTCGGCCCGTCCGTCTACATGACGGAAAGCGGCGGCGATTTCGAAGGCGTGGCGACCTTTGCCGCCGGCGGCACGGCCTTGCCGACCGTGGTGGCGCTGGAAGACGTGCCGAAAGGCGCCGTGACCGAAGTGATCCGGAACGGCGCCGGTGACCTCCCGCTGGACCCGACCATGGGCAAGGCGATCGAGGTGCAGGCCGCCGAGGAATCCATCGGCGAGACCGTGGAAAAGGGCGGCATCGTCGGCCACGCGATTCTGGCATTGGGTTTCGTGGCGCTCGCCCTGACCGTGTTCAAGGTTTGGGAAATCACCCGCTTCCCCGTGCCGTCCCGCCGTCTGGTCAACGAGATCATCGACGACCTGCTCGCCCACCGCCACGACGCGGCGGCGAAAAAGGCGGCCTCCGTCCGCGGGCTGGCGGGCGAGCTGGTCCGCACCGGCGTCGAGCGCTTCTATGAGAAGCGCCGCGTGCTGGAAGAGGCCCTTTTCGAAAAGCTGATCTCGGTGAAACCGAAGCTCGAGCGCTTCCTGCCCTTCCTCGGCCTCACCGCCGCGGCCGCTCCGCTGATGGGCCTGCTGGGCACCGTGCTCGGCATCATCAAGACCTTCAAGGCGATGGCCCTCTACGGTTCCGGCAACCAGAAGGCCTTCACCCAGGGCATCTCCGAGGCGCTCATCACCACCGCGGAAGGCCTGGTGGTCGCCATCCCGGTGCTGGTCCTCCATGGACTCATGAAAAGCCTGGCCCGCGGCAAGTTCAGCGAGGTCGAGGGCGTCGCCATCTCGATGATGAACGGCACCACCGAGCTCGAGCGCAAGGCCGAAGCCAAGCCGTCCAAGGAAGCCGAGGACGAGGGCGATGACGACCCGGAGCTGGTGCCGAACCCCGTTTGAGCCATGTGGTCGATCTTCCGTGAAGCCCTGCAGACCTTCCTGACCGGCGGGGGCATCATGTACATGCTCGGCAGCGTCGCCTTCATCCTCTACGCCACCGCGTTTGCCGCCCTGGCCTATGTTTCCCGCGGCAATCTGAACGACAAGCAGTCCGCCGATTGGCCGCAGTGGCTGAAGGATCCGGAGCACGCGCCCGGCCGCCTCGGCGAGGCGCTGCGCTACGTCGTCCACGGCGAGCGGCTCACCATCAAGACCGTCCAGCGCCGCATGAACGAGGTGCGCGCAAACGTCGTCTCCGCCATCGATCGCCGCCTGTTGGTCGTCAACACGCTCACCGCCGCCGCGCCGCTGGCCGGGCTGCTGGGCACCGTGATGGGCATGCTCGCGATGTTCGCCGGCCTCGCCCAGGGCAAGGGCCAGCAAGGCATGCAGGCCGTCGCGCAGGGCATGCAGGAGGCGCTGATCACCACCCAGACCGGCCTTACCATCGCCCTGCCCGGCCTGTTCATCGCGCTCATCGTGAAGAGCAAGCGCGACGCCGTGTCGGCCGCGCTCGCCCGGCTCGAATCGCTCATTCTCACCACCCGCTTCCACCGCGAACCCTGATTCCATTATGTTCGGAAAATCCCTTGGCGACGAAGGCGACGACGAGGTCCACATCGACCTCTCGCCGATGATCGACTGCATTTTCATCCTGCTCATCTTCTTCATCGTTTCCACCGTGTTCGTGGAGGAAACGGGTGTGAAGGTGAACAAGCCGGACGTCGGGGCCGCCGCCAGCGCGCTGGACAGCAACTCGATCCTGCTGGCCGTGACCAAGGACGACAAGGTGTTCTACGGCGGCGAAAGCATCGGCATCCAGGGCATCATCGGGAAGATCAAGCCGCTGCTGGCGGAGAACCCCGACATGCCGGTCATCATCCAGGGCGACAAGGAGGCGACGCACGGCACCGTCCAGCGCGTCCATGGCCAGGCGATGCTGGCCGGTGCCCAGAAGGACAAGATCTCCGTTTCTACTAAATAGATCGTAGATGGCGAGGAAGCTCCACGTTTACCGGCCCCCGCGCGGGCGCTTCACCGGGATCTTCGCGATCCTCGGGGGCGTCATCGCGACCCTCGCCGTGTTCGTGGCCATCCCGCTTTCCCAGCACCTTTCGGAAACGCTCTCCCCTCCCGTGGCGCCGATGCCCGAGGTGGCGGTGGAGCCGCCGGAGGACTTTTCGGTGGAGCTTGAAGAGCCGCCCGAGGAGGTCGAGGAGACTCCGCCCGAGGAACCGCTCGACGAGCCGGCCAACCTCGACCTCGGGCTCGACCTCGGCGACCTCACGGTCGGCACCGGCGGCGGCTTCGTGGTGGAGATCCCGAAGTTCGCGCTCGGCGGGGGCGACGATCCTTTCGGCAGCGGCGATCTCGACAGTCCGCCGCAGCCGGTGACCAAGTCCCAGCCCGTCTACCCCAGCCGCCTGCTCAGCAAGGGCATCGGCGGCAAGGTGATCGTGGCCGTCACGGTGACCGCCGATGGCAGGGTGGCCGGAGCCAAGGTGCGGACTTCCTCCGGCAACCGCGAGCTCGACGACGCCGCGCTCAAGGCGGTGCGCAAATGGAAATTCCGTCCCGCCGTCAGCGGCGGCCGCAAGACCCAGGCCACGGCCCTGGTGCCGTTCAACTTTGAAGTGAAGCGATGAAGAGTTTGAAACCGCAGATGAACGCAGATGGACGCAGATGGTGGCTGGGCGTGCTTGCCTTGATCGGGGTGGCGATGCCTGCCTTCGGCGAAAAGATCATCCCGCCCTCGAATCTTTTCCGCGACCCGCAGTTCGTGCGCGAGTTCGTGGGCAGTTATGGATTTAACTCCGAGATCGAGCCCAAGGTCACCGCCGATGAGAGCCGCGTGCTGGTGAAAATCCAGGAGCTGTTCGAGAAATCGAAGTTCAACGAGGCCGAGGACGAGCTGGTCCGTTTCATCAAGGAAACCGAAGCCCCGACCGACCCCGAGAAGCAGCCGCGCGAGATCAGCGCCGCGATGGTGTTCGTGCTCGGAAACCTCTACTTCTCCGCCGACCGCGCCGATGAGGCACGGCGGGCCTTTCTCGAGGCCCTGCGGCGATTCCCGAACTTCCGCCGCGCCCACGTCAACCTCGGCTATCTCTACATTTCCAAGGAGGACTATGACAAGGCGATGAACCACTTCCAGGAGGCGATCTCGCTGGGCGAGGGCAACCCGCGCGTCTTCGGCCTGCTCGGCTACTGCTACCTGCTCAAGCAGAAGCCGCTGGCCGCCGAGAACGCGTATCGCCAGGCCTATCTCCTCGATCCCGCCTCGAAGGACTGGAAGCTGGGCCTCGCCCAGGCGCTGCTGCAGCAGGAGAAGTACGAGGAGGCCACCACGCTGCTCGGCAACCTCGTCGAGGAGTTCCCGGAAGACCCGCAGCTGTGGCTGCAGCAGACCAACGCGCTGCTCGCCCAGGAGCGGAAGATGGATGCCGCGGTGAACCTCGAGATCCTGCGCATGAAGGGCCTCGCCGGGGAAAGTGAACTCAACCTGCTCGGCAACCTTTACATGGACCAGAACGAGCCGCAGCTGGCGCTGTTCGCTTATCTCGCGGCCTTGGAAAAATCCAGCAGCCTTAACATCGAGACCGCCCTGAAGTCGGCGAAGATCCTCAACGACTACGGCTATCCGGAAAAGGCCGCGTCCTATGTCGACCGCGTGCGTGCCAAGGCCGGATCGGAGCTCTCGGCCGAGGAGCGGGTGAAGGTGGATCTCATCGAAGTCCAGATCGCCCGCGCCGCTGGCAACCTGGAACGCGTCGGCGCGCTGCTGGAGGACCTCCTTGCCCGCGATCCCGCCAACGGCGAGGTGTTGCTGGAGCTCGGCAAGCACTACGACACGCTCGCCAAGAACGCCGACGACGAGGACAAGAAGCGCGAATACCTCAGCGAGGCCAAGACCCGCCTTCAGATCGCCGCAGGGCGCGAGGGCGATGTCGGCTACGGGGCCAACCTCGCGCTGGGCCAGCTCCTGACGCGCGAGCTGCAGTACACCGACGCCTTGCCTTATCTCGAAAAGGCCGGGGAGATGAAGCCGAGCGACAACTTGAAGTCCTACGTCAGCAAGGTCCGCCGCGCCGCCGACCGCGAGCGCCAGCGTGAGGAGCGCGAAGCCGCCGACCGCGAGGCCAAAGAGAAGGCCAAGCAATAAAATACAATCTTTACCGCAGATGAACGCCGATGGACGCAGAAGAAAGGCAATCAGAAATCATGATCTGCGTTCATCCGCGTCCATCTGCGGTTTTAAACCTCAACCTTTGTTTTTCATGAAACTCCCGCTCATCCTCGCCTGTGTTACGGCATGCATCGTAGTTGCTTCCGCCAACGACGCGCTCGACATCCTCGAGGGCAACAAGAAGGTCGACGACGTGGCGCTGCCACCGCTCGCGGAGGGTGAGCAGGCTGCGGCCGAGGAGGAAAAGCCCGCCGTGTTCGTGGAGAAGGAGTGGACGCCGAACCCGGTGCTCGACCCGATCTGGTCCCGCGCCGTGCTCTACGACAACGAGGCCAACCCGTGGATCCAACAGCTCGCGATCATGGGCTTCTTCGAATACGGCGCCGCGTGGGGCGAGGCCGAGGTCGAGGGCGCCGGCAACTACGACCTCGACACCAACCGCGTCCGCCGCGCCCGCCTCGGGACCCGCATGAAGATCTTCGGCAACACCGAGATCGAGGCCGTGGGCGAGTTCGCCGGCGATTCCGAGTTCCAACGCATCGAGCGCCTCAAGGGTCGCACCGAGCTGCCGCGCGACTTCGCGGTGGACTATGGAAAGTTCCGCCCGCACTTCGGGATTGAAGGCTCGAAAGACCCGCAGGAGCTGCTCACGCCGGATCGTTCGCTGCTGACTTCGATGCTGATGCCGGCCAGCACGCTGGGCGCTTCCGTTTCCCAGAAAATCGATGCCTGGGAATGGCACCTCGGCTGGTTCTCGGGCGACAACGACCGCTACCTCCCCGGCTTCCAGGGCAACGGCTTCATCGCCGCCGGGTTGGCCTACACCGCGGACGAGCGGATCGAAGGCGGCGGGGTGATGCGCACCCGCTGGCACGCCGACTACATCAACAACATGGACCACCGGAAGAGCAGTTCATTGCCGCGCTACGATGTGGGCGGGCTGACGGCGGTCAACGGTCCACAAGGGCCGGTGTCGAACCCCGCCTTCCGGCACCTGTTCTCCACGGGCGTCGAGCTGGAGGGCGACCGTTTCGGCTTCGAAGGCGACTTCCTGCTGGCCAACGGCGACCTCAACGCGTGGGGCATGACCCTGCTGCCGAGCTACTGGATCCTGCCCGAGCGCCTGCAACTCGTCGGCCGCTACCATTACGCGGACACCGACGCGCCCGGCGGCCTGGTGGGCACGCTCGGCGTCGGCGGCGACCCGCTCTACGATACCAGCCCGTTGTTCGTCGGCGACGAGTTCCACTCCTTTTACCTCGGTGCCAACGCCCACTTCTACCAGGACAAGCTGGTGTGGCTGAACGGTCTCGAATACGCGATCATGAAGGACCAGGGCGGGGCCGGCTTCGACACCGATGCCTGGATCTGGCACTCGGCGGCGCGCATTTCCTTCTGAGGAAAATCCCGCCGGCAAAGAAAGGGGCGGCCCTCAAGTTCCCCCCGGAACTCATGGGCCACCCATTTCCTGTGGGACGGTGTGTGTGATGTGCTTCCGCGCGATGGCCTTCGCCCGCTCCCGGCGGGCTTCAGCATTCGCGCTGCTGACCTTGGGAGACTGCCATCAGGCGGATCGGGGAAACATCACGCGATGACAGGGGGCGGGAAAGCGCCTCCGAGCAGACGTAAAAAGGGGCGGCCCTGGGAGGGCCGCCCGTTTTTTCCCTAGTGTGTGTGCTGTGCTAGAAGCGCGGCGTGATCGTTTTCGGCCGGCCGGGCGGCGGGCCTTTGGCGATCTCGCTGCTGACGGTTGAGAGCATGGCAGCCGCTTGCTTGATGCGCCATCACGCGATGACCGCAGGCGCGATCGCGGAGTGAGCCGGCTTGCGCGCGCGGATGCGGGCGCTGGCGATCTTGCCGACCAGTCGCGGGGCCCAGGTCCGGGCGAGCTGGGTTTCATCGCCGCCGCAGGCGGCGGGATCGACGAGTTCGTGGCCGATGAAGGCCTCGATCTGGGCTTGGTCGTAAACAAGCCGATCGAGCACTTCGACCTCGACCAGCCCGGCCGCGCGCAGGCCCTCCAGGTAGGCGTTTTCCGGGATGGCGCCGGCGAGGCAGCAGGAGTGGAGCCGCGCGTTTCCGGACAGCTCGGCGGGGAGTTGTTCGGCCACGATGTCGGAGACGAGCATGTGGCCGCCGGGCCTGAGCACGCGGGCGATCTCGGCGAACACCTGGTGCTTCTCGGGCGAAAGGTTGATCACGCAGTTCGAGATGACCCAGTCGACGCTGGCGTCCTCGACCGGCAGCGCCTCGATGAGGCCCTGCCGGACCTCGGCGTTGATCAGGCCGGCTTCGGCGATGTTTTCGCGGGCCTTGGAAATCATGGCCTCGGTCATGTCGACGCCGATCACGCGGCCGCTCGGACCGACTTTCTTCGCCGCCAACAGCAGATCGATGCCGGCTCCGGAGCCGAGGTCGAGCACGACCTGGCCTTCGGCGACCGACGAGAAGGCGAGGGGGTTGCCGCAGCCGAACGAGTTGGCGACGGCCTCGGCGGGCAGCCCGGCCATGTCGCGGAAATCGTAGTCGGCCAGCTTGGCCACCACGCCCTTCGGCACGGGCGGCTGGCCGCAGCACGAGTGGGGAGGCCGCCGCACGGCCGAGGCGTAGTCGAGCGACACGCGCTTGCGGCGCTCCTGGGGATCTTCGCGGTTCATGGGGAAGAAAAATGCCACGAATCCGGGATGGCGGATAGGCCCGGCTTGGGAAAATCCGCGCTTATCCGAGCGACCAGCCGGTATTGATCGAGATGGCTCTTGCCATTTGGGGCTAATGTTAGAAAGTGCGTTGAAATGTCGATGAAGAGAGCCTTTCTTTCAGCCGGGCTGGGTGTGGTCGCCAGCGTGTTCCCGAGCTGCGTGCAGTACTATCAGCTCCCCAAGAACTACTCGGGGCCCACGGCGACCATCGTCAACACCGGGAAGGCGCACGATGCCTTCAAGTCATCGGTCTACCAGGTGGCGAAGATCGATGGCAAAGTGGTGCTGACCTCGCCGATGCAGACACCGTATGGCGGCGGCCCGGTGGTGATGATGGGGGACTCGGCGGTGACCGTGCCGGCAGGCAGCCCGCTGGAGGTCGAGCTCAGTGGCGGTGATCGCTTCGCGGCGGACGGGCCGGCCCTGCTCTACAGCCTGGGCGGCAATGTTTCCAAGCACGCCACGGCGAAGTTCCATTTCACCCCGAAGGCGAACGCGACCTACGTGGTCCGCGGCCAGCTGGGGAAGAAGGAATCCACGGTGTGGATGGAGGACAAGGCGACGGCAAAACGTTTTCCCTGAGCGGGACGGACGCATCACCACCCCGAGCCGCCATCGCGGCCGGTGAGGAAACCGATGGCCTGCCGGATGGCGTCCGCACCGGCAGGAGGACCGTGGATTTGCAGGACTTCGAAGTTCGCGGGCAGCGGCTGCGGCAGGAGGCCGGCGAAGTGGCGGAGGAGAAAGGGAGCCAAACCTGCCGGGGCACGGTGCTCGGCGAGGAAAGAGCCCGCGTTTTCCGGCAGGACGAGCAGCAGCCGGTAGGAGTGGATCGGCGGCAACGCGGCGACGGCAAGAGTCGGGATTACCTGGATGCATTCCGCGTTCGCCGCCAGGTCCTCGGCAGAAGGTGAGGGATCCGGACGGTGGGCGGCTTGGAGGCCGGCGGTTTCCAGAGCGGATCGCCAGCCATCGCGGAGGTGGCCGGGAGGGGCGACCAAAGCCCGGACGAGCCGCGGGGGGCATTGGCAATCGGCGGGGCGCCAGGTGGGAGCCTCCGGCCCCGACGGTGCCGGGTGGGGAGGGGGCTCGGGGTGGCGGGCCATCATTCGCGGACGGCGGACATCGGGCTTCAAGGCCGGATCGCGGAGGAGCCGGAAAAGCCGGACACGGGCGGTGTGGCGGGCGGGCTCGAGGTGGATGGCGTTCCGCAGGGCCGCGGCGGCTTCCGTGGTCCGCGCCTGGCGGGTGAGGGCGATGCCGAGCAGCTCGTGGGAAAGCGCGTGGAAGGGATCGTGCGCGAGTGCTTCGCGGGCCATCGATTCCGCGCCGGGGAAGTCGCGCAGGCCGAGCAGGGCGCGGGCCTGCATCCAGGGTTGGACGCCCTCGCAGGAAATCACCTGGGCCCACCGGCCGAGGCGGAGCAGGGTGAGCAGCGCATGCTTTTCCGGACGGGGCGGAAGTTCACCGAGGAGGGACAGCGCTTCGTCGCGGCGGCCGGTTTCCGCCCACAGCCGGGCGAGCAGGGTCTTTGGCAGCTCGCTGCCCGGCAGCAGCAGGTCGGCCAGCCGCAGGTGCTCCTCGGCTCGCTGATGCCAGCCGAGGTGGAACTCGACCTCGACGAGTTCCAGCAACAGGCCGGGCTGTTCGGGCTGCCGCCGGAAGAGATCGGAGAGGTCGCGGTGGGCGCCCGGCAGGTCGCCGGAAAGCTTGAGCGCAAGGCCGCGGCGGTGCTGCCATTCGTCGGTGGCCGGTGCGTCGGGAGCGGGCAGGCCTTCGAGCGCACGGAGCAGCCCGAGGGTGCGGTCGCGGCCGGTGAAGGTCGCGACCGGGCGGGTGGTGGCGGCGGGCGGGCTCGGCGCGCTTTGGCGGGGCAGAGCCGGCGGCACCAGACCGCGAATCAGTTGGCCGTCCGAGGCCAGCGGCGCCAGGCCAAACCGGGTGAGCAGGCTCGGCGCGAGATCGAGCACGCCGGCCAGGGGCAGCAGGCCATCGGCCGCGATTCCCGGTCCGCGGGCGAGCAGGAAACCGTGGCCGTCCGCGCCGGGCGGAGGTGTGGCGGCAATGACCAGCGTCCAGTTTCCGCCGGCCAATTCTTGGAGCCGGGCGAGCAGGAGATCGAGGTAGTCCCAGGTTTTTTCCGCGGCCACCCCGCACCTCGCGGCGGCGGCCGGGAACGGCTCGTGGAGCGCGATCCCGCGGAACCCGCCCGACTCGAGCGCCGAGGTGACGACGGCGTGGCGGCTGGCCTGGGCGGCCAGCTCGGAAGCCAGCACCAAGGGCTGCGGAGGGTGCGGGAGAAAATGGCCCAGGGAGGCGGCGTCGATCTCGTCGGGCCGGACGATCAGCTCGTGCCAGCGGGCGGCCAAGTCCGCGGGCGGCTGGACGAACCGGGCGTCGGCGAAGTCCGGCGGGATCGCGTCCAGCCCCGGCTGGCGGGCCGAGGCCGGCCAGTTGACGGCCAGTACGGGCACCCCGGCGGCGGCCAGGATTTCCCAAAAATAGGGGCAGCGGCGGTCGTGCCGCCCGGCCAGCCGTGGGTAGGGCAGGGTGGGATCCGGGACCATCGAGCCCATCACGCCGTGGACGCCGGCATGGCGACCGGTGCCGAGCGAGACCGCGGTCGCCGCGGCAGCCGGCTCGCCGGCACGACGCAGCGGCCCGGCCGCGCCGGCCCCGACGAGCCGCGTGAACGCAGCAAGCCCGCCTGAGTCCAGGCGGGCGCTGAGGTCGGCCCCGGTGAGGCCGGAAAGGTGGATGAACAGCAGCTGCTCCACTTACGCAGGCTCGCGGCGGCGGCGGCGCGACACCAGCCCCGCCGATCCGAGCGCCAGCAGGGCGAGGCCCGAAGGCTCCGGCACGACCTGGATTGCGGTGTTGGGCGTGGTTTCCAAGGCGGCGCTGAGGACGGACACATCGCCATTGGCGCCGATTTCAAAGCCGACCCAGCCGTAGTAGGAGTCCGCCCCATCCTCGATCTCGACGCCCAGATACCGTGGCGTGCCGGTCAGGCTGGTGGGGATGGGTACCGGGGAGGCGGTGGTCGCCACGGAGCCGTCCATGGTGGCGCCCAGCATCAGCTCGTTGGTGCTCACCAGAGTGGAGCCGTCGCCGGCCAGATTGGCCTGGGTGACGATGGTGCCGGGGGTCGTGCCGCTTTTACCCTCCTTGTCGGCAGGCGTCAGGGTGTAGTTCGACTGGCTGCCGGTCGTGAGGTAGGCCTCCACCACGCCGGCCTGGGGATCCAGGAAGATCGGGATCGTCGGCAGCGTGGAGGGCGAGTTGGCCAGGTCCGGATCAACGACAAATCCGCCGTTGAAGTTGGCGGAAATGACGGCTCCGGAGGCGGTGGTGGCGGTTCCTCCCGCGAGGAGGCCGAGGATCTTGAAGGACGGTTTCATCGAAGAGATCGGTGATCCAAAGGCTGCCACCGATGTTTCGACAAGATGAAACGCCGGCTCACAAAGTTATGCGGAGCCTTTGTTTCACGCTCGTGATCCGCGCTCCCATGCGGTGCGCGTAGCGAGCCGTCTCGGAGTGGATGGCGGTGTGGAAACCCAGCGAGATGGGAGCCTCGGGCGGGCAGCCGCAACGGTCGCCGGTCATGATCATCAGGGCGGCGTTGAGCCAGCCGTGGCGATGGTTTTCATGAACCCAGCGCACCGGGATGTGGAGCCCGCCCGGCACCCGGCTGGCCAGGTGGATGCCGAGCAGCTCGGAGCCGTCGGCGATGATCGCGGACGATTCCCGATCGAGCGGCTGGCTGCCGCGGCCCGCGACCGCATCGTCGAACCGGCCGGCATCCATCAAGCGCTCGTCGTGGACCTTTTTCCGCACCGCGGGCCACAGTTCGCGGCGGGTCAGGTCGGTGAAATCCAGGCCCTCCGGGATGCCGCCGCGTCGCTGGAAGCGCTCGAGCACCCGCCGCGCCCGCGCCTCGGCCTCCGCCATGCGGACGCTGGCTTCGATGATCCACTCGGCGGCGGAAAACCCGGCCCGCAGGAAGGGCGCGGCGGCCTCGGCGTGCTCGGGGAAGCTGTCGAAGGTGGATAGCGCGGTCAGCCCGCAGGCGCGGGCCACCACGATCGCCTCCGCCAGCAGCCGGTCCGTCAGGTCGGCCTCGCCGCCCCGGGTCTGAAGCAGGACGAAGGCATCGTCCCTGTCGCGCTCGCGGCGGACCAGCGTCGCATGGCCGATGAGTGCCTGTTCGCTGCCGGCCACCGCCACCACCGAGCAGGTCGGCGCTCGCGACCGGCCGAGCGGGAACAGCCGCCTCAGGCGCTCCGTTTCCGGCTGGGAGGCCGGCCGGCAGCTCACCGGCGGGGAAATCATGGCCGTCATGGCGGCAAGGCTCGCGGGGACGGGCCGCTCGGGCCAGCCGGAATCGCGCCCGCTGCCCGCCGGGCCTGCGGCTTTTCCCGTAGGGCCGGGCCCTTGCGTTCGGCCCGCCGTCGGGCATTCGTTCTGCTCCCGCCGTCCTTCATGAAACTCCGCGCCCTTGCCGCCTTCCTTTTCCTCGCCGTCCCGCTCACTGCGTACGATGACCTCGGCCACGAAACCGTCGGTGCCATCGCCGAGCGCGAGCTGGAGGGCACCCGCGCGCTGGCGGAAGCCCGTGCGCTGCTGGCGGAGGGCGAGACCCTGGCCACCGCCGCCACCTGGGCCGACCGCATCAAGGCACCGGTCGAAACGCTCGACCCCGAGGGTGCGGCCTACGTGGAGGCCCACCCGCAGCACGGCACCTATCACTACTGCGACGTGCCCTTCCAGCAGGGAGCCTACCGCCTGGGCATGGCCGGCACGCGGCCGGACGACATCATCCAAACGCTCAAGATCGCCATCGAGGTCCTGCGCACGCCCGCCAACCAGCGCGGCAACCCGCTGGGCATCGACAAACGCACCGCGCTGCGCCTCGTCGCCCATCTCGTGGGCGATCTCCACCAGCCTCTGCACGTCGGCTGCAGCTACGTTTCCGGGGAAAACGAATTCGTCGATCCCATCGCCGGCCGCCAGGGCCAGGACGATGCCGGTGGCAACGATTTCCACCTCGGCGATCGCGAAGGCATGCGGCTCCACGCCTACTGGGACGTCATCGCCGTGGCCAAGGCCGGCGAGCACCTCGGCACCGACGACCTGCCGGGTGCCCTCATGAAACGGTCTCCGGTGCAGGCGGCTTGGAACCCCTCCGGCCCCATCGAGACCTGGCCGGAACAATGGGCCGATGACACGCTGGCGTTTTCCCCGAAGTGCTTCGCGGGCATTGAGCTGCACGAGCGGTTCCTGATCCCCGCCACCGAGCGGCGGCCCGAGGAGCACTACGAGTGGGTCGTCACGCTGCCGGACGGCTACGAAGCGCGCGCGCGGGACATCGTCGAGCTCGAGCTGCCGAAGGCCGGCTACCGGCTGGCCCTGCTGTTGAAGGCGATCTGGCCGGACGAACTGCCGGGCGCATGAGGCGGACCGGCGGGCGGGAGCTGCGTCGTGAAACCCCGGCTCCCTCGCGAACGCGTGTCCCGGAAGGCGTAGTGGCGCCCGGGGCGGATTCAGTCAGACTCGGGTTCGTCACAACGTGTGTTTGGGTGACCCGGAGATCCCCCGTCCGGATCTCGGTTCCCGTTCATTCGCCCCCAAGGGTGGATGGGGGCCGGGTAACCTCCCGCACAAAAAAAAGGGGCACCCAGCTTCCCCCAGAAGCCGGGCACCCCTCGCAAATCACCGGAAGGGCCGCCCCAAAAAAAGGCGGCTCGCGCTGCGGATCACCCCCCCAGGTCATACCGACAGCAAGCTTCCGTAATTCACGACCGTGAGCTTGCGGACCAAGTCCGCAAGCCCCCGGTGGTGTCCCAATCGGGCTTTTCGCCCCGCGCCTTCAGAATCGCCTTCGGGGGATCTACGCATCCCGGCTGTCCCCCCACTTGCGGGGATTGCGGGATTGCAGAAAAGTGACATTCTCCCGCCGAGCAAGAGAAGCTCCTCCCCCAGCCCCCGGCTCCCCCAAGCCGGTTCCCCCGAAAGGCCCCGGCCCTCTCCATCCCCCCAGTCGAGAGCGCCGGGGCCCTTTTCGTTTCTCCGCCGCCGCCCGCGACGTGGCGCTCAGCTCAGATCACGGCGGGACTCCGCCCGCAGGCGGAGAAATGTGGAGATTCCGAGGGAAATCAGCCAGCTCGTCACCGCGATGCTGCAGCAGGCGAGCAGGGCCTTCCCGATCCACCCGTGGATGCCGGGTTTCGATCCTTCCTGCCACAGGGTGATCGCCGATACCACCGTGCCGGCCGTCGCGACGATCGCGAGGCAGTCGAAAAGCTTCACAAGCCGGCTGTGCAGCGGAATCGCCAGGCGACGTAGCTCGTCGTCCGGGTCGGACGGGTGGTCGGGCAGTCGGATCATCGCTCAGCAGCTCCAATCGCGCCCCCGCGGCCGAATTTCCGAAATCGCCGGGCTGCTTAAGCCGCCTTTGGCGCTGGGTCGGGAGGTTCCTCTTTGCCGCTGACTACGATGGAGGCTTCGTAGCGTCGTTTGAATGCGACGAGCAAGAGGTGACATCCAATATTCACATCCGTCTGCTTCTCTTCGCGGCGAATGGTCGTTACTTCGCGGGAGCCATGAGTCGGTGGCTGCACCAGAAGCGCTTTGGTTTTTGACGAGATGGTTCGCTCGGTCGCCGCGAGGAACGGTAAGTCAAAAGAAGTACGCGGACCGGGACTCGAACCCGGGACCAATCGGTTAAAAGCCGAGTGCTCTACCAACTGAGCTATCCGCGCTTTGTTCCTGCCCGAAGGCGGGCCGAGGGGGTAGGTAGCCAGGGAGGCTTTGGCAATACCTTTTTCGCCGCCGGGACCGGGGAGCCCTACCACCGTAACGGCCTGAAGGCCGCGCTACGAACCCTCGAAAACCGCCCGGAGGGTGGTGAGAGGGCGGTCGATGTGGATGGCGCGGATGCCGCAGGAGACGGCGGCTTCGACATCGAGCGGGAGGGAATCGCCGGCGTGCAGGGCCTGTTCCGGGGCGACGCCGAGCTGTCGCAGGGCGTGGTGGAAAATGGCGGGCTCGGGTTTCCGCGCAGCGGCGTCGGCGGAGGAAATGATCGCCTCGAAATGCCCGGCGAGGCCGTGGCCGGCGAGGATGGCGTGCAGGCGGCGGTCGAAGTTCGAGACGACCGCCAGCTTCCAGCCGAGCGTGCGGGCCCTTTCCAGCACCTCGGCGACCTCGGGGAAAACGGTCCATGCCTCGGGCTGCGCGTAGTGGTCGAAGAGCGCCGCGAAGGCGTCGTCGGCGAGCGGTCGGTCGAGGGCGGTCTCGACCAAGCTCCGCCACCAGGCGCGCTCGGCCTCGTCGCCGGTGGGGGCGCGGGCGAAGTCGGGCGGCGGCAGGGTCGCGAAGCTGCGGCGGAAGCGCCGCTCGAGTTCGGCGGCGGGGAGCTCGATGCCGTGGCGGGAAAGAATGCGGGCATAGACTTCACCGACGGGCTCGGCGAGGTCGATCAGAGTGCCGGCGGCATCGAGGAGCAGGGCGCGGATCACGGGAAACGAAATGGCCACAAAGGACACAAAAAGCACAAGGTTTCCGATTCACTCCATTTTGTGACTCCTGTGAGTTTTGTGGCGATCCCCCCAGGAACTCGTTTCTGGCCGGATGGTCCGGGAACCGCTAGACCGGGGTGATATGGCGGTGCTCGGCATGCTGGTTTTGTTAGGGTTCGCATGGGGGATGTCGCGGGCGCGCAAGGCGATCCGCTGGCGGACGGTCGGGCTGGCCTTCGCGCTGCAGTTGGGGATGGGTATTTTGGTCTTCCGGGTGCCGTGGGGGCGGGCGGCGTTGGAATGGATCTCGGAAAAGGTGGCGGCGGTGATCGCGGCGGGGCAGACCGGGATCGAGTTCCTCTTCGGCTCGCTGGCCACGGGCGGAGGCGGGATCGGCTTCGTGTTCGCCTTCCGCGTGCTGCCGGTGATCATCTTCTTTTCCTCGCTGATCGCGGTGCTTTACCACCTCGGCCTCATGCAGCGGATCATCGCGGTGCTCGGCGGTGGCCTGAGAAAACTGCTCGGCACCAGCCGGACCGAGTCGCTCAGCGCGGCGGCCAATATTTTCGTGGGTCAAACCGAAGCCCCGCTGGTGGTGAAGCCCTACATCGAGCGGATGACCAAGTCGGAACTCTTCGCCGTGATGTGCGGCGGGCTGGCCAGCGTCGCCGGCTCGGTGTTGGCCGGCTATGCGGGCTTGGGCGCGGAGCTGAAGCACCTCATCGCGGCCTCGTTCATGGCGGCACCGGGCGGGCTGCTGTTTGCGAAGCTACTGGTCCCGGAAACCGAGGAGCCGCACGAGGGCGCGCTCGACTGGAGCGAGGACCGCCCGGCGAACGTGTTCGACGCTGCCGCGGCCGGCGCGTCCGATGGCATGAAGCTGGCCTTGAACGTCGGCGCGATGCTGCTCGCCTTCATCGGCCTGATCGCGCTGATCAACCTGATCCTCGGCGGCATCGGCGGCTGGTTCGGCCAGCACGACTGGAGTCTGGAAGGCTTCCTCGGCTGGCTGTTCTCGCCGGTGGCGTGGCTGATCGGGATCCCGTGGAAAGAGGCCTCGCAGGGCGGCTCGCTGATCGGCCAGAAGCTCGTGCTCAACGAGTTCGTCGCCTACGTGCAGTTCCACGACTGGAAGGACGCGATGAGTGGTCGCACGAGGGCGATCGTGACCGTCGCGCTGTGTGGTTTCGCCAACCTGTCATCGATCGCCATCCTGCTCGGCGGCCTCGGCGGCATGGCGCCCTCGCGGCGGGCGGAGATCGCCCGCTTCGGCCTGCTCGCGGTGATGGCCGGCACCTTTTCCAATCTCATGAGCGCGGCCATCGCGGGGCTCTGCTATGTCGGGTGAGGCGGGCTTCCGGGGAAGAGTCGCAGGATGGATTTGATGGGAAGGATGGACCGGATGGGGGAGTTGGGTTTTTGAAAACGAAAAACATCATCCCGCTCATCCCGCGTATCCTGCGCCAAACTCCCTTGCCGCCCGCCGTTTCCCCGAGTCTCTTGGCGCACGCGCATGGCGGTGGATTTGAAAGCGAAGCTGCGGGAGGTGCCGCACAAGCCCGGGGTCTATCTGATGAAGGACCGGCTGGGCTCGATCATCTACGTCGGCAAGGCGCGTGACCTGAAAAAACGGGTGTCGTCGTACTTCATGGCCTCGCGGAAAACCCGGGCCGACCTGAAAACGCGTGCGCTGATCGACACCATCGTGGATTTCGAGATCCACACCGTCCGCAACGAGGCCGAGGCGCTGCTGCTCGAGGGCAAGCTGATCAAGGACTACCGGCCGCGCTACAACGTGTCGTTCCGCGATGACAAACGCTTCCTCCTGGTCAAGCTCGACCCCAACGAGCCGTGGCCGCGCTTCGTGTTGACGCGGCTGAAGCGCGACGATGGCTCGCGCTACTTCGGCCCCTTCGCCCACTCCGGCGCCCTGCGGGCCACGCTTTCCTGGGTGAACCGCAGATTCGGCCTGCGCGTCTGCCGGCCGCGGGAGCCGGATGAGGTCGCCTACAAGCACTGCAATGCCGACGTGATCCGCAACTGCACCGCACCGTGCGTCGGCCGCATCACGCGCGAGGACTACATGAAGCGGGTCGACGAGGCCTGCGAGGTGCTGTCGGGAAAAGGCCGCCGCGAGATCTTCGACGAGATCGAGCTGGCCATGGGCAAGGCGGCCGAGCGGCTCGATTTCGAAAAGGCGGCCTTGTTGCGCGACGTCCTCGACAACCTCAAGAAGACGCTCAATCCGACCCGCCAGTTCACCCGCGGTCGCGGCGTGCCGACGACCGTCAAGCCGACCGAAGACCTCGCCGAGCTGGGCGAGGAACTCGGCCTCGCCGGTCCGCCGCGGGTGATGGAGTGCTTCGACATCTCGAACGTCTCGTCGAACCACATCGTGGCCTCGATGGTGCGCTTCACCGAGGGCCGGCCGGACAACCAGAACTACCGTCGCTACCGCATCCGCACGGTCGCCGGGCAGGACGACTTCGCTTCGATGGCCGAGGTGATCCGGCGAAGGTACGCGCGGATTTTGAAGGAAAACTCGGACGCCGCGCCGGATTTGGCGGAATCGCAGGAGGATGTGGTGGAAATCCAGCGCCGCCTCGCGAAGGAGGGCCGGGCGAGGATCGTCCTGCCGGACCTGGTGATCGTCGATGGCGGCAAAGGCCAGCTCTCTTCGGCGGTCAGGGAGCTGCGGCAGCTCGGGCTGCACGAGCTGCCGGTGATCGGCTTGGCGAAGCAGCGGGAGGAGGTCTTCGTGCCGGGAAAAAGCGACCCGATCGTGATCTCCCACGAGCGCGGCGCGCTGAAGCTTTTGCAGCGCATCCGCGACGAGGCCCACCGTTTCGCCAACGGCTACAACGAGTTGCTGCTGCGCCGCCGGATGAAGGAAAGCGCCCTCGACGACTGCCCGGCGGTCTCGCCGAAACGCAAGCAGGCCCTGCTGGCGAAGTTCGGCAGCGTCGCGCGCATCCGCAAGGCGAGCGTGGGTGAGATTGCCGCCATTCCGGGCATCTCCGAAAAGAGCGCCGAGGCGATCCTGGAGTGGCTGGCGTAGGAGCAAAGGAGCGCCGATGATGAAATCGGCATGGCCTTGCCGGAGGAGTCGGCGATCTCTCGCTAGAGTGCCCCGCAGCTTCGAGGCACCCTATCGAGACTCTCCAGGCCCCCAAGCCGAGGCGATGCCGATTTCATAATCGGCGCTCCACTTGGGGGCGCTGCTTGCTACCGTCCCGCCGTGACGAGTTGGGAAACGGCGGTGGAAACGGTTCGGGCGTGCATCCGGAATGGAGTGCGCGAGTTCGTGATGTGCGCGGGGGCGCGCAATGCGGTGCTGGTCGAGGTGCTGGCCCAGGCGGAGGAAAAGGGCCACGTGACCCTTCGGCGGCACTTTGAGGAGCGCGCGGCCGGGTTTTTCGCGCTGGGACGGACGATGCACGGCGAGCCCTGCGCGGTGGTGACCACCAGCGGCACGGCGGTGGCGGAGTTGCTGCCGGCGGCGATCGAGGCGCGCTACCAGGGCCGGCCGCTGGTGCTGCTCACGGCCGACCGGCCGGCGGCGTTTCGCGACAGCGGGGCGCCGCAGTCCATCGTGCAGCCGGGGATTTTCGGCGGCTACGCCGGCAGCGGGAACTGGGGCGTGTGGGATCGCCGCTCGCCGTGGCATGTGAACGTGGAGCTGGAGGAGGAGTTCGAGGTCGGCGAGTTTACGCTCAGCCATGAGACGCTGAAGAACGAGGTGAGCTGGCCGCGGCTGGCGACCTCCGGGTTGGCGCGCTGGTTGAAGGACGAACTCTATCGCGGGCTGGTGGTGATGATCGGCGAGTTGGAGCCGGACGATCGGGAGGACGTCTATCATTTCGCGCTCGATCTGAAGGCGCCGCTGGTGGTCGAGGCGACCAGCGGGCTGCGCGAGGCGCTGGGGCCGCTGGCGCTCGCCGATCCGGACCGGATTTTAAAACAACAACCGCCGGGAAAAATCCTGCGTCTCGGGGCGGTGCCGAGCGGACGATTCTGGCGCGACCTTGAAAACCTGCCGGACACGGAGGTCTGGAACATCACTTCGAGCGGCTGGCCCGGGCTGGCGCGTGAGTCGCACACCACGGTCGGGCCGGTCGGCCGCGTGATCCGGGCATTGGGCGATATCGAGGAGGCCGGCGATGCCTTCGACTATCTTTCCAGGAATTCCCGCGCCGCGGCGGAGATCGACGAGCTGCTCGAAGCTTATCCGGAGAGCGAGCCCGGCTTGCTGCGGACGCTCTCGCACTATGTGGCGCTGGGCAACGGCCTGTTCCTCGGCAACAGCCTGCCGGTCCGCGAGTGGAACCTGTTCGCGCAGTGGGAGCAGCCGATCGCCGAGGTCCGCGCGAACCGCGGGGCGAACGGGATCGACGGTCAGATCTCGACCTGGCTCGGCTGGACCGCTGCCCGCGAGGACGCGTGGTGCGTGGTCGGCGACCTGACCGCGCTCTATGACCTGGCGGCCCCGGCGATGCTCGGGCAGGTGGTGAAAAAAGGTCGTGTGCTGGTGGTCGTGAACAACGGCGGCGGGCGGATCTTTTCCCGCGTGCCACGGCTGGCGGCGATGAACGAACGGGCCCGCGAACTGATGCTCAACCCGCACGAGATTTCGCTCGAAGGCTGGGCGAGGATGTGGGGGATGCGCTACCTGCGGATCGCTTCTCAGGACGACTTCGACGGGCTCGACCCCGGGGGCGATACCCTGCTTGTCGAGCTGGTGCCCTCGGCGGAGGAAACGGAAGCCTTTTGGAGACAGTGGCATGACTGATGGCGCCCCGAGTTGGCTGGATGCCTTGCGCTGGAAGCTCGGCATGGGGCCGGACGAGCCGAAATCCGATGCGCCGGACACGCCGGCGGAGGTGGTTCCGTGGAAACGCGCGGCCCTGCCGGAGTCGGGCTGGCGCGTGAGCTGGCTCGGGCATGCGGCGTTTCTTCTGGAAGGATGCGGGCGGCGGATCTTGATCGATCCGGTCTTCTCGGACCACTGCGCGCCGCTGCCTTTCAAGTCGATGAAGCGCCTGGCGCCGCCGCCTTGTCCGCTGGCAGAGATCGGCCGGGTCGATGCCGTGCTTTTGACCCACACGCACTACGATCATCTCGACCTGCCGACCCTGCGGAGAATCGGTCCGGAGGTGGAGTTCGTGGTCCCGGACGGCCACGCGGACTGGCTGCGGAAAAAGGGCTTTCCGAAAACCCGCGAGCAGGAGTGGTTCTCCAGCGACGAGCTTTTTCCGGGCATCCGGGTGACGGCCACCCCGGTCCAGCATTTCACCGCGAGGACGCCCTTCGATCGCGGGCGGGGGATCTGCTGCGGCTGGCGGGTGGAGGGTGGCGGGGCGTCGCTGTGGCATGCGGGCGACAGCGGTTACGGCCCCCTGTTCAAGGTGATCGGCGAGCGGCTGGGGCCGGTGGATTTCGGCATGATCCCGATCGGGGCCTACGCGCCGCGCTGGTTCATGGAGCCGGTGCACATGACTCCCGAGGAGGCGGCCGTGGTGTTTGCGGAAACCAAGTGCCGCCGGGCGGTGGGCATGCACTGGGGCACCTTCCGCCTGACCGACGAGCCGCTAGGCGAACCGCCGATCCGGCTCGCCGAGACGGGGACGGACGGCTTTTTCACCGGCAAGGTGGGGGAGAGCTGGAGGGTGGACTGAAGCAGGCGGTGTCGTGGATCCGGGAGGTGCGGCAATCTGCCCATCCCGGGATGCATCTTGCATTTGGAGGCGGAGGCTGCATCTGCCTCGCCGGCCTCGAAAGGCGGCGCGGTCGCTGGCTCGGCACGTGCGAGAACCTCCCGTATGAACCGGCCCACGCCGTGGCCTGAGGGCGTGCCTCAGGATATCGCGCACCAGCACCGAAGTTGGAAACTGCAGCGTATCGGGCGGGCGCTGATCGTGGCCGGCATCGTAGCCGCGGTGTGCGGGCTGTTCGGCCCCGGCCTCTTCAGCAGGGGCCTCGCGGGGGAAAAGACGGACCTCGTCCGGGCGGAGTATTTCCGCTGCGTGCACATGCAGACGTCGAATTCGCTGCATCTGCATGTGGGGGCGAACGCAGCGCGGGGCGGAGTGGTGCGGGTGTGGATCGACCGCCGGTTCATGGAACGTCACTTGATCGGGCGGATCACTCCCGAGCCCGCGCGGGCGAGCGTCAATGCCGACCGCATCACCTATGACTTCGAGGTCACCGAGCCCTTCGACGGGTGTTCGATGACGTTCGACCTCAAACCCCACCGTCCAGGTGTGCTGCACGGCAGCGCCGGGACCCGAGATCATCGGGTTCGATGGACCCAGTGGGTCTACCCCTGAGGCGGCGGAATGAAGGCCGCCCCCTTTTTGAAATGATCCACCGCTCAAGCCCATGGAAGCATCCCTTCGAGCCGTATTGGTCTACACGTTCCTGTTCGTGATTTTCCGAGTCAGCGGGAAGCGTTCTCTCGGGCAGGTGACGACCTTTGATTTCGTCCTGCTGCTCATCATCGCGGAAACCACCCAGCAAGCACTTCTGGGAGATGACTTTTCCGTCACGAACTGCTTTGTTCTGATCGGGACGCTGTTCGGGATCGATCTCGGGTTGGCGCGTCTGAAGCGCCTCTTTCCGCGGCTTGACAAGTGGATCGAGGGTCAGCCTCTCGTCATCGTCGCCGAGGGGAAGCCTATTTACCGATACATGGAGCACGCCGGAGTGGGAGAAGATGACGTGCTGCGCGCCGCAAGGGAGCTCCACGGGCTTTCGCGGATGGATCAGATCCAGTTCGCGGTCCTCGAGCGAAACGGCGGCATCACCATCATCCCGGCCGACCCTGACCGGTCGTGACCTCTCGCCAATCCTCGCTGCAACCGCTTGGGACGCCCCTCCAGATGCCGCGAGGCGGAGCTTGGAGCGGGGAAGTCGCTCCCTGACCGAACGGTTACCTGCCGGGATTTGCGGATTTCTCGTCCGATGGTTGAACAAAGTCATGCGGAGTGATCGCTTTTTCGGCATGCTCGGCCTTGTCGCCTCGCTTGTGTGGAACCTGACCCGTCGGCCGGCTGCCGGGGGGCTGGGCGCCGTGCTGCGATGGCTCGGCGTGCTGCTGCTGGCGCTCGCCTGGCTGCCATCGTGCGTCGGCGGCGTGCTGGTCATGTTCCCCGGCAGCGGGGGACATGAGGTCCGCTGCTCCTTCGATCAGCAGGGCGGGCTGATGCTGACGCTGCATCACCCGGACAAGGCCGTGCTGCTCCGCCACCACACCTTTCTGGAGGACCTGGCCGTCGGCCGATCGGAGCAGGACCATGAGGACCACCACCTCGCCATCGGCGGGGGAAACAAGCCACTGCCACCGGTGGCCGCGACCAGAGAGGCGGGTTCGTCGCCGGTCCGGCTCGCTGATGCCGCGGTGGCACCGGTGCCCGTGACACCGGCTCCTGCGACCCGGCGGACGCTTTTTCCGCGCAGCGATGGCTCGCGCGCCGGCCCTCCGCCTTGGCGGGGCGGCGTGATGAGGATCTGACGAGGTGAGTGCTTCACCCGGCCGACCGCCGGGTGGACGTTCCTCCCTGCGGCGTTTCAGCCGACTCGTTTCAAGCCTCCAATCTCGCGCATTCCATGCTCATCACCTTTCACTTTCCTTCCCCCGGCTCACTTCAGGTAGCCGTCGACGGCTTCCTTGCTCGGATCCCAGTACTGGATCGAGCTGATCTTGCCGCCCGAGATTTTCAGCACGGTGACCTTCCCCGGCTGCTGCGGGAAGCGGGCCATCAGGCCGGCGTCGTCGCCGAGGATGATGCGGTGGGCATACTTGCGCATCTTCGGCAGGGCGAACATGCGGCCGATGCCCGGCATGCCATGGATGTTGGCCATGAAAACGGCCTTCTTCGAGGGCAGGAAGGGGGCGCCCTTGGCGTCGAGCGCCGCGTTGGCCGCCTTGCCGGTGTCCATGTCGTGGCTGACCAGCAGGTAGCGCGTGCCGGAGGGATCGAGCGTGAACGCCTTCTTGTGCGCGTCCTGGGCCGAGAAGGCGTCGATTTTCTGCCCGGTCTTGTAGGGCTCCGCGAGGCAGGGCAGGGCGAAGAGGGCGAGCAGAAGGAGGAGAAGCGAACGAACTTTCATGGCGACTTGTTTTTGAACTGAATCCGAAAACCCCGAACGACGATGAACACGAAATCCACCTGTAGGGCGCTTGTTGACAACAAGCACCGCTCCGCCGGAAAGGCGATGAAGAAATCGATCGGCCTCGCGCTTTGCGGGCTGATGCTGGGCGCGGGGGCGAACGCCGCCACGATGAAGGTCGACAAGGGCCGCAGCCGGATCCAGGTCGATGCCAAGGCGACCGGCCACTCTTTCACCGGTACGCTCAAGGACTACACGGCCAATGTGCAGGGGGACGCATCATCGCTGAAGCCCCAGGCCTTCGAGCTGAAGTGGACCTTCGACAACCTCAAGACCGGCGAGAAGGACCGCGATGAGAAGATGCTCGAATGGCTGGGCGGCGCCAAGCCGGCGGGCAGCTTCACGTTCACCAAAACCTGGGACAAGGGCGGCCAGCATTACGCCATGGGCAACCTGACGATCCACGGTGTCAGCAAGGCGATTTCCTTCCCCTACACCGTGCAAAAGGACGGCGATTGGGTGACCATCGACGGCACCGCCACGATGGACTACACGAATTTCGGCCTGCCGATCATCCGCTCGATGGCGCTCATGACGGTCAAGCCGGGCCTGAGCATCCGTTTCCACCTGGTGGGAAAAATCTAACCGTATCCATGACTCCTGACTCTTGGTGGTCCAAGCGGACCGGTTGCGCGAAGGCGCTGATGGCGGAGAGTTTCCGCCAGGGCATGGGCCGGCCGGACGGCATGGAGCGCCGCCTCGCCGCGGCGCTCGGTGACCTGCTGGCGCGGCCGGGCTCGCTGACGCGCGCGGTCACGGCCTACCTGGTCGGGATCCAGATGGGCGTGCCGGAAGGCCGGGCGCGGGCGATGGCCTGCGGGATCGAATATCTGCACACCGCCTCGCTGGTCTTCGACGACCTGCCGGCGATGGATGACGCCCGCGTGCGCCGCGGCATGCCCACGCTGCACGTGCTGCATGGCGAGGGCGTGGCGATGCTGGCGGCGCTGGCGATGATCAACCGCGGCTACACGCTGCTGTGGCAGGGCATGGGCCAGGCTTCCGCCGGGCGCCGCGAGCTGGCGGGCGAGTGGGTCGATCGCTGCCTCGGCACGCACGGGATGATCGGCGGTCAAAGCCACGACCTCGGCGGCTGGCGCGATGGCCAGAGCGTGGCCGACGTCAGCGAAGTGGCCGCGCGCAAGACCGGCGACCTGCTGCGGCTGACGATCGTGCTGCCGGCGATGGTCGGGCGTGGATCCGAGCGGGAAATCCAGCTGCTCGACCGGCTGGCCTTGCTACGAGGGTTGGCGTACCAGGCGGCCGACGACGTCAAGGACGTCATCGGCGGCGCCGGCAAGTCGGCCGGGCGCGACGAGGAGCTGGGGCGCCCGAACCTGGTGGCGGCCGAGGGTTTCCACAACGCGGTGGCCCGGCTCGGGCGGCTGGTGGAGATCGGCGACCGCGTGCAGCGGATGCTTCCCGGACCGGCCGAGCGCTGGGGAATGCTGGCCCCGCTGCGGGTCGGCGTGCCGGAGGGGGTGGAGGCGATCGGGCTTTCCCTCGGCTCGGCGGTAGTGTGATGTGCGGCTGGCGATGAGTCTCTGGAAATTGATTCTTACCAACCTCCGTCGCCATCGCGTGCGCACGGCGATCGGGGCCACGGGCATCGCACTCGGGGTGGCGACCATGCTGAGCGTGGTCGGCCTGCTCGGCGGCGCGGTGAAGATGTTCGAGAAGATCCTGCGCAGCGATGCGGAGATGGTCGTGTTCGAGAAAAACGTCTCCGACCTGTTCTTCAGCAACGTGCCGGAAACGCTGGTCGACGAGCTGGCCGCGCAGCCCTTCGTGAAGGAGGCGCAGCCGGTGCTGTTCACGATCATCACCGCGCCGGACCGGCCGGTGATCACCTGCTTCGGCATCCGCGCCAGCGACGGCCGGCTTTCCAAGGCGGAGTGGCTCAGCGGCGGCGAGTCGGGTTTTTCCGATGGCGGCCGCGGCGTGGTGCTCGGGGAAAGGGCGGCCGGCTTCCTCGAGGCGAAGGCCGGCGACGAGGTCCAGCTCGGCCAGGAGACTTATCCGGTGGCCGGTGTGGTGCGGATGGAGAATGGCTTTGAAAACGGCGGCGTGTTCATGCCCTTGGCCGAGTGCCAGCGGGCTTTCCACAAGGAGGGTGTGTCGTCGGTGGTGACCGTGGCGCTGGCCGAGGGCCACGAAACGAAGGAGGTGAAGGCGTGGATCGAAAAGAACCACGGCCGGCTGACGGCGCTGGAGAACGAGGAGTTCAGCAAGAGCTACTCGCAGTTCCGCATCATGAAAACGACGGCCTGGGTGGTCGGCGGCTGCGCCTTCCTGCTGGGCGGGCTGAGCGTGACGAACACGATGATCCTGTCGGTCTTCAGCCGCATCCGCGAGCTGGCGGTGCTGCGGGTGTGCGGGTTTTCGCGCGGTCAGCTGGCGCGGATGATTTTGGGCGAGTCGCTGGCGCTGTCGGTGATCGGCGTGCTGGCCGGCTGGCTGATGTCGATCGGCGGGCTGCGGCTGCTGAAGGCGCTGCCGGCGCTGCAGGGCTACATCGAGCCGCAGGTCGGCCTGATGGAGGTGCTCGGCGCGGTCGCGCTGGCGCTGCTGACGGGGATCGGTGGCGCGTTGTATCCGGCGGCGCATGCGGCGAGGTTGAAACCGGCGGAGGCCCTGAGGTTCGAGTGATGATGATTGAGATCGACGACGTGTGGCGCAGCTACGATGAAGGTCGTATCGAGGTGCTGAAGGGCGTGACGCTGACGGTCGAGAAAGGATCGACCGTGGCTTTGGTCGGGAGTTCCGGCTGTGGGAAATCGACGCTGCTGAACGTGATCGCCGGGCTGGAGTTTCCGCAAAAAGGAAAAGTCAGCGTGGCGGGTCGCGGGGTCGAGGACGAGGTCTCGCGCCGCGAGCTGCTGCGCCACACGGTGGGCTTTGTGTTTCAGCTCCACCACCTGATGACCGGGCTGACGCTGGAGGAAAACCTGCTGGTTCCGGCCGTGGCGGTGGGGATGTCGAAAAAGGACGCCCGCGGGCGGGTGCTCGAGTTGGCGGCCGAGACCGGCCTGTCCGAGCGGCTCGATCGCCGGGTGCGCGAGCTTTCCGGCGGCGAACGCCAGCGTGGGGCCTTGTGCCGGGCGTTGATGAACCGGCCGCAGGTGCTGCTGGCGGACGAGCCGACCGGTGCCCTGGACGAGCGGAACCGCGAGGCGGTCTTCGATCTTCTGATGCGGCTGGTGGCCGAGCACGGGCTGACGCTGGTGATGGCCACGCACGACATCGAGCTGGCGCGGCGATGTGGGCGCGTGGTGAGGATGCGCGATGGGAGGGTCGAGGAGTGAGTGGGGAGGGTGGAGGAGTGAGTGCAGGCGTCCGGATCGCCGCCCGGCACGCGCTCGGCTGGCTGGTGGCGGCGAACGCGGCGGGGCTGTGGCTGTCGCTATTATTGTTGCGCGCGCAACTACTTTCGGGCGAGTGGAGCTATGGTCGGTGGGTGCCGGTGCATTTGAACGGGCAGCTCTACGGGTGGACGGCGCTGCCGCTGGTGGCGTGGCTTTTCCGGATCTACGAGGTTCCTCGTCGATGGGCGGAGGCGGCGGTGTGGGCGTGGACGGCGGCGCTGGCGCTCGGATGCCTGGGCTGGTTGCAGGGCGGGAGCTCGGGGAAGGTGTTTCTGGATTGGAAGGGGGGCAGCCTCGCGGGATTGGTGGTGGCGATGGTCGTGTTGTGGCTGGCGCTGCTGATCGGAGCGCTGGCTTCAGCCGGCGCGCACCGACCGGGACGGCTCAAGCCAGCGCTCCGATGGCTCGGCTTGATCGCTCTGGCGGCAGTGCCGTTCATGATGAAGATGGCGGCGTCGCCGGATGCCTATCCGCCGATCGACGAATCGACGGGCGGGCCGCTGGGATCGAGCCTGCTGGGGTCGACGCTGTTCGTGATCGGGCTGATGCTCCTGCTGCCGGCGAGCCTGGCCCGGCCCGTCGTGAAACGCGGGGCGAGCTGGCCGGTGATGGGTTTCTTCGGTTTTTCCTGGCTGGCCTTCGGGCTGGCGGAGGCGGCGGGCGGAACGCATCGCGACTGGTGGCAGATCGGGTCGATGCTGCTGCTGCTGCCGTGGGCACTGCTGCTGCCGCGGTGGTGGAAACGCTACGAGTGGCCAACGGCTTCGCGGCCGTGGCGGGTGGCGATGTTCGGCTGGTGGGCGCTGCTGGTGGTCAGCGGGGTTACGGCGTATTTCCCGGAGGTGCTGGATCGGCTGAAATTCACACACGGGCTGGTGGCGCACTCGCACTTGGCGATGGCGGGGTTCACGACCTCGTTCTGCGCCTGCCTGCTGACGCTGATGGGGGTGAAGGTGGGAAATGCGGCGAGTATCGTCGTTTGGAACGGGGCGGCCCTGGGGATGGTGGCGGTGCTGATGGCGATGGGCTGGGGGGAGAGTGCCGGATACGGGTGGATGATCGAGGCGCCTTGGTGGCAGGTGGCGGGTTTTGCCGTGAGGAGCTTGGGTGGGCTGGTGATGCTGGGGGCTTCGGTGAGTTGGTGGATGGGAACGGGGCTGGAAGCCCCGGCCGCGGATCCGGTGACGGGAAAGGGGGTGACGGCGTGAAGCGGTTTTGCAGGTGGTGGAGCCTGGGCGTCGGCGCGATGGATGCGACCACCGGGCTGCTGCTGGTTTTTTGCCCGGCCTGGGTGCTCGCGGCCTTGAAGATCGAGGGCGTGTCGCCGGAGAGCCTGGTGTTTCTCCGCTGGATCGGCGTGTTCGTGGGCTCGGTGGGGCTGAGCTACGGATGGGCGCTGCGCGGTGCGGGGGAGACGGTGTGGAAGTTCACGGCGCTGGTGCGGACGCTGGTGGCGGCGTTTGTGACGGTGAGCATCGTCGACGGCTCGCTGGTGCCGGCCTGGGCCGGGGTGGCGGCGACGGATGCGGTGGTGGCGGTGGTGCAGATGGTCGGGCTCCGGAAACGCTGGTGGCGATGAGCACGAAACTGCGCGCGGCCGGCGTGGTGGCGTCGGTTTATGGTTACTTCCTGATCTTCGCGCAGTTCGCGTTCGTCGAACTGATGCGAGGGCGGGGCATCGGGGTGGAGCAGGAAAAGCTGGCGCTGGGAGTGATGGCGGTGGCCGGGGTGGCGGCAGGGTTTTTGAGGGCGTGGAGGGGCGTGAAGGTCGCGCGGCTGCGGACGGCGATGGTTTCCTGTGCGGTGGCCGGGGCGGTGGCGCCGATGATTCAGGATCTGGCGGGGTTCCTGATGGTCACCCTGGTGACGGGCGCGGGGATCGGGATCGCGACGGTCTCGGTGGCGACCCTGTTGCCGCGGTGGGGCGGGGTCGCGTGGGTCGGGCTCGGAACCGGGCTGGGATACGCGCTGTGCAACCTGCCGTGGGTGTTTTCGGCGGAGCCGGGGATGCAGGCTTGGGTGGGGGCGGGATTCGCGCTGTTGGGGGCGGGGCTCGTACCGGGGGTGGTGGAACCGAGCCGGTTCCACCACGGCCTGCCCCGGGCCGGGGCAGCCACGGTGGCGGCGGTGTTCGCGTTTCTGGCGCTGGTGTGGCTGGACTCGGCGGCGTTTTTCATCATCCAGCACGACCGCGACCTGAAGGAGGGCACGTGGGGAGCGGCGATGTTGTGGCGGAATGCCGGGCTGCACCTGGCGGCGGCGCTGGTGGCCGGGTGGTGGCTGCGGTGGGGCGGCTGGAAATCCCTGCTCGCGACCGCGTGGGCGATTCTGGCGGTGGCGGCGTTGGCGGTGAACGGTGAGTCGAGCCGCGGGCTGGCGGGCTGGTGGTATCCGGTGGGGGTTTCGCTGTACTCGACCGCGCTGGTGGCGTGGCCGGGGTTTCTCTCGGCGGCGGAGGATGAAAAGAAGGTCGCCTGGCGGGCGGCCTGGGTGTTCGGCGTGGCGGGTTGGTTCGGGTCGGCGAACGGGATCGGCATGGCGGAGACGCTGCAGCGGGTGCCGCAGGAGTTTGTGGCGATCGCCGGGGTAGTGATTGCCGTGGCGGTGCTCGGTTTCCGGAAATGGCCGGCGCTGGCGGGCGTGGGCGTGGTGTTGCTGGCGGGCGCGGTATTTTCGCGCCGCGGCGACAGCCCGGGAACGGCGGTCGAGCGCGGCCGGGAAGTCTATCTCGCGGAGGGCTGCGTGGCCTGCCACTCGCGCTACGTGCGGGAGGTCGATCCGGCGGGCTGGGGGCCGCCCTCGGTGCCGAAGGAGGTGCTGGCGGAGTCGCCGGTGCTGATCGGCAACCGCCGCCAGGGGCCGGACCTGACGCATGTCGGGGCGCGGCGATCGGCGGCGTGGCTGCGCGAGCATTTTCTGGATCCGCGGAAGCTGGTGAAGGACAGCACGATGCCCTCGTATGGCTACTTGTTCGGGGACGGGCGCGGGGACGACCTGATCGCCTGGCTGTTGGCCGGGCAGGACGAGGCAAGGCGGTGGCGGGCGGAAAAGGCGGTGACTTGGCAGCCGGCGGGGGAGCCCGAGGGCGATGGGGCGCTGCTTTTCGCGACGCACTGCGCGGTCTGTCATGGACCGGAAGGACGTGGTGATGGGGAGTTGGCCGATCGTTTCGCGAAGCGCCCGGCCAATCTGGTGGATGGACCCTTCGTCTGGACCGCGGACGAAACGACCGTCGCCCGGGCGATCCGCTGGGGCCTGCCGGGCACCGACATGCCGGGGCACGAGCTGATTTCCGAGGGCGAGGTGCGGGCGCTGGCGGATCGGGTGATGAGTCTGAGAAATCCGCCGACCGAATGAGGCACGGGGGCGATCGGGTTCCCGCTTGACGCTATTTCCCGTGGCTCCCTAGCCTTCCGAACTGACTCGCGAGCGCCACAACCCCTCGCGGAACGTCATTTCACCACCAAACGCCAACGCCGTGGAACTCAAGGAACTTCGCAAGATCGTCGAGCTCATGAACGAGCATGGATTGACCTACTTCGACATGTCGAAGGACGGCTTCCACCTGAAACTCAAAAAGGGCCAGGACCTCGAGTCGCTCAAGTCGCTCATGTCGGCCCTGCCGATGGGCTACGCCGCCGCCCCGGCCCCCATGCAGACCCCGGCCCCCGCCGCCTCCCCGGTCCAGGCCGCCGCGCCGACCGAGAGCGGCCCGGCGAGCGACGGCGAGCCCATCACCTCGCCGATGGTCGGCACTTTCTACCGCAAGCCGTCGCCGGATGCCGAAAACTTCATCAGCGTCGGCGACACGATCAGCGACGGCCAGACGCTGTGCATCATCGAGGCCATGAAGGTGATGAACGAGATCAAGGCCGAGCGCTCGGGCACGATCACCGCGATCCTGGTCGACGACGGCACGCCGGTGCAGTTCGGCGACACGCTTTTCACCATCAAATAACCAGCCCGCCCGGCTTTTCGCACCCCGACACGCATGTTCAAACGCGTCCTTGTCGCCAACCGCGGGGAAATCGCCCTGCGCATCATCCGCGCCTGCCGCGAACTCGGTGTCGAGTCGGTGGCCGTCTATTCGGAGGCCGATGTCGATTCGATGCACGTCCAGCTCGCCGACGAGGCCGTCTGCATTGGCAAGGCCGCCAGCAAGGACAGCTACCTGAAGGCCGACCGGATCATCGCCGCCGCCGAGATCACCGAGGCCGAGGCCATCCACCCGGGCTACGGTTTCCTCTCGGAAAACGCCCGCTTCGCGGAAATCTGCCAGAGCTGCAACATCCGTTTCATCGGCCCGTCCTCGGAGGTCATCACCAAGATGGGCGACAAGGCGACCGCCCGCGCGACCGCGATCGAGAACGGCGTGCCGATCACCCCCGGCACCGAGATCCTGCCCGATGCCAAGACCGGCCTCGAGGAGGCCAAGAGGATCGGATTCCCCGTGATGATCAAGGCCACCGCGGGCGGCGGCGGGCGCGGCATGCGCCCGTGCTTCGATGAAAAGGACTTCCTCAAGCTCTTCGAAGCCGCCTCGAACGAGGCCCAGGCCTGCTTCGGAAACGGCGATTGCTACCTCGAGAAACTGGTGCTCAACCCTCACCACGTCGAGTTTCAGGTCATCGCCGACTCCCACGGCAACTTCCTCCACCTCGGCGAGCGCGATTGCTCGATGCAGCGCCGCAACCAGAAGATCATCGAGGAATGTCCCTCACCGCTGCTCACGCCCGAGCTGCGCCAGCGGATGGGCGAGGCCTCGGTGAAGCTGATCGAGGCCATCGGTTACGAAAACGCCGGCACCATCGAGTACCTCGTCGATGACAAGGCGGAGAACTTCTATTTCATGGAAATGAACACCCGGATCCAGGTGGAGCATCCCGTGACCGAGGAAGTGATGGGCTGCGAGCTCATCAAGGAACAGATCCGGATCGCCGCCGGCGAGCCGCTCTCCGAGCACGTCCTCAATGCCGCGCCGCGCGGCCACTCGATCGAGTGCCGCATCAACGCCGAGGACCCTTACCACAACTTCGCCCCCAGCCCCGGCACCATCGACCTCTGGTATGCGCCGGGCGGCAAGGGCGTGCGCGTCGATACCCACGTCTACTCCGGCTACACGGTTCCGCCGCATTACGACTCGATGATCGCCAAGCTCATCGTCACCGGCGCCAACCGCACGATCGCCATCGCCCGCATGAAGCGCGCCCTCGGCGAGTTCATGATCCGCGGCATCAAGACGACCATCCCCTTCCAGCAGGAAATCCTCAACCACCCCGACTTCCAGTCCGGCGACTACGACATCGGCTGGGTCGGTCGTTTCCTCGAGGAAAAGAAGCTCTGAAACGGGGGCGGCGGGCATCGACCGCCGGACAGGAAAACGGCCGCTCGCCTGCGGAGGCCTGCCGCTTCGAGTCCCTCCGGCGCCGCCCCCTTCGGAACACGTCCACCAACCCTGATTCCACGTGCGCTCCCGACTCGCCTCCGCCCGCCTCTACGCCATCCTCGACCTAGGCTACACGCCGGCCGCGGACCTCGAAAACGTGGCCAGCCAGCTCCTCGATGGCGGCGCCGACCTGCTCCAACTCCGCGCCAAGGGGCATGAGCCGGAGGAAATCGAAGACTTCGCCCGCCGCGTCCAGCCACTGTGTCGCGAGGCCGGCGTGCCGTTCATCGTCAATGACTTCCCGGACATCGCCGTGCGCGCCGGCGCCGATGGGGTCCATATCGGCCAGGACGACGGCTCGCTGCTCGAAGTGCGGAAAATCGTCGGCGCCGACATGATCGTCGGCCGCTCGACCCACTCGCCGGACCAGGCCCGCGCCGCCGTGGCTGAGGGCTTCGACTACATCGGTTTCGGCCCGCTGTTTCCCACGCCGACCAAGCTCGGCCGCCCCGGCATCGGGCTGGAAAACGTGCGAGCGATCGAGGCCGAAGTCGGCTCGGCAATCCCGCTGTTCTGCATCGGCGGGATCAAACGGGCGAACCTGGCCGAGGTCGTCGCCGCCGGTGCAAGGCGGGTCGTGATCGTTTCCGACCTCCTCACCGCCCCGGACATCACCAAGGCCGTCCGAGCGGCCCGCGGAACGATCGCTCCATAGACGCCGCCCACCCAGAGGCCGCTGCCGAGGAAATCGGCAACCATGGAGCGCCGATGATGAAATCAGCATCGCCTCGTCCCTACGCCTTGCTCCTTCTCGCTAGGCAGCTCCGCAGCCCCCGAAAAAGGAGCGCCGATTATGAAATCGGCATCGCCTCACCTCCGCCGCTTGCTCCTTCTCGATAGGCAGCCCCGCAACCCCCGAAAAGGCGTAAGCCCCCGAGCGACCGCCGTTGGATTGGGGTGGACGCTGAGGGTCGGATGGATCAGGCGACGCGCTTGAGGTCGCGGGCGGCGGGATGCTTGGCGCGGTTTTCGGCAGCCCAGACTTCCGGCA
>NZ_BAABRI010000023.1:0-75453 GCF_040362925.1 Haloferula sargassicola
ATCCCTCCGCCCGACATCGATCCAGCCTGATCCATTCGCGAGGGTGGCCGGGAGCCGGATGCCTCCCGTGCTCTCCCACAGTTGATTCTCGATCCAGACCCTCAGCGTCTTCCCATCGATGCCCAGGCCGTGGGACCATCCGGCGATGAGCGGCTCCATCTCCTCTTCAGGAACCCGCGCGTAGAAGTCCATGCTTCGTAAGCCAGCTGCGGTAGTCCCCTATTTCATAGTCTTTACACCAGAGCCACCCGAGGCGTCTCCTGGCAAGAGGGGAATGCCCAGCTCCTTGAGGAACTCGTTGTGCTTCGCGGTCATTTCCCGAATGTCCTTGTGGGCCGCGACGATCGCCTTGTGAGTCTTCGTTAGATCGATCACTTGCTCAGGCTTGGCGGTGCTGACGTAGCGAGTGATATTGAGGTTGTAGTCGTTCTCCGCAATCTCCTTCATCCCCACGCGGCGGGAGTACCGTTCCTCCTCCGTGCGGTGGGTGTAGGTGTCGATGATCTTCTGAATGTCGTCCGGTTCGCCGTTGCCACCGGTCCGCAGGCGGTTCTGGCGCTTGTCCTTGGCGTAGCCCTCGCTCGCGTTGATGAAGAGCACGTCGTCCGGCTTCTTGCACTTCTTGAGCACGAGGATGCACACAGGGATACCGGTGGAGTAGAAGAGGTTGGCGGGCAGGCCGATCACGGTGTCGATGTGGCCGTCCTTGAGCAGCTTCTCGCGGATCTTCTTTTCCTGACCGCCTCGGAAAAGCACGCCGTGCGGCAGGATGATGGCCATCACTCCGTCCTCCTTGAGGAAATGGAAGCCGTGCAGGAGGAAGGCGAAGTCGGCGGCGGATTTCGGGGCGACACCGTGGTTCTTGAAGCGCACGTCCTTCGAGGTTTCCTCTTTTGGATCCCAGCGCAACGAAAACGGCGGGTTGGCGACGACGGCATCGAACTGCGGTTTCTTCGCCGGGTTTTCTTCGCGAAACAGGTCCCACTCGTTGAGCAGGGTGTCGCCGTGATGGATCTCGAACTCCGCGTCCTTCACCCCGTGCAGCAGCATGTTCATCCGCGCGAGGTTGTAGGTGGTGATGTTCTTTTCCTGCCCGTAGATGTGGCCGATGCCGCGTGATCCCATGCGGCGGCGGATGTTCAGGAGCAACGAGCCGGAGCCACAGGCGAAGTCGAGCACCTTGTCGAGTTTGTTCCGCTTGCCGGTCTTCGGCTCCTGGCTGTCGAGGGTGACGATGGCGGAGAGGATGTCGGAAATCTGCTGCGGGGTGTAGAACTCGCCCGCCTTCTTGCCGGAGCCTGCCGCGAACTGGCCAATGAGGTACTCGTAGGCATCGCCGAGGGTGTCGCGGTCAGTGGAGAATTTCGCGAGGCCCTTGGCAATCTCGCCGATGATGCTGACGAGCTTCTTGTTACGGGCGGTGAGGTCTCTGCCGAGTTTTTCTGAAGCTAAGTTAATCTCCGAGAAAAGTCCCCGGAACGTGCGGTCAAACGACTCGTTCTCGATGTATTTGAAACCGTTCTGCAAGGTATCCAGCAGGTAGGGGCTCTGCACCCGCGCCAGCTCCGCAATGTGGCTCCAGAGGAACTCGGGCTTGATGATGTAGTGCACCTTGCTGCGCATCAGCTTCTCGAACTCCTCAACGTCGCCCGAATTCTCCTCATACCACTTCTTCAGCGGCGTGTAGCGAAGCTCGTTGTCATCGGTCTGCTCCGGGTAATCCTTCCCCAGCTCCTTCTTCACCGCATCGACGTAGTTGTCCGAAAGGTAGCGGAGGAAAAGAAAGGAAAGCATGTAGTCGCGGAAGTCGTCCGCGCTCATCGCGCCACGTAGCTGATCGGCGATGTTCCAGAGGGTTTTGCCGAGTTGGGCTTGGTCTTGCTGGGTCATGGAAAATCAGGAATTGAGAATCTCGGGGAGCTCGAACTGGAAACGCTCGACGAACTCGCGGAGGATACGGCGAAAGAGCTGTTGGTTGTCTTCGCCCATCACGGTGGGCTCGTGGATCGCGTATTTACCGTGGCTGAGGAGATTCAGGGCGCGGTTGAAAAGGGCCTGGTCTTCCTCGTTGTCGAGCACCTTGAGGCAGAAGGAAATGTCCTTGTGGCCGAAAAAGGAGGAGGTCTTCTCCATGATGCTGCGCAGGGCATTGAAGTGAAAGGTGTAGAGGGTGCCGGTGTCGGGATCGGCGGCCTTTTGCAGTTCGGCGAGACTGGCGACGTGGTGGAAGTAGGGGGTGTCCTCGGTGGCGCGAAGGGTGTAGCGACCCTCGTTGTTCGGGCGATGGAGGAAATAGCGTTTGTGCTTCACTTTCGGTTCGCCCTCTTGGCTTCTGCCGAGCTCATTACACATCACGTTGAAGAAGAGGCTGTGGTGCGAGGAGAAGACGACCTTTACAGGAGCAGGATCGTTATTTCCGTATGTCCGATAGCCGGCACGCCGGAGAAGCTTGGCAAGGTCACAGGCGACGGAGATGGCGTTGTTGTCGTCGAGCGAAGAAATCGGGTCGTCGATGTACAGATAATTCACCCATTGATAGGCAACATGCCCGTCCAGAACCCTCTCGCAAATGGCCATGAAAAGGCACCAGATGAAAATATTCTGCTCGCCCCGAGAGATCTTGATGGCATCCTGATCCTCCTTTTGGAACGAGACAATCCATTCCTCGTAATCAATATGGAATTCGAGATCCGCGTAGCGGCTGAGAAAGCCCGCGATGGTTTCGTCCAAAGCCAGATCGTCCAGCCCGTTGAAGAAGTTGGAATCCCTGTTCAGCCGCAGGTAACGAATCTCATCGTTTTCCAGATCGTTCTCCCATACGAAGAGATCCTCGGTGTAGGCATTGAAATACAGGGTGTCCCGCGCAACGCTTCGTTTGCCCGCATCCTTGAACTCCATGGATAGCCGTGTCTTCCCCGTTCGATTGTAGGCATAGAGAAGGAGGACGTCCTGCCCGCCGCCGTTCAGATCGTCCCGAAGACGGGTGACGAGATTGCGCAAATTCCGGTAGGCGCGGATGCCGCTCATGCCTTGCTCCTTTCCGGGTTAGGGAAGAGTTTTTGCATGAGGCCCCTCTTGTGCTGTTTGAGGGCGGCGATGAGGTCGGCCTCAGCGGTGATCAGGGCATCGAGCGAGCTGAGACAGTCGGCGATTTTTTGTTGTTCGGGGTGTGTGGGGCAACACACCGGCATAGACTTAAAGTCGTCCATGTTGAGCCTACCTGTTCCATGGCCAGCAGCATCTACTGCCTCGAGAATTTCTGCTTTATTCCCCAACAGAAGGAATGGCAAAAAGCTTTGATCCGCATTACCCCTCGTCCAGAGAGCTTTAACATCCTGATTGAAACTCATATCCCTCTGTAAGAAAACGATTGGAAGATCCTTAAAGAGGGTCATGCCTCTGACCAGAATCAGCACTGATGATTCGCGAGCAATCTTCGCCCCGTTCTTCACAGCTTCTTCTGATATGTGCTCCTGAGTATCAGAAAGACAAATCTCTTTCATGTCTTTCGCCGTTACCCAAGGAATATCACCATTCCAGAATGATTGATTGCTTTTCGCGGGCGTTCCTCCCGATTTGAATGTTACCAACTCTGCCCACGTTGTTTCTTCCCACTCCCCCTCAAAGCCTGGGAAGCGGAGCTTGGGGATGGTTTGGCCGGGGGCGGGGAAGAGTTGCTGAAGGAGGCCTTTTTTGTGGTCTTGGAGGGCGGCGAGCTTGGCAATGCGCGCGGCGATCAGTTCATCCAAGCTGTCCAGGCAGTCGGCGATTTTTTGTTGTTCGGGTTTGGTGGGTGGAATGGGGAGTTGAATACTGAAAAAGTCATCCGGATTGATGTTGAGCAATCCGTCGCTTCGCGCTCCGCTCGTGATGAACTTCCGCAGTTGTTTTCCGTGAGTATTGCACTCGAAGAGATTCCGGAAGTAGTGGTCAATACAGTCCTCATCCAGTTTGAAACAGATGAACGCGGTAGATGCTGCTGCCTCGTCAAACTCTTTGAGCTGGTAGATGCAGCCCTGCGCGAAGGTTTTTGAGTTTCCTTTGTTATAGACGAAGTCTCCGCGTCGAACATGGATGTAGTTCTTGTATTGTGCGCCTGCAATGCGTCGCCCGAATTTCTTGGTTTGGTCCACGAATCCGACCCCTGCGGTAATGCTCACCGGTGTCAGTTTTTTCTCGCCAACCTTCTTGCGAATTCGCGTTGAGATGCTTTTCAGAGATGTCTCGCTCCACTCCCCCTCAAACTCGGGGAACCGAAGCTCGGGCATCAACGCCTTTTTCTCTTTCGTCTTCGGCATGGTGGATCAGTGCTAGTGGGTTTCGAGGCCGGAGATGGATTGGCCGTTGGCGCGTTGTTCGAGGAGGGGGCGGAGGTCGGCCATGAGGGCGAGTTCGGCCTGGCGGCGGTCTTTCCAGCCGAGGCCGAGGGGCGCCATGAGGTCGGTGAGGCGTTCGCCATCGAAGACGAGGCGGCTGAGGATTTCGTCGGTGAAGGCTTTCAGAGCCTCGGCCGCGAGGCCGTGGGTCTGGGCGATGGTGACGAGGGCCTGCTTTTCGTGCTCGGACTTGTAGGTCTCGTAGCCTTCGAGGATTTCCTCCTTGCTGCGGTTCTGGCCGAGGTCGAGCTGGTTGATGTAGGCGGTGAGGAGTTCGCGCTGGTCGGCGAATTTGGCATCAGAGGCGATGAGAGCAACGAGCTGGGCGCGGGTCATCTTCTGCTTGCCGGGCTTCTTGCCATCGGCCTTGGCGACGAGCTCCATGATATAATCGTAGTCGATGGTGGCGGTGTGGAAGAGGACGAACTCGAAGTCGAGCTCATCAACCTCGGGCGGGGTGTCGTCGCCGCCGGTCTCGCGACCGCGTTTCAGATCGTGGGCGGTGTCGATGTATTGGCTCCTGAAGGACCGGTGGGTATCGGTGGGCAGGGTCTGCTCGATGGCGGCCTTTTGCTCGGGTGTAAGATCGGTGTATTGGTCGAGCTGGACCTTGAGGCGCTGGACCTCCTTGTAGGTCTTACAGAACTGGGCGCGGGCTTTGTCGCCCCTCAGGTTGGGCACCTGCTCGGGGGTGCAATCGAGCCCTTGGGACTCCATGAACTTTTCGAGGTTCTTCACCGCCTCTTCGAGTTGCCCGATTACGACGGGGGCGGGATCGACCAGCCAGATGTTCTTGGCTTTTTCCTCGTGCTCGCCGGAGAACATCTTGATGGCTTCATCGACGGCGGCCTGCTGCTGGCGGAAGTCGAGGATGTGCCCGTGGGGCTTGGTGTCGTTGAGCACGCGGTTGGTGCGTGAGAAAGCCTGGATGAGGCCGTGGTGGCGGAGATTCTTGTCGACGTAGAGAGTGTTGAGGAACTTCGAGTCGAAGCCGGTGAGGAGCATGTCGACGACGATGGTGATGTCGATCTTGTGCGCCTTGGCCTTCGGCTCGGCCTTACGCAGGTCGGCGAGGGGGAAGCGCTGGGCCTTGATGCGGTCCTGCACGTCCTGGTAATACTCGTCGAATTTGCTGACGGTGTGGTTGGTGCCGAAGCGGCTGTTGTAGTCGGCAATAATGGCCTCGAGGGCGGCTTTCTTGCCGTCGGGGTCGGTCTTGTTGTCCTCCTGCTCCTGGGGCAGGTCCTCGGCGATGGGTTCGGCGGGCGGTGAGAAAACGCAGGCGATGTTCAGCGGGCGGAAATCGGGATCGGCGGCGGCGCGTTCCTGCTGGATCTCGGTGAAGAGCTGGTGGTAGGCGATGGCGTCGTTGATCGAGGCGGTGGCGAAGAGGGCGTTGAACTTGCGCTGCCCGGTGGTCGGGTCGTGGCGGTTGAGGATTTCCTCGACGATGGCGCGCTTGGGGAACGGCGGCTTGGGCGTCTTCTTCCCCTTCTCCTTCTCGGGAGCGAAGTAGTCGACCTTGAAGCGGAGCACGTTCTGGTCGTCGATGGCGTGGGTGATGGTGTATTTGTGCAGCTCCTGCTGGAAGATATCCTCGGTGGTCTTGTAGGTCGCTAGGGCACCTGCCTCCTCGTGGTTGATCTGCTTGGCGGTCGAGTTTTTCTCGAAGATGGGCGTGCCGGTGAAACCGAAGAGCTGAGCCTTGGGGAAGAACCTCTTAATTGCCTGATGGCTCTCGCCGAACTGCGAGCGGTGGCATTCGTCAAAGATAATGGCGACGCGCTGGTCGGCCAAGGGGGCGAGCTGTTCCTTGTAGGTTTGTTTGCCCTGTCCCTTGCGGTTGGTGTTGCGCTTGGAGTTCTCGTCGAGGGCGAGGCCGAGCTTCTGGATGGTGGTGACGATGACCTTGTCGGCGTAGTCGTCGGAGAGCAGCCGGCGGACGAGGGAGTAGGTATTGGCGTTTTCCTCGACGCAGCCTTCCTGGAACTTGTTGAACTCCTCGCGGGTCTGGCGGTCGAGGTCTTTCCTATCGACGACGAAGAGGCATTTCTGGATGTCGGGGTTGTCCTTGAGCAGGGTGGATGCCTTGAAGGAGGTGAGGGTTTTCCCCGATCCGGTGGTGTGCCAGATGTAGCCGTTGCCGCTGTTCTGGTGGATGCAGTCGACGATGTCCTTGACGGCGTAGATCTGGTAGGGGCGCATCATAAGCAGCTTGCGCTCGGTGGCGACGAGCACCATGTAGCGGCTGATGATGTGGCCGAGGTGGCACTTTTGCAGGAAGGTGTCGGCGAACTGCTCGAGGCCGGTGATCTTGTTGTTGCGGCGGGTGGCCCACTGGTAGACGGGCAGGAAGCGCTCGTCGGCATCGAAGGCGAAATGCTCGTTGTTGTTGTTGGCGAAGTAGTGGGTCTTGCTGCGGTTGCTGACGATGAAGAGCTGGACGAATGACAGCAGGGTGTTGGTGTAGCCGTTTCCGGGATCGGACTTGTAGTCGACGATCTGCTGCATCGCGCGGCGTGGGGTGACCTCCAGGGTCTTCAGCTCGATCTGGACGCAGGGAATACCGTTGATGAGGAGATGGACGTCGTAGCGATGGTGGCTGGTATCGTGGTTGATGCGCAGCTGGTTGACGACCTCGAAGTCGTTTTTGCACCAGTCGCGAATGTTCACGAGGGTGAAGTTGAGCGGTGTGCCGTCGTCGCGCTGGAAGTCGTTGATCTGACGCAGGGTCTGGGCGGACTGGTAGACGTCGGCATCAGTGATTTGTTCGAGCAGTCGGGAGAACTCGGTGTCGGTGAGTTTGACGGCGTGGAGGCGCTCAAATTTCTCGCGGAAATTGGCTTCGAGGGCGGCTCGGTCCCGAATGTCGGGGCGGTAGGTGTATTTAAGATTGGTGAGCTTCTGGATGAGGTCGTCCTCAACATCGCCTTCCTTCAGGAATGACGGAGGATCCGGAGGGAAGTCGTACTTGGATATGGCGTTCCGCTTGCGGGCTGGCACGGGTGGAAATTAGAAAATTCCAGCCGTTCTTGGCAAGGCTGTGGGATGTTCTCTTGCGATGGCTGACTCATCGTCAGTGCGAGTCTCCGCCCTCAAGCTGAATCACGCTTGGTCGTGCGGCTGGATTCTCGCCATGAGACCCGGCCGAAGGTCGCGTGGCGAAAACGCGGTCCAGGCCGCACGGGATCGAATTGCTCTCCCCAAAAGCCACAGTTCGGGATCCAGATCGGCCCTTTGGCATCCAGAAGCTCCGTATCAGGGCTTTCGAAGGGCGTGTCTGAGTGCCGAAACGCCCTTTCGGGATCAAGATTCGCCGGAACGGGCACCAGAAACGGCACTTTCGGACTCAAATAACTCGTTTCTGGATGAACTGCTCCGGCTTTTGGGTTCCGAAAATGGAATCCCGGACACCGAAAGCCGGTTTCCGGATTCCGAAACGGTTCATCGGGTGATGAAAAGGCCGGATATCACGGAAGTCATGAGGTCCTGACACGAGGCTTTGGCGACGGAGAACACGATTTTTCCGGCATGGATCTGGGTCGACCATGGGCCTCATCAGGGTCGCATTATGACACACATCACATACCTCGACCGGCGGTCGACCGACCCATGAAACCACCTTCAACTTCATTCATTTCATCACAATTCCTACTATTTCAGTGGTTTACGAAGGTTATATTTCCTTAAATACTGTCTATTCCGACATGAAGGCATGGGCGCCGTGGCATGACTCTGGAATCATGGTGACGATGGAAGGACGCACATCGGCATCCGGAAATCATCGACCAAAACACAGACACAACAACGCATGAATACGTCAAGACAACGCGTGAACGTGGGCTTTGCCCAGGCATCCGACCACGTCCTCGAAGCCCGCACCCATGATGTGCTGGTGAACCTGTATGGGAACGCCGCCTTCGCCACCCCACCGGTGGCGGAAGCGGATCTGAGGGAAGCCTTGACCGCCTTCAGCACGGCGATGGCGGACATGGCCCAGGGCGGCACGGCCAACACGGCGGTGAAGAATGAGAAGAGGCAGACGCTGATCGGTCTGATGCGGACGCTGGCGGGTTACGTGCAGGACACCGCGAACAACAACCTGGCGGTGATCCTATCCAGCGGGTTTGAGGCGGTGAGCAAGAACCGGGCCTCGGAAACGCTGGCCGCCCCGGTGATCCTGGCGGTGCAGCCGGCAGGCGGGGGCCGCTTCAAGGTGAACCTGGAGCGGGTGACGAACGCCAAGAGCTACCAGATCGACGTGGCGATCCTGGGCGAAGACGGGGCACCCGGCGACTACAGACTGGGCGCGCTCTCGACCCGCGCCCGCGGCGCGGAAGTGGGCGGCCTGATCCCCGGCAAGCGCTACTCCCTGCAGGCCCGCGCGATCGGCGGTGCCACCGGCTCCTCCGATTGGAGCCTGCCGGTGACCCAGTGGAGCATGTGAGGAAGCCGCCGAGAAGCCATCGACTTCCCGTCGCATCAAAAAGCCGCTGCCCGTCGTGGGTCGCGGCTTTTTTCGAGATGGTAGATGGTAGATGGTAGATGGTAGATGGGAGATGGTAGATGGGAGATGGGAGATGGGAGATGGGAGATGGGAGATGGTAGATGGAGATGGAGATGGGAGATCGTGGATCGTGGATCGTGGATCGGGGATCGGGGATCTCAGCCCGGGCTTTCCGAGTGCTCCGGGAGCCTTTCCGAGCACTCCGGAAGGCTATCCAAGTGCTCCGACAGGCTTTCCAAGTGCTCCGGAAGGCTTTCCAAGTGCTCCGGAAGGCTTTCCAAGTGCTCCGACAGGCTTTCCAAGTGCTCCGGCGGGCTTTCCGAGGGCTCCGGCAGCCTTTCCGAGGGCTCCGGCAGCCTTTCCGAGGGCTCCGGCGGGCTTTCCGAGGGCTCCGGCGGGCTTTCCGAGGGCTCCGGCAGGCTTTCCGAGGGGTCCGGCGGGTTTTCCGAGGACTCCGGCGGGCTTTCCGAGGGCTCCGGCGGGGAGATCAGGAAGTCGGGCAGGGAGATGGCGCGCGGGGGGATGATGGCATCGGCCACCGCGGAGGCCGCGGCGGAGGACAGGTGCGCGAGAAATCGGGAGGTGGGGATGCACGGAAAACCGCACGGGGGGATTCACTCTCGAACGAGAGATACCGGGGAGAGAACGAGAAACTGCATATATCCCCTGAATTCCACTTCGTGCTGCGGAGATGGGCCTTCGTCGTTGGTTCGATGATCCACGACCATGCATCTTGAAGCACTGGGCTCGGCCGGCCTCGCTGGCGGTCTCCCGGGGAGCGGGGAGCGGGGAGCGGGGAGCAGGGAGCAGGGAGCAGGGAGCAGGGAGCAGGGAGCAGGGAGCAAAGCACCAAGCACGACCGTGGCGGGCGTTCGAGCTTGTTCGTAGGAGGCAAAATGGGGCGGGCTCGCAGGGCCGGCGGCCATAGGCACGCCGCTCCTTTATCGATCACGGACCAAGGACTTGCCCTCGCTGTGCTCACGCCATGCCGATTTGGCTTCGCATGGGGAGAGGGTTGCTATCGCTCTCCAGGTTTGGCCCTTTTCGCCGATTTCGTGGTTCCCCACTCCCGCCGTCCTTCGTGCCTCCCTGGATCCCCGCCACACGTTTCCATTTCCCAGCATGCGTGTGAAGGCCCGCCATTTACCACAAGGGTGGCCGACACGACTCGAGCCGTCATGGCATGGCGGAGAAATTTGAAAAAACCCGCCTTGACCGGGGAATAAAGGCCGTTTATTTAGGAATTCCGAACTTTTCGACCACCCTTATGAAAATCGTTTTGCTTTTCGCCTTTTTGATCGGAAGTCTTTCGGCCGCGCCGATGAGCTTCATGGAACGCCGTTTCTTACGTTTTGACGTCAATAATGACGGCAAACTGGACTCCATCGAATGGCTGCAGACGCAGCCGGCTTCATCCTCGCTGGTGCAGGCGCAGTTCCGCTTCAACTACGCGGACGCCGACGAGAACGGCGGCGTCGACCGGGTGGAATACCTGGCCTCGCGCGGCGGGCGCATGGGCGGCCGCCCCTCGAAGCAGGAGACCTTCGACCTGGCGGACGTGGATGAGGACAACCACCTGGACCCGGAGGAGTACGCCACCACCGTGGGCCAGAACCAGTCGTGGCAGCGCCTGCTCCGCACCTTCGACCGCCTGGACCGCGATGATGACTCGCTGCTGAGCGAGTATGAATTCGGGATCCGGATCCGGCCTGTCTTCGGCGGATTCTATGGCTGGGCTTTCTTCCAGCGGCCCGGCGTCTGGGCATTGTAAAAGGCACGCCTGGTCCGTCATCGACGTGCGGCCTGCATGAAGGGACCGGCGGCGGAAGCTGATGAGGAGGCACGTGAAGGGTTCGCCCTCAGGGGCTTGCGTTCGGATCGGCCGGGCTGGACCGGGGATTGCGAGGGTCGGTGGAGAACAGGCACTGCCTCAACCACTACCGATCCCATGAAACTCAAACATGCCATTCTGACCCTCGCCGCCACCGGCGCAGCCCTCGCTTTTTCCAGCTGTGTGGATCCCTACTATGGAGCCGCCGGCGCGACGACCTACCAGCCGGGCTATGTGATCAATACCCTGCCTTCCGGCTACAACACGGTCGATATCGGCGGCACCACCTACTACCGCCACAACAACACCTACTACCGCCCCCGGGGCAATCGCTACGTGGTGGTGGAAGCTCCGAACCGCGGCGGACGCGGACACGATCACCATTACGGCCCCGACGGGGATCGCGACCACGACGGCATCGACAACTGGCACGACCGCCGCGACAACCGCCACCGCGGCAACAACTACGTGCAGACGCTGCCCCGCGGCTACCGCGTGATCAATCGTGGCGGCACGCGCTACTACGTGGCGAACGACACCTACTATGTGCCTCGCGACAACGGCTACGTGATCGTCGCCAATCCTTTCTAATCCCTTTTGCATGGTAGGCAGATGAACCGGCGGCCGGCCCCATCGACGGGGCCGGCCGTTTCGTTTCTTTCGTTTCCGGCCTCGCGGAGGCTTTCGAAGCAAGGACTGGCAAGATGGCGGGAAGCGCGCCATGGTGCGGCACCCCGACGGCCGATCCGATGTTCTTTCCCATCAGCGATGACGACAGCACCCTGGTCCGCCCGGCGTGGGTGACGATCTTCGTGCTGGCGGCAAACGTCGCCCTTTTTCTGCTGCAGTACCTCCACCCGGCGTTCTCCTACGGCTTCGCGGCGGTGCCCGCGGAAATCACGACCGGCAAGGACCTGGTCGGGACGGTCACGGCCACGCTCGGCGGGCAGGAGGTGGCGATCCGGCACGCGGCCGGGCCGGTGCCGATCCAGCTGACGGTGCTCAGCGCGATGTTCATGCACGGAGGCTGGCTGCACCTCGGAGGGAACATGCTTTATCTGTGGATCTTCGGCGACAACGTGGAGCACCGCTTCGGCGCGGTGCGTTTCCTGATCTTCTATCTGGTGAGCGGGATCGCGGCGACCTTCGCCCAGATCGCGGTGGATCCGGACAGCATCATCCCCACGCTGGGGGCCTCCGGTGCGATCTCCGGGGTGCTCGGCGCCTACATGGTGCTGTTTCCGACCAACCGGGTGCACTGCCTGCTGTTCTTCCGCATGGTCTCGCTGCCGGCGGTGCTGGTGCTGGGTCTGTGGATCCTGCTGCAGTTCGCGAACGGTGGCGGCCAGATCATGGCCTCCGAGCAGACCGGGGGCGTGGCCTATGCCGCGCACATCGGCGGCTTCTTCGCCGGGCTGATCGCGGGTGCGCTCTCGAGGCTGGGCATGGATCATGAGCCGGACACCGCCTTTCGCAGGATCGCGAAACGGGACGATGATCTCGTTTCCCGCTACCCCCGGCGGCGGTGAGCTCAGCCCTCGCGGGCGATCCAGCTGTAGAGCATGACCCACATGGAGAGCGCCAGCGAGAACATGGGGATCTGGACCGGCTCCGGCAGGGTGTAGATGACGCAGACGATGGGGATCCACACGCCCCAGTTGGCGATCAGGGCCGGCAGCATCTTCTCGCGAAAAAAGCCGAGCGTGAACGCCCGCTCCGGCCAGCGGTAGCCGCGGTTTTTCCAGCCGTAGAGCCAGACGGTGACCGGGTTCGCATAGAAGGGCGTGAACAGGAACTGATCGACCAGCACCTGCGGGATCACGACGGAGGGCTTCGCCTCATCGCCGAACATCAGGGCCTGGCCGCGGTAAAAGAAATCGACCGCGATGCCCATGACGGCCCAGAAGGGAATCGCGAACCCCAGCTCGGAGAGGTTCGAGCGGCGGAGGCGTCCTTTCTGGAAAACGAAGATGCGCAGCAGCTCGGGCAACACGCCGCCGGCGACGGCGCCGGAGAGGCCGCTGTAGATCCAGCCCCACCGGACCTTGGTTTCGGCCAGGTGCCCGAGCGCCTCGCGGAAAGTCGGGTAAACGTCGTAGCTGACCAGCAGGCCGACCATGGTGAGCTGGACGACCAGGCCGGGCACGAGGTTCGCCCGGGCCGCCCGCACGCCCGCCTTCCACGGGGCTTCTCTCACGGCGGCGGGCGGCATCTCGTTCACGCGCCGGAACGAGCCACCGACCGGTCCGGCTGCCAAGCGGAAATCGGGTCGCCGGAAAGCGAAGTGGGTCCTACCCCTGCGCCCGCTTCGTTTTAAAAACCCGCAGCAGGAAAATGAGGCTGGGGAAAATGAAGGCGCTGCCGACGAGCAGGGCGAGCACCAGCTGGCGCTGGGTCGCGGGCGGGGCGGCCTCGGCATAGAAACTCATCGGGCCCTCGGCGGTGATGGCGGCATTCGGCGCGTAGAGCAGCCACCAGCCGAGCAGGATCAGGACGACCTGGCCGGAAGCAACCACGCGGGCCAGCACCGCGCGGCGGCGGGCGACGAAGCTCCACAGCAGCACGAACAGCAAGGTGGCCAGCCCCATGGCAGCCATCGCCCACGGATGGCCGAGGAACATCCGCGCGAGGCTCGGCTCCTCGCCCAGCGAGCTGAGGAACACCAGGCCGCCGGTGACGATGACCCCGGCATTGAAAGCCGCGCCGCGCCGGCGGAAACGCTGCCGCAGCTCCGGGGTCTCCGTTTCCCCGATGAGAAACACGCAGGCGAGGAAGGCGAAGATGCAGGCCACGAACAGGCCGACCGCCAGCGGATACCAGCCCCACCATGGAGCCACGTAGGCGGCCCACGGATCGGTGGCTTCGGGTTCGATCAGGCCGCGGTTCAGGCTGGCGGCGATGATCCCCAGCCACACCGCGCTCCACAGGCTGGAGAGCCCGAAAAGCCAGGTGTAGGCACCCTGGCTGCGGGGCGTCTGGATCGAATCGTAGTGGCGGAAGGTGAACATGGTGCCGCGCACGACCACGCCCACCAGCAGCGCGAGCATGGGCAGGTGCAGGGAAATCATCAGCACGCTGAAGATCCGCGGGAAGCCCATGAACAGGATCACCACGATCAGGATCAGCCAGATGTGGTTGGCCTCCCACACCGGGCCCATGGCGCGGTTGATGACCTTCTTTTGCCGCTCGCGGTAGTCGCGGGCCGGCAGCAGCTCCATGATCCCCGCGCCAAAGTCCGAGCCGCCGAGCAGGATGTAGAGCAGCAGTGAGGCGGCAATGAAGAAGATGAGGATGTCGATCATGGCGAGCCCTCCTCCACCTGGCGTTGGGTGACCCGGATCTGCCGGCCGAACAGCCACACGGTGACTCCCGCCAGCCCGAGATAGAGCACGAGGAACAGCAGGAAATGCCAGACCATCCCCGGCACTGGCGTGACGCCCTCACTGGTACGAAGGACCTCGTAGATGATCCACGGCTGGCGGCCGACCTCCGTCACCACCCAGCCGGCCTCGATCGCCAGCATGCCGAGCGGCGTCGAGCCCGCCAGCGCCCACAGGAACCAGCGGGGAAACGACCGCTTTTTCAGAAACCAGAAATACAGCAGTCCGAGCAGCGCCATCAGCATGCCCAGCCCGACCATCACCTGGAAGGCCACGTGGACGATCAGAACGGGCGGCCAGTCCTCCTCGGGATATTGGTCGAGACCGATGACCTCCGCCGAGGGATCGAGGTGGGCGAGGATGCTCAGCGCGCCGGGGATCTCGATGCCCCAGTCCATGGTCCGCGTTTCCTCATCGGGAATGCCGCCGAGCGTGAGCGGTGCGTAAGTCTGCGTCTCGAACAGGCCCTCGATCGCCGCCAGCTTCGCCGGCTGCAGCTTGGCCACCTGCTCGCCGGAGAAGTGGCCGACCATCGGCTGCACGATTGCCGCCGCGGCGCCGAAGAGCATGGCGATCTTCATCGCCTTCAGGTTCAGCTCCCGCGCCCGGCCACGGAGATAGAGAAAAGCATGCACGCCGCCGACGGCAAATCCGACCGCCTGCACGGCCGCCACCTGCATGTGGATGCTCTGGTGCAGCCAGGCGTCGTTGAACATCGCCGCGACGGGATCGACGTTCTCGGCCTTCCCGTCCACCCAGTCGAAGCCCGCGGGCGAGTTCATCCACGAATTTGCCGCCACCACGAAGATCCCCGAGAGAAAGCCGGAAATCCCGACCCCGAGGCCGGTTCCCCAGTGGACCCAGGGTTTCATGCGATCCCAGCCGTAGAGGAACAGCCCGATCATCACCGCCTCAACGAAGAACGCCGTGCCCTCCCAGGAAAACGGCATGCCGATGATCGGCCCCGCGTGTTCCATGAACTCCGGCCACAGCAGGCCCAGCTCGAAGGACAGCACCGTGCCGGAGACCGCGCCGACCGCGAACAGGATCGCCACGCCGCGCATCCACATCTTCGTCAGCTCGAGGTAGGGCCCCGCGCGGCCCTTCAGGTGCAGGTAGTGCGCGGCGCACATCAGGAAAGGCATGACCATGCCGATGGCCGCGAAAATGATGTGGAACCCCAGTGAAAAGGCCATCGTCGACCGCGCGGCGGTGAGGTTGTCCATGGCGCGAGATTAGGATCGGGTTCTCCGCCTGCAAACGGAAACGACCTGCATGGAGCTTGATCCATGCCGCCCGCCCCGCCCACACTCCGCCGCGATGCTCCGCCGCATGTCACGAGGCTGGTGGCGCCACCTGCTGGTGGTGCTCGGCTGCGTGCACCTGCTCGGCGGCCCGGCCGCGCTGGTCCAAGGGATCGCCTGGGCCTCGATGCTGGTGAACTACTCCGCCCAGGACGGCCTCGCCCAGGGCGTGAAGGACACCTTCAGCGGCGAGAAGCCCTGCGCGCTGTGCCTCAAGGCCGCGGCGATGGAGAAGCAGCAGTCCGACTCCCCGGCCGCGCCGGAAAAGCAGGACCGCCGTCTGCTCGGCCGTCTGCTTTCGGAAACCTTGAGCCGCTCGGAAATCGCGGAGCTTTCCCCGCCCGCCACCCGTTGGCTGGCTTGGCAGCGTCGCCTGGCCGACTCCCTGCCGCCGCTGCGCTCGCTCGGCGAGCGGCCCGAGCTCCCGCCGCCACGAGCCGGCTGTTGAGCCCACCCGTTGTTGTTGAATCGCCCGCTCCGCCGTTGGAACCGGGCTCCCTTCGGCGTCCCCGCATCCGGCGGGGATCGCCGCCGTCCGTGCATCGTGGCACGACTCCATTGCATTCCATTTTTCGTTCGATGAACTCTTTCCTTATTGCCATTCCGGCCGCCCTGGCCGGCTTCCTTCCTTTCGCCTCCCTGGCCCAGACCGAGGGCCGGCTCGATCCACTCGTGTTCGATGCCGGCGCCGATCCAGGCCGCTGGAATTCCACCGATGCCACCGTCCCCGCCGGCAATGCGCTGCGTGCCGACGGGGCCGATCTGTTCCGCTCGCTGCCCGGGGTTTCCGCGATCCGCAACGGGCCGCAGACCGGCATCGCCCAGATCCGCGGGCTGTCCGGCGATCGCGTCCGCGTGCAGGTCGACGGCCAGACCATCACTCCCGCCTGCCCGAACCACATGGACCCGCCGCTGCACTACGCGCAGGTGGCGGAGGGCGACCTCGTCGAGGCCTTCGCTGGCATCACGCCGGTCAGCGCCGGGGGCGACTCGATCGCCGGCACGATCCGGCTTTCCCGGCCGGACCCGGAGTTCGGCTCTCGTTTCGGAGGCGACCTTGGCGCCTCGTATCGTGGCGACCACGATGCCTTCGGCTTCACCGCCCGGCTTTTCGATGCCACCGACGAGGTGCGGGCCGATTACCGCGGCGAGTATCTCGATGCCGACGACCTGCGATTCCCCGGCGGCACCGTGCGGGCCAGCGGCTACGAAACGCAGCGCCACACGATCATCGGCTCGTGGAACACCGGCAGCGGCTTCATCGAGGTGGATGCCGGCGTTTCCTCGACCCGCGATGCCGGCGCGCCCGCGCTGCCGATGGACATGGTGCGGGACGACTCCTGGCACCTCGGCCTGCGCCAGAAGCAGCGCTTCGCCTGGGGCACCTTGGAAACGCGGGCCTACGTCCACGAGATCGACCACCTGATGGACAACTTCAGCCTGCGCCCGGCCGCGATGCGCATGCAGGCCCCGGCCGAGAGCCGCGACTACGGCATTTCCAGTAGCATCGAAACCGGGCTCGCCGGCGGCTTGCTGCGCGGCGGGGTCGACCTCCATCGCGGCGAGCTCGAGGCGCAACAAGTCAACGCCATGGGCCAGGTCCGCGATACCTTCCGCGACAACCGCCGCACCCGCTACGGGCTCTTCGGCGAATGGGAGAAGCCGTGGACGGACACGGTCGAGACCCTCGTCGGGCTGCGGGGCGACTTCGTCGAAACCGGGGCCGGCCGCGTGTTCAGCCAGTTCGGCGGACCGGTCGTGGCGGCCGATGTGGCGTCCTTCAATGCGGGCAAGCGCGAGCACTCCGACCTGCTGGTCGATGCGATGGCCGCACTGCGCTGGCAGGCGCACGAGACGACCCGCATCGACTTCGCGCTCGGCCTGAAGAACCGCGCTCCCTCGCTGATCGAGCGCTATCTTTACTCGCCCTCGAACGCCAGTGCGGGCCTTGCCGACGGCCGCACCTACCTGGGCAATCCGGCGCTCGATCCCGAGAGCGCGTTGATGGCCTCGGTGGGCATCCACCACCGGCAGGAATGCTGGGAGGTCTCGCTGACGCCGTTTTACCAGAGCGTCCGCGATTTCATCGAGGGCCGGCCGCACCCGACCCGCACCGACACCGCCGGCAGGCCCGTGTTGCAGTTCCAGAACCTCGACCGCGCCGAACTCTACGGGGCCGAGCTGGCCTTCCACGCCGACCTCACGGAAAGGTTCGCCCTGCGCGCCAACGCCAGCTGGACCCGCGGCCGCGACACCGCCAGCGGCGACGCGCTCTACCGCATCGCCCCGCTCAGCGGGCTGGGCGCGATCGACTACAACTACCGTAGTTGGGAAGCCTCGCTGGAGTGCGAGTGGGCCACGGCACAGAGCGACGTTTCCCGCCTCCACTCCGAGCTGAAGACGCCGGGCTACGCCGTCTTCCACCTCCGCGCGGCGCGGGAGTTCGAAAACGGCGTGCGCGTCGAGGCCGGCATCGAGAACCTCCTCGACCACCGCTACGTCGACCACCTGGGCGGCATCAACCGCGTGGCCGGCAGCGACGTCGCGGTCGGCGCCCGCATTCCGAACGCCGGCCGCTTTGCTTACACCTCCATCGGCTGGAGTTTCTGATCACTCATTGAGGATCACCCGCAGTCGGATGAAGCGCTCGTCTTCGCCGGCTGCGGGATTCACCACGCGGACGGTCTCGGTCACGGTGCCGTCGCCATTGTCCACCGGTGTGCCCACCGTTTCCACCACGCCCGGACCGGTCTGCCAGCCGACAAGATCGGTGGAGGTTTCGACCTCGTAGCTGAGCTGCGTGGCATCGCTGCGGCGGCGGAAGCTGAGGGAGAGGTGCTCGCCATCGGTATCGTTCAGGAAACCCGCGGTCGGCAGGGCGGCCAGCGGGTCGGTCAGCAGGTCGCCGCCGAGCGCGTAGAGCATCAGCCAGGAAAGGCCCGGCACGGCGTCCGCATTCGGATCGCTCGCGCCCTGCTGCGCCAGCCAGTCGCCGAAGAGATCCGGCTGGGCGCCCGAGGTCCCCGGCGAACCCGGCGCGGAAGTCCAGCTCTCCGGCAACGAGTGGTCGGGCGCGGAGTAGGGATCGACCAACACCATCGCCGGGCCGTCGCCATCCGGCTCGGTCGGCCACGGCGCTTTGTCATCATACTCGAAATCATGGATCGTCACGCCGGCGCCGTAGGACAGCTTGATTTGTTCGCCGCCGTTGGAGAGGTTCTGCGTGGGGTCCCACTCCCCGGCCACGGGCAGGCCGGTGCCGTAACGCTCCTCGAAGGCGGCCAGGCTTTTCACCACCAGCACATGCTCGCCCGGAGCCAGGCTGGTGATCGCCGAGCCGGCGAAATCGAAGTCCGCGCCCTTGGTGAAGCGGACGTTGGTCAGGTCGAGCGTGAGCGTGCTGCTGATGTTCTGCAGTTCCACGTATTCGAAGTCCTGCTCCTCGCCGCTGGCCGGCGGCGGGCCCGCGGGATTATACATGACCTCGGTGATCATGAGGTTCTGCTGCAGGTCATCGAGATCATCCGCCACCGTGGTGGTGAATTCATAGGGTGCCGACCAGTGACTCCAGCGGCCGGTGTTGTCCTTCATCCGGACGCGGGCGCGGTAGGTGTGCCCGGGTTTCAGCGCCCCGGCGGGAACCGAGAGGGTGCTGTCGAAGCTGGTCAACTCACCGGACAACCAGACCGGCGTGTATTCCATGATGAAATCATTTTTCGCCTCCCATGCGGGAGCGGCCGGGTCCTCGATCTCGCCCACGCGCCACTCCATCGCGCCGAAGGTGCTGCTGCCCTGCGGATCCGAAAAAGGTCCGGTCTGGAAGGTCAGGCCATTGATCGGATGACCGGGGGCGCCGGTGTAGGAAACGGTCGGCTTCACCGGCAGCAGCGAGGCGTCGGCGCTGTCAGCGAGGCTGTCGAGATAAGCGCCGCGACCGTTCGGCACCGACGGACCGGTCGAGCCATACCAGCCGTTGAATGCGAAGTCCTCCATGTCCTGCAGCTTGTTATAGCTGCCGAGGCTGGGGATCAGCGTGAGCGGGTCGTCGTTCTCGGTGCCGGAGCCGATCGGCGCGTGGCGCCAGCGGTCGATGTCGGCCTTTTGGAACTCGCGGATCACCTCGGTGCGATCGTTCATCAGGCCGAGCAGCTGGTCCGGCTGCCAGATCAAATCCCGGAACTCCCGCAACACATTGCGGTGCTCGATTTTCATGTCCGGCTTGTCGACATACGACGCTCCGGCAGGCGCCGAGGCCACGCTCATGTCCCAGCCATAGAGGGCGTTGTTGGCGTGCTCCCAGCCGTTGTTCCAGTTCGGGCCGAAGCTCGCATCCCAGTCGTAGGGCAGGAACCAGCAGAGGCCGCGGGCGGGATCGGATCCGGTCGGTTCGAAGTACCAGGCCAGGTTCTTCATCGCATGACGGTAGTCCTCGTTAATGTAGGGAAAAAGATCGTAGTGGCGGATGCCCTCGGCCACCGCCGAGTAGTGATACCACTTGTCATAGTTCACATACTGTTGGAGCCAGGCCGCGTTCTGCGCGCCGTGGAGGTTGTCGCGGATGTTGTTGAACTCGGAGCCGTCCGACACCATGTCGGGCGATTGGTAGCGGCGCTGGCGCTCGGAGTCCCAGATCCAGTCGGACATTTTGTAGAGATTGCCCTTCACCATGTCCCGGTTCTCAAGGAAGCCGCTCTCATACTCCTCGACGATCTGCGACAGCCCCCAGAAGTCCCCGTCGTACTGATTCGGCGCCTCGTCGGAGCCATCGATCACGCGGAAGTGGATCCAGTCGGTATAGGCCGCGGGCACCCCGAAGGTCCGCCAGAGGGTCGCACCGATCTCTTCCGGCATGCCCCAGCCATTGGTGCCCTTGTTTTCATACATCCGGTTGAAGGCGAGACGCTTCCGTTTCGCCGGGTAGAGGTTGCCGTTTTCATCGCGCGCCTGGAAGTAATGGCCACGGTTGAAGCGGAACTTGTAGTGCCGCTTGCCGTTCGAGTAGCGACCGATGTTGTCGCCGTAGCGGCTGTTTCCCCCGCGCAGGCGGGTTCTGACGTGATCGTAGACGACTCCGTCGTAAACAAAGGCGCCTTCCCATTCCTCGGAGCGCCGGGCGGCGAGCACGTTGTCATCGCCGGTGTTCGGGAACTGCTCCCAGGAGTTGTAGGCCTGGAGCGTCATCATGTCTTCGTGGCGGATGATCCAATGATAGACCGGGATCGAGGTAAGTAGATCTTTCGGCCAGACCTTGCCCGCTCCCTCGATCGAGGTGGCGGAGGCAACGAAGTCCGGCACTCCGTCGTAAACGAAGCAGGCAAAGTTGAGCGCTTCATCATCGGCATAGGGCACGCGAACCGACGCCCCGGGAAGGTCCTCGGCCTCGACCCGGTAACGCACCAGCGTGCGGTGAACCTGGCCGGGAATCACCGCCGTGAAAACGCCGTCGCCGGCCACCGCGTCGCCATCCGAACCATCGTCGGACATGATCATCGTGGTCCAGTTCGCCGGGTCCTCGAAGTCCGGGTTTTCCGGCCGCTCGCCATTCGGATCGGCCAGGACCTCGCTCACCGTGCGCGGGAAGCGGGCGGGGATGTAGTTTCCGGGAGCGACGATCTGATAGAGCAGGCGCAGCTCGCCGATGCCCTGCGGGTCGGTCGCCTTGGCGGTGATGGTGATCGGTTCGCCGCCCTTGGGCTGTTGCGGGGAGTGATCGACCTGCCGGATCTGCGGCGGCGGCGTGGTCGAGTAGACGGAGTTGCGCGCGCCGGGGGTCGGCTGGACGGAGTTCGCGCCCGCCGGGCGGACCAGTTCCATGTCGAAGCCCAGGTCCGAGCTGCCGAGCGTGCCGTTGAAAACCTGCACCGCCACCGTGTTTTCCCCCTCCTGGAGGAAGGTCGCGGCATTGGCGATGGCCACGTCATACCACAGGCCCTCGGTGTCCGAGTCGCTGGCCGCGAAGGTGTCGTAGCTCGGTCCGGTGGTGTTCATGTTCCGCTCGGCGACCAGCGTGCCGTTGATCCAGATGAGCACGCCGTCGTCCTTGGAAAAACGGAGCGCCAGCTGGGAGGGAATCTCGCCGGGCGCGATGGTGAAGGTCTTGCGCAGGAAGATGCTGGAGTAGTTGTAGCGCATCCCGGAGATCACCGTGTTCAGGTTCAGCGTTCCCGCCGCACTGCTGATCAGGCCGTAGCCGATCGGGGACTGGTAGCCGGTCCACGTGCCATCCTCGGTAAAGCCCTTCAGCCGCCAGGCATCGACCGGGCTCGAGGCCTCCGAGTCGCCGCGCCGCCAGCTCCAACCGCCGGAGTCCGTCGCGATGTAGGTGAGTTCCGGATAGCTTCCGGTGGCCCCGGAACTGCGCCAGGAACCGGCGAGGTCGTTGTCGAGCGACGGGTGGATCAGCTCCATCGATGAGCCCGACCCACCGGCCCCGATCGGCCACGGGAAGGTCGAGCCGTAATCGACGCTGTCGATTTCCTGGCCGAGATGGTCGCGCAGCTGGACCTCCTCGCCATCGCCCGAAAGCTTGCCGTCGAAGGGCCCGAAGGGCGTGAAGCCGAACTGGCTTTCAAACACCGCAAGGTCCATCGCGACCACCACGTAGCCGCCCGGCTCAATCTGTGAAAAGGCCGGGAAGGTGTAGTCGATGCCGGAGGTGAACTGCCATCCGGACAAGTCGATCGCTTCCTCCGTCGGATTGTAGAGCTCCACGAACTCGGTCCGCGCGTTGTTGTCCGGATCGTAGTGGATCTCGTTGATCACGACCGATTGCGGCAGCTCCACAGCGGTGATTTCGATCGCCTGTTCGTATGCCAGGCCGCCGGCATCCGTCACGCGGACGCGGATGGAAAAGGTCGACCCATCCTGCCCCGCGAAGCTGCCCTGGGCGAGCAGTTGGTTGCCCGCGATGGAGAACCGCGCGTTGTCCGTATCGCCGGCCCCGGCGACCAGCTCGAAAGTATGAGTGTCGCCGTAGTTCGGATCGGTCGTGGTCAGATGGCCGATGAAACTCCCCGCCACCGAGGCGGTGGAGAAGCTCGCCTCGGAAACGGCCACCGCGCTGGGAGCCGCCGGCGGCGGATCGACGAGGATCGACACCGTGGCGATGTTCGAGAGGTTCGTCCCGTCGCTCACGCGGAAGCTGAAGCTGTCGCTGCCGCTGTAGCCGGCGTGCGGCGTGTATAGCAGGTCCGGCGCGGTGCCGGAAAGCGAGCCATGCACCGGCTGACCCACGATCTCCCAGGTCAGCGAGCCGATCGGATCGTTCGGATCGCTGGCCGCGAGCGTCACCGAGGCCGAGCCATCCTGTTCGACCTGGAGGTTGCCCGCCTGCGCCTCGGGGACTCCCGGCAGCACCGTGACCGTCACCTCGGAGGTCAGCTCGCCCGAGCCGTTCGAGGCGGTGAGCGTGTAGGTCGTCGTTTCCGTCGGGGACACCGTCACCGGACTCCCGCCCGAAACATCGACGCCGGGCGAGAGGCTGACGCTGGTCGCGCCGACCGTTTCCCACGAAAGATCCACCGACTGCCCCGCATAAATCTGCGGGGCGCTGGAACCGAAGCTGAGGATGAAAAACGAACTCAGGCCGAAGTCGCCGGCCTCCCCGGCGAACTGCTGCGCCACCTGCCCTGCATCCATGGGAGCGTCGTAGACCCGAAGCCGGGCGATCGACAGCGAACCGTTCGTGCTGGTCACGCCGCCATCCGAGGACGACTGGGCCGCCAGGCGGATCGGCAGCGGATCGCCGGAACTATCGACCGACCAGATGCTCAATGACCCGAGCGTCTTCGCCGTCGCGAGGTGCCCGTCGGTATAGCAGGAAAAAAGCCCCTGCGCGCTGTCATAAACATAGGTCGCGCAGGTCCAGGCACCCTCGATCTCGGTGTTCGACCAGCCGACATCTCCCGCCCCCCAGCCGCCAAAGGCACCCCAGGTGTCATGATAGCCGTGGAAAAATCCGGCATTGGACTTGTCCGGTCCGTCGCGCCGACCCCAGCCCACCACCGTGTCCTCCTGGCCCACCGAAGGATTGTAGACCCACGCGATCACCGTCCAGCTGCCATTGCCCGTGATCGCCGCCGGCGCATCGGGCCCGGTCAGATAGTCGTTGTTGCCATCGAAGCTGACGCCGCGGACTCCGTTGATATCTTCAACGCTGGGGCGCCTGAAATTCGAGTCCTGCGAGAATGAACCGCCGAGGGAGCCGGCATTTGACCAGCTCGACACGCTGCCGACGGCGAGGGACGAAGCGTCCAAGGTCACGAGTTCGTCACCTCGAAGCGTACACGATAAAACAAGAACTGCCGCGAGGAGCCCCGCGACAGTGGGTTTTTCAGGGGATGTCATGGGTTGGTCCCAACCCTAGGTCCGCAAGCGGGGATTGCAATACGTCGAACCTCGAACACCAACGGTCCATCATCCGCTGGCGATCAGGACTTTGTGGCGCCCGCAGGAAATACCGCCGACTCACCGATGCACCCGACGGCGAAGCAGGCCGAGGCTTCCCAACCCGATCAAAAGCACCGACGAAGGCTCCGGAACGAGGGCAAAACCCGGCGAACCGACGTCCCCGCCGGTCGAGGTGAAGGCACCGTCGACCCCATCGACCGAAAGCATCCACTGCAACACGTCATCGCTGCCGTAGTTGGCCGGAGTCGTGTAGCCGCTGACATCCTGCGTGCGGATCGAACCCGCGATGTCCTGATCACCGTAAGTCAGGGTATCGACCAGCGTGTTGGAGGCGTCGAAGAGGTTGATGGCGTCGTTGCGGCCGAGATTGTTGCCCGTCGTGTCGCCGAGCAAGCCGATCACCTTCACGGAGCCGGCAAGCCCCCAGTCGGTGCGGAAGGAAGCCTCGTCGGTCTGGGCCAGGATGACCGATTCCCCCGGCGCCACCATGCCGAAGGCGGAAAGGTCGAAGGTTCCGGCGACGGCGTTGTTGTCGTCGAAGCTCCATCCCGTGAAATCGACGGCACTGCTGCCGAGGTTGGTGAACTCCACGAACTCGTCGCCGTTTCCGGAATACATCCACTCGGTGATGAAAACGGCGCCCTTCGAGGGAAGGATCGAGACGAAGGCAAGGGCGAGGGGCAGGAATGAGGTTTTCATGGCTTTCTGTTGAACTCCGGCCGTGGCCAAAACCCGGCTGGATTTCATGGCAACGATTCCACGCCGCTGTTCTATCAGGTCGAACATGGTTTTGTGACATTTTTTTCACCCCACCCCTCTTCATTCCGCAACCCGGGCCCGTGCAGGCCGCATGGCGACCGGCGGAAAAAACCCCGGAACCCTTGCTGCCACGTCGGGCACGCCGTCGGCTGGGGATCTCCCTCCATGAAACACGATCTCTCCCAAAAAACCATCGCCATCCTCGCCACCGACGGCTTCGAACAAATCGAGCTCACCCGCCCCCGCGCCGCCCTCGAAGAAGCCGGTGCCACGGTCCGCATCGTCTCCCTCAAGAAAGGCGACATCCAGGGATTCAATCACGCCGACAAAGCCGACTCGTTTCCGGTGGATCATGGAATCGACGAGGTCGAGGCGGATGAATTCGACGGACTGGTCCTGCCGGGCGGCGTCCATAATCCCGATGCCCTCCGCGTCAATCAGGACGCCGTCCAGTTCGTGCGCGCCTTCTTCGAACAGCACAAACCGGTGGCCGCGATCTGCCACGGCCCGTGGACCCTGGTCGAAGCCGGCGTGGTGAAAGGACGGACCCTCACTTCGTGGCCGAGCCTCAGGACCGACATCGAGAACGCCGGCGGCGAATGGGTCGACGAGGAGGTCCACTGCGACCAGGGACTCGTTACCAGCCGCAAGCCCGACGACCTCGACGCCTTTTGCGACAAGGCCATCGAGGAATTCGCCGAGGGCAAGCACAGCGCCCAGACCGCCTGATCGGGCCCTCCGCGCGCCTCGCCTACGGCCCGACCTCTCCCGCGTCGGGCCGTTTTTCCGTACCTTCGCGGCCCGAACTACGGGATGAATCGTAGCTGACGGGGCTGGACCGCCGGCATGTCCGGGCCCGGTCGCCTGCCCGCGGTTTTTTTCCAAAAAGCGTCCATCGAGGCGCATCCGGTCGCGGCCGGTCGTCGTTGCCTCTCCAAAGCCTCATGGCTTTTCCCTGTCTCCAACCAACGAAAACCTAACCCCATCGATCATGAACACCCATGTCTTGCCCCATCCCTCCGCCGGCATGCGACGCCGCTGGATCCTCTCCCTCGCCACCATGCTTCCGCTCATGGCAGGGATCTCGCACGCCGCCAACTTCGTCGTCAGCACGGACGATGACGAACCCTACAACGGCGGCAGCCTGAACGATGAATTCGTCGATGGCACCGGCCTTTCCCTGCGCGAGGCGATCGGCCTGGCCAATGCCAACGGATCCGTCCCCAACGGCGGCGATGACGACGGCGACACGATCGCCTTCGACCCGCTCGTGTTCCTCCTCGGCGCTCCGTCCATTACCCTCAACTCCGAGCTGCTGGTCACCGATGATGTCGTGATCGATGGCGGCGTGCTGCTCAGCGTGATCAACCCCACCACGCTCGATGGCGGCGGCATCACCCGTCATTTCATGATCGATACCTCATCCGCCGCAGGGGCCCGCGAGGATGTCGAAATCCGGAACTTCGAGCTGACCGACGGCAGCGCCGAAAACGGCGGCTCGATCTACAACAACGGAGCCCCGCTGACCGTCAGCGGCTCGGTGTTCAGCGAAAATGAAGCCATCGGAGCTTCGGGCAGCGGCGGCGCGATCTTCAACGCAGCCGGCGGCACGCTCACCGTCTCGAACTCGACCTTCAGCCTCAACGTCGCCAATCGGGCAGGCGGAGCAATCGAGGACCAGTCTGGCGGCACCAGCGGCTTCGACCTGGTGCTGAGCAACGTCGACTTCACCGAAAACAACGCCGGCGTCGCCCCCGCCACCGCGGCTCCCGGCAACGGCGGAGCCGTCCACATCACCGGCAGCGGCTCGATCCGGATCACCGGCGGTACGGCCGATGGCAACCTCGCGGCCGCCGAGGGCGGGGCCTTCTGGAACGGCAGCGGCACCATGGAAATCACCGACGCCACCCTCACCGACAACGTCGCCAGCGGCGCGGCGGCCGACAACGGCGGCGGCGGCGTCTTCAACAACGGCGGCACCCTCGAAATCCAGGGCGGCGTGATCTCCGGCAACCTCGCCGATGGAACCTCCGGCAGCGGCGGCGGCGTCTTCAGCACCGAGGGCCTGGTCACCATCACCGACGCCACCATTTCCGCGAACTCGGCCAACCGGGCCGGCGGCGGCATCGAACTCATCGCCGGATCGCTGCACCTGACCGACGTGACCCTCGGCGGGGCGACCGACGTGGATGGCAACATCGCCGGCCCCTCCGGCAGCGCCAATCCCGGCAACGGTGGCGGACTCCACGTCAGCGCCGAGGCCACCGTGATGATCGACGGCGGCCTGGTCGGCTCCAACACCGCGGCCCGCGAGGGCGGCGGCCTGTGGAACCAGGCCGGCACCACCATGACCCTCACCGGCGGCGCAGAAGTCTCCGGCAACGCAGCCCTCGGCACCGCGGCCGATGACGGCGGCGGCGGCATCTTCAACAACGGCGGCAGCGTGATGATCAACGCCACCGACGGCGCGGTCGTGATCGATGGCAACACCGCCACCGAAGGCTCCGGCAGCGGCGGCGGCATCCAGAACATCGCCGGCGGCACGCTCGTCGTCCACGGCGCCACTCTTTCCAACAACCTCGCCAACCGTGCCGGCGGCGCGATCGAGGACGCCTCGGGCTCCACCGATGCCGTGGAAATCCTCAACGCCACGATCGAGGACAACGCGGCCGGCATTTCCCCCGCCACCCCCATGCCCGGCAGCGGCGGCGCTCTTCACGTGACCGGCAACGGAGGCATCACCCTCACCGCCTCGACCGTCAGCGGAAACCGGGCCGCCTCCGAAGGCGGTGGCTTGTGGAACGGCAGCGGCCTGATGACCGTCGATGGCGCGGAGATCACCGGCAACACCGCTTCCGGGGCCGACGCCACCATGGGCGGCGGCGGCATTTTCAACGCGGGCGGCACGGTCATGATCAAGAACTCGACCATGATCACCGGCAACGTCGCCGACGGCGCTTCCGGCAGCGGCGGCGGCGTCTTCAATGACGCGGGCGGCAGCGTGGAAATCACCAACTCGACCCTCGCCACCAACACCGCCAACCGTGCGGGCGGGGCCATCGAGGACAACTCCGGCGTCGGTCTCGGCCTCACGCTCACCAGCGTCACGCTCAGTGAAAACACCGCCGGCACCCCGGCCGCGAATCCCGGCAACGGCGGCGCGCTCCACATCTCCGGCGCGGGCGATGTGATGATCACCTCGTCCACGGTTTCTGGAAACGATGCCGCGCTCGAAGGCGGCGGCTTGTGGAACGGAAGCGGCACCATGACCGTCTCCGGCACCACCGTTTCCGGCAACACCGCCTCGGGCGATGCGCTCGACGACGGCGGCGGCGGCATCTTCAACAACGGCGGCACCCTCACCGTGTCCGCCAGCAGCTCGATCACTGCCAACGTGGCCGACGGCACGGCCGGCAGCGGCGGCGGCATCCACAATGCGACGGGAGGCACCGTAGCCGTGAGCGGCTCCTCCATTTCAGGAAACCTGGCCAACCGCGCGGGCGGCGGCATTGAGGACCAGTCCGGCCTCACCGGCACCGCGGTGACGCTCACCGACGTCGCCTTCGATGCCAACAACGCGGGCATCGCTCCGGCCGTGGGCGCACCCGGCAGCGGCGGCGCGCTTCACGTCACCGGCAGCGGCGGCGTCGCATTCACCGGCGGCAGCGTGACCAACAATCTCGCAGCCTCCGAAGGCGGCGGCCTCTGGAATGGCAGCGGCACCATGAGCATCGCCTCGGTCACCTTCGAAACCAACACTGCTTCCGGCGCGGCGGCCGACAACGGAGGCGGCGCGCTCTTCAATGCCGGCGGCACGCTGATGGTCAGCGACTCGATCATCACGGGCAACGTCGCCGATGGCGCTTCCGGCAGCGGCGGCGGCATTCTCAACGACGCCAGCGGCAGCCTGACCGTGACCGGCACCAAGCTCAGCGGCAACACCGCCAACCGCGCCGGCGGCGCGCTCGAGGTCACCGCGGGTACGATGTCCACCGTAGCCGCCGGTGAGATGTCCGGCAATACCGCCGGGCCCGACGGCACGGCCAACCCCGGCAACGGCGGGGCGCTCCACATTTCCGGAGGGGCCTCCGTGGAAATCACCGACGCCATCGTTTCCTCCAACTCCGCGGCCAATGAGGGCGGCGGCCTTTGGAACTCCGGCGCGGGCACCCTCATGGTCGCCTCGACCGTGGTCAGCATGAACGACGCCCCCGATGGCGGCGGCCTGTTCAACCAGGCGGGCAGCGGGGTCACGACCGTGGTCAACACCACCGTCTCCGGCAATACCGCCACCACCGGCGGCGGCCTGCTCGGCGAGGGAGGGTCCTTCGACCTGACCCACGTCACCGTAGCCTCGAACATGGCCACCACCGGCGGCGGCCTCGCCCTCAATGGCGGTTCCGCATCCTTGTCGAACTCGCTGGTGGCCGACAACACGGCCGGCAGCGGACCCGATGTCAGCGGCACCGTTTCCGCCATGTCCAGCCTGGTCGAAAACGGCGCCGGCACTCTCGGCATCACTGATGGCGTCGATGGCAACCTTGTCGGCACCGATCCGATGCTGGTCGCGCTCGTCGATAACGGCGGCATGACCCTCACCCACCGGCTGCTGAGCACCAGCGCCGCGGTCGATGCCGGCAGCCCGGCCGCGGCCAGCGGGCTCGATTTCGACCAGCGTGGCAGCGGTTACGCCCGGATCTCCGGCGGCGCACCGGACTTGGGCGCCTATGAGAGTTTCATCCTCACCTATGCCGACTGGGTCGCGGCGAACTTCACCGCCGCCACCGCGATCGATTTCCGCGATCCCGATGACGACCCGGATTTCGACGGCATCTCGAACGGCCTCGAGTACTTCACCGGCATGAATCCGGAAATAAACGACCAGCCTCCTTTCGCCTTCGTCATGGCGGACGGCGAGCTGTCGCTGACCTTCCCGATGTCGAAGCTGGTCGCCTCGAACTCCGCCACGCTCGAGGTGTCCACCGACCTGATGGACTGGAACGCGGTGACCATGCCCGACCTGATGCGTGAGGACCTGTCGCCCACCAGGGAAACGATCACTCTTTCGACCCCGGTCGGCACGGAGCTGAAGCAGTTCCTGCGCCTCAACGTGGCCACCAACTGAGCGGTCCGAAAGCGCGTCCCTTCCATCCGGCTCCGCCCCGTGCGGAGCCGGATTCTTTTTGTGTCGGGACCGTTGACAACCGCCTCTAGCAGGCCGATGGATCGACTCGTGAGCGAGTCATCGAAGGTTGCGATCGTGACGGGGGCGGGCAGTGGCATCGGCAAGGCGATCACCGAACGGTTGCTCATGGACGGGTGGAAGGTCTTCGGCCTCGACCTCAAGGCATCCGGCATCCCCGAAGGGGCCGAGGCCATCGAGGCCGACGTGGCGGATGAGGGTGATCTGCGCGCCGTGATCCGCCGGCTGCGGTCGCGGCACGGCCGCCTGGATGCCCTCGTTTCCAATGCGGGTCTCAGCGAGTTCAAGAGCCTCGCCCAGTGCTCGCTCGATGACTGGAACCGGATCCTCACCGCCAACCTCACCGCCACCTTTCTGCTGGCCCGCGAGTGCGAGAAGCTGCTGCGGGAAAGCAAGGGCGCGATCGTCGCCACCACCTCCACCCGTGCCCACATGTCCGAGCCGGATACCCACGCCTACTCGGCGAGCAAGGGCGGCCTGCTGGCGTTGACCCATTCGCTCGCCATCAGCCTCGGACCCGACGTGCGGGTGAACTGCATCTCACCGGGCTGGATCAACGTTTCCGACCAGGAGCCGACATCCGAGCAGCACGCCCAGCATCCCGCCGGACGGGTCGGCCGACCCGAGGACGTCGCCTCAATGGTCGCCTACCTGCTCGACCCCGAGGCCGGCTTCATCACCGGCGCCGAGTTCATCCTCGACGGCGGCATGACGCGGAAGATGATCTACACGTAGGCCTCCCGCAGCCCGCCTGGGTGGCTCTTCGAGTGCCTGCATGGGATAACCCATCAGCACCTCCTCCGCGCGCTCATCCCCCGTCGAACGGTCTGCTTGAGGAAACCGAATCGGCTGAGGGACGACGAAGACCTCTTGGTGAAGGGAGGGTCGAGCGCCCTCGCTCGACCGCGAATGGTCCCGCGGTGCCGGCCCCACCCACAGGCGGCGGACGACCGAGGGCGGTCGTCCCTACCACGCCCGGGGCCGTCGCCCTCTTGGTGAAGGCAGGCTTGAGCGCCCTCGCTCGACCGCGTTTCCGTGACCACGGAAAAGCCCGACCTGCGCCCGCCATTCCACCTTCAGGAGGTGAAGGACGCGCGTTTCCACTACGTTCGCAGTACTCCGGCAAAGGGCTCGCCGGTCGTCACCTCCGGGCCGGGCCCGGAGTTTCAGCAGGTCGGCTGCGAGCCGGCGCTTGAACCATACGCCTTTTCCCAGTCGATCTCCTCATCGGTGAAATACCGCACCCGCACCTTCTTGAACTCGCGAGTCGAATAGAGAGCCTGGCGGTTCGTGATGCCAGTGGTTTCGCTGATGGCTGCCAGCGTTTCCTCGCATTCCTCCGCGGTCTTGCCGTGGACCATGGTGAAGAGATTGTAGGGCCAGTCGGGATAACTCGGCCGCAGGTAGCAGTGGCTGACGGCCCGGAAGCCGGCCATGGTTTCGCCAAGCTTCTGCAGCGCCCCCGGATCGTCCTGCGGGCCGGCCCACACGCCCATCGCATTGGCTCCGAAGCCGGCGCGGCGGTGGTGCAGCACGGCGGCGAAGCGACGCATCCGTCCGGTGGTGAGGAAACGCTCGTGCATCGCGGCGGCCTCTTCAAACGACAACCCGAGCTGCCCGGCCACCTCCACGAAGGGCTCGGGCCCGAGGTCAAGATCGCACTGCATGCGGCGCACGAACTCGATTTCCTGATCCGTCAGCGGACCGGCCTGCTGGCGGCTGGCCTCGGTGTAGGCGGGCTTGACCTGGTCGGTCGGCGTGGCCGAGCCCTCGATATCGAAGCGGACGCCGATCTTGAACAGCTTGAGGGTGGGCAGCAGGCGGGTGGTTTCCGCGCCGGAAAGCTGGTGCAGACGGTTGACCGTTTCCTCGAGCCCCAGCCGACTGGTCGGCGGCACGGCGATGGTGTACCAGAGGTTGAAATCGTGGTTCCGCAGGTAGTTGTGGCTCACGCCGGGGTGCGAGTTGATCACCGCCACGGCGGAGTCGATTTTTTCCGGCGCGATCCGTGCGGCGACCAGGCTGGAGGCGTAGCCGAGGCTGCGGGTATCGAAGATCGCGCTGATCTGGCGGATGACCTTTCCCTCCTTCAAGGCCCGCAGGCGGTCGAGGACCTGCTTTTCCGTGAGTCCGCAACGCGCGCCGATGGCGGCGAAAGGACGGGCAACGAAGGGGATCGACTCCTGGATGGCGCCCAGCAGGGCGGCATCGGCGGGGACGGAAGAGGTCATGGACATGCATCCCAAAAACCCCGGAAGGGTGAGACCCGTCTCAGCAAAATCTGCCGGAAACCGGGCACGACGGCTCACGCGGCGGCCGGCCAGAGCCTCATTCAGGCCATCACGCGGACATGAACAGGTCGTTACCATATAACCCTAGATTATTCAGCTTTAGCGACTTAAAAGCCACCTTCGCCCATGCACCCACGCGCCCATTTTCTGACCTTTTTGGCACCTTTTTTTGCTTCCCTCCTGCTTCCACCGATCGCCTCCGCCCAGGGCGATGACCTCCGCATCAGCGAGTTCATGGCGTCGAACGACACCGTGTTTCCCGACAATGCGGACTTCGACGACTACTCGGACTGGATCGAGCTTCACAATGCGGGCACCTCTGCGGTGGCGCTCGACCATTACTACCTGACGGACGACCTGACCGCGCCGACCAAGTGGCGTTTTCCGGCGGGTGCTTCGATCCCGGCTGAGGGCTATCTGGTCGTCCGGGCCGATGGCTTCAACGCGGGTCCGGGTGAAACCCACCTGCGCGGCTACTATCCGTGGGGCAGCACCTTCACCACGCGGCATTTCCACACCTCGTTCAAGCTGAGTTCCGGCGGCGAGTCGGTGGGCATCTTCCGCGTCGATTCGGATCCGGTGGATGAAACCTTGGTCGCCAGGGAATCGTCCTGGAAATACCGCGACCTCGGCACCGATCCCGGTCCAGACTGGTTCACCAACTCCTACGATGACAGCAGTTGGTCCGCCGGCGAGGCCCCGCTCGGCTACAACGACAGCTGGATCACGACGACGCTGAGCTACGGCCCGAGTAGTAGCAGCAAGTTCGCCTCCAGCCAGTTCCGCCGGCATTTCACCGTCGCTGATCCGACCACGGTCAGCAACCTGCGGCTCAACCTGATGGCCGACGACAGCGCGGTCGTGTATCTCAACGGAGCCGAGGTGGCCCGCCTGCGGATGCCTGCGGGGCCTGTCGATTCCAGCGCCTACTCCCACCAGCTCGCGCCGGCCGAGCATGTCTACGAAAGCGTGGAGCTGGGCGGTTTTTCCCTCCTGCCGGGCGACAACGTGATCGCGGTGGAGGTCCACCAGGAGTCCGGCACCAGCAGTGACCAGAGCTTCGATCTCGAACTGATCGCCGAGTTGCTCACCAGCGCGCCGGTGCAGGTGGACTCGGTGGATTTCGGCTCCCAGACCTCGGACCTTTCCTACGGCCGCGATGCCGGAGGAAACTGGGGCTTTTTCGGCGTGCCGACCCCGGGAGCCGCCAACACCGCCGCACCGCTCACCGTGCCCTTCGCGACCTCGGCGGCGGTCGCGGCCGATCTCGACAGCGGTTTCTACACCACGGCCCAGAGCGTGTCACTCGACGGCCCCGCCGGCGCGGTGCATTACACGCTCGATGGCTCGGATCCGCAGCCCGGCTCGCCGGTCTACAGCGCGCCGATCGCGGTCACGGCCACGACCATCGTCCGCGCGCGGGTGTTCGAGGACGGCAAGATCCCCGGACCCGTCCTCACGCGCTCGTATTTTCTCGATGGCGACGCCTCGCCCGGGCTGCCGGTCTTTTCCATGGTGGCGGATCCGGAGACACTGTTTGGCAACGACATCGGCATCTACTCGAACGACACCTCCTACCCCTTCAAGGGCCGGGAGGTTCCTCTGCGGCTGGAGTTTTTCGAGCAGGACCAGACGTCCGCCTTCGCCATCAGCGCCGGCACCAAGATCGCCGGCGAGAACATCTGGCTGAAGCCGCAGAAGCCCTTCAACATCTACTGCCGCGGCAAGTATGGCGACGACTTCGTGCCCTATCAGCTGTTCCCCGGCGAGCCCTCGGCGACGACGGCCGAGTTCAGCCTGCGCAATGGCGGCGACGACTGGGAGGAGACCCTGCTGCGCGATGCCATGATGGCGCCGATCCTGCGCGGCCGGATGGATGCCAGCCTCTACAGCTACCGCCCGAGCATCCTTTATCTCAATGGCGACTTCTGGGGCATCTACAACATCCGCAAGCGGTTCGATCCCTCCTATTTCGCCAATGAGCACTACCTCGCCGACGGCGACTACGACCTGGTCCAATACGCCCACGACGAGAACGGCGTGACACGACTGACCTCCGACGGCGGCTCGACCGACCGCTATGAAGCGCTGCTCGATTTCCTGACCAGCAACGACCCGGCCGATCCCGCGATCTGGTCGCAGGTCGAGGCGCAGGTGAACGTCGATTCCTTCATCGACTACGTGGTCGCCACCGACTTCGCAGTCAACACCAGCTGGTCGCACAACCGCGAGTTCTGGTGCGGACGTCCCGAGGGCTCGAAGTGGGAGTGGATCATCAACGACTTCGACCGCGGCTTCGACAACGCCAACATCACCGGCTCGCTGATCGACAACTTCATCTCCGATTACACGCTCTTCGGCCGGCTCGACCACAACAGCGGCTTCGTCGACCGCCTCATCCAGCGCTACGCCGCGCACCTCGGCAGCACCTTTTTCCCCGCCCGCTTCAATGCCGAGTTCGACCAGCTGACCGCCGATCAGGAGCCGGAAATCGCCCGCCACATCGCGCGTTGGAGCTCGAGCGGCGGCTTCAGCGCCAGCACCCGGCAGGATCAGATCGCGGAGATCAAGCAGTTCGTCGCCGATCGCCCGGCCTACGCCCTGAGCCGCCTGCAGCTGGAGCTGGGGATCAGCCGCCCGATGTCGCCCATGACCTTCGCCGCCTCGCCCGCGGCCGGCGGTTCGATCCGCATTGCCGGGGTGGACATGCTGCCGGCTTACAACGACACCGTTTCGCTTTTCGACAACACCCCGGTCGAGATCACCGCCGTGCCGGCCCCCGGCTACTCCTTCGTTTCGTGGAGCGACGGATCGACCGAGCCCACCCTCACCGTGACGCTCTCCGGTGCGATGAGCCTTACCGCCAATTTCGCATCGGGTGCGGAAACCGTGGCTCCCCTCGTGATCGACACCGCCACCACCTTCGCTGCCGCCGGGTCGCCGTATGTCATTGATGGCGACCTGATCGTGGAAAGCGGTGCCACCTTGACGATCGAGGCCGGCGTGGAGATTCGGATGACGGCCGGCTCGTCGATCCTGGTGCACGGCACCCTCGATGCCGCCGGCACCGAAGCCGGACCGATCCACTTCGTTTCCCGCGACGGGCAGCCATGGGGAAACCTGGGCTTCGTCGACACCACGACCGTCTCCAGTCTTTCCCACGTGGTCATTCGCGACGCCACCGTCAGCCGCATCGATCCACTCAACCTCAAGGCGGCGGTCTCAGGCTTTCACGCCGAGCTGGAGCTCGATCACCTCGACATCGAGGGGCCCGAACCGGTGTTCGCGCGCTTTGGATCCACCACGCTGCTCGACAGCCGGATCCACATCACCTTCACCGGCGATGGCATCAACGTGAAAAAAGGCGACGCCCATGTCGAGCGCTGCACCTTCACCGGCAACAGCTCGGTCGATACCGACGCGATCGACTATGACGGCGTGATCGACGGCATCATCCGCGACAACCGCGTCTATAACTTCCGTGGCGACAACAGCGACGGCATTGATGTCGGCGAGGGCTGCGTGAACCTTTTGGTCGCACAGAACCGCATCTATAACAATTCCGACAAGGGCGTCTCCGTCGGCCAGGGCTCGGAGGTGGTGATGCGGCAGAACCTGATCGTCGGCTGTACGCTCGGCGTCGGCATCAAGGACGCCGGATCCACGGCGATCATCGACCAGACCACCTTCGCCCGCAACGGCGTGGGAGTCGCCGTTTATGAAAAGAACCCCGGCGCCGGCGGCGGCGACGCGGTGATCAGCAACTGCATCTTCTCCCGCTCGAAGGACGCGCCGGTCACGGTCGATTCGCTGTCGACCGTGGCGGTGACCTATTCCTTGTCCGATACGCTGCCGATCGTCGGAGTCGGCAACTTCGTCGCCGACCCGCAGTTCACCAGCCCGGGCATCTACGACTTTTCCCTTCAACCGACCTCGCCCGCGATCGATGCCGGCGATCCGGCCCACGTGCTGGATCCCGACAGCACCCGCGCCGACCTAGGCATGGCCTACAGCTACGACGCGCTCGACTACCCCTTCCTGACGCCGAACGTAGTGGTCATCAACGAAGTGCTCTCCGCCTCGCCCGGCGCGGAGCCCGACTGGATCGAACTCCACAACACCGGATCAACCTCGATCGATCTGGGCGGCTGGTATCTGAGCGACAACGACGCCGACCTGATGAAGTACCGCATCGCTGACGGCACGGTGCTTTCCGCGGACGGCTACATCGTTTTCAACGAAAGCGATCATTTCGGTGCGGCGAGCACCGATCCCGGCGCGCTCACCCCCTTCGCCCTGAGCGGAAACGGGGAGACGGTCTATCTCTACAAGCCGGCCGAGGGCCTCGACCTGGAATATCTGGAGTCGGAGGATTTCGGCGCCGCCGAGCCCGGTGTGACCTTCGGCCGCTACTACAAGTCCAGTAGCGGCACCTTCAACTTCGTGGCCATGAAAAGCCCGACACCCGGGGTGGCGAACAGCCTGCCGAAGGTCGGGCCGGTCGTGATCAGCGAGATCATGTATCACCCGGACTCGAACGCGGATGCCGAATACGTGGAGCTGCTCAATATTTCCGACGCGCCGGTGACCCTCTACGATGCGGCCAAGGGCGCGGCCTGGGCATTCACCGACGGCATCGACTTCACCTTCCCGACCGCGGCGCCGGTGACGCTCCAGCCCGGCGAGCGGATCATCGTGACCCGCAGCATCTCCGCCTTCAACGCGGCCTACGGGGCGCCGGCCGGCACCCAGGTTCTCCAGTGGACTTCCGGGGGTCTCAGCAACAGTGGCGAAACCCTCGAACTCGGCATGCCCGGCGAGCTGAACGACCTACTTGAACGGCAGTACATCCGCGTTGATCGCGTGAACTACGCCGACACCGACCCGTGGCCGCTCGCTGCCGACGGGAACGGTCCGGGGCTCGAACGGGTCAATGTCTACGACTATGGCAACGACTTCGCCAACTGGACCGCAGCGCCCGCCTCGCCCGGAGCCCCGGAAGTCCTGGCCGGATTCGCGCAGTGGTCCGCCGATGCCTCCCTGCCCGCCGGGCTCGACGGTCCGACCGACGATGCGGATGGCGATGGCATCGCCAACCTGCTCGAATACGCCCTCGGCCTGCCACCCCTCAGCGGAGCGAACCCGCCCTTCCAATCGACCGGCGTCGAGGCGGGACAGGCTTTCGTCGAGTTCCACCTTCCGCAGCTGCGCGACGACCTGATCTACGCCATCGAGCAGTCCGAGCAGCTCTCGGGTGACTGGTCCACTGCCACCGGGGTGACGCTCGAAGACACCGGCGGCGGCGTGGTCCTGCGGGCCAGCGTCGATGCTTCCGGCCGGCAGCTGTTCTTCCGACTGCTCGTCGATCAGCGGTGAACGGGTTTTAGTTCGAGGTGACCTCGAAGCGGTAAAAGCGGCGGCGAGCCACCCTCCGGCTGCCGTCAGGCACGGCGAGGAGGCCGCCATTGCCGCCCAGCGACTCACCGAGGCTCGTCCAGTCCGCCTGCAGGGTCGGGCTGGTCTGCAGTTGGTAGGTCGCTCCCGTTTCACCGTAGGTGGTGACCACGAGGTGATCCCCCAGCATCGAAATCTCCGACTGCCCGGAGCCCGTCGGCTCGCCCACGCCCACGGCGAACTCGTAGACGTGCAGCGGAGTCGCGCCCGAAGAGGACGCGGCGCTGTTTTCCTGGAGATAAACGCTGAGGATGCGGTCGTGAACGAGCCGCGGCTGGTCGATGAGCGGCTCGCCGGTGAAGGCGTTCGGCACCTCCACGGTCTGCAGCACCTTCCAATCGCTGTAGCGGGATTCCTTCGAGGCGCGGGCGATGGCCAGCCGGCCTGAGGCGTAGCCGGGGAAGACGTCGGTGCTCACGTCGTAGGAAACGAAGGCCGCATAGACGTTGCCGGCCGGATCGTAGCCGATGGCCGGCCGCGAACCGACCGGAAACCGATCCGGCGGGATGCGGCGCTGCTGCCATTTGCCGGTGCCGGGCTCGAGAAAGTAGTGGTAATAGGCGGTGCCGAGCGTCGAGTAGACCTGGTGGGTGACGTTCGGAAACGCGAAGCCGGGATCCTCGCGGCGGTGAAGCATCATCACGTGCACGCGGCCGTCACTGTCCACGCACTGGGTCTGCTGATTGATGAGGAGCTGGTTGAGGTCGAGCGGTTTGATGACGATTCCGGCCGAGTTGAGGTCGATGCCGCCCCCCGTGGAGGTGTCCGCGATCACCGTGCCGGCGGTATTTTTCCACCTCACCCCCCCGTCGTCCGACCAAGCATAGCAGATATCATGGTTGGAAGAGCCCGCGCCTTCCCGCCAGGTCCAGGAGACATGGATCGAGCCATTGGGCGCATAATCGAAGCCATTGAGGTAGGCACAGCGGCTGGTCGATCCGTTATAGTCCCCGGTGCGTTCCAGAAAGCGGATGGTGCCGGACCAATGGCCTGCGGCGGGATCGTAGGAGCAGAACACCTGGTCGCCATTGCCCGAGGCCCCGGTGCGCCAGTTGAGGGCGAGCCCGCCGTCCGGCTTGGAAACGAACTGGGGGTAGGTGACCCCCGTCACGGTCTCGTCCGCAGCAACCAACCAGTCCTGCTCCGGCTGCAGCATGCCGGCTCCCCAGGCCGCGGGGTTCGTCGTGCAAAGGCCCGCAATGGACCGGCGGTAGCGCAAGGTGTGCCCGTGGTGGTCCCAGGCAAGATGAAGCGAGCCGTCCGTTTCACAAATCCCGAGGGCCACCACGTTGTGCGCATCCCATGCCTCTTCATCACCATGCGTGAACTCCGAGTCGGTCTGGAAAGTTTCCCATGCCCCCTTGGTCGTACCATCGATCGTCCGCCGCGCCAGGACCACCCGCTGCGTGGTGCCGTTGCTGTCATAGAAGGCCGTGTATTGATAACCCTGGAACGTGTAGAGGATCTGATCCTGGAATGATAGACCGTTGATCGCTCGACCATAAATCGCCGAGCTCGGCATGATGCACGCATTGGCCGCCACGGTGGAGCCGCCGAGATAGGCCACGGCCGGAGAATTCCAGGAGGGTTTCGAGACAAGCTCGAGCGGATCGGTTCCGGCGATGAATTCGGCGAGGTTGGTGCTGCCATCCGAGTCGGGGTCGTCGTAGGCGCCCCCATCAAGGTTGCCGAGCGCGCTTGTTTCCCACTCGTCCCGGAGGCCGTCGCCATCGGAGTCGCCGGGGCGGGAAGTGGGGGAAGTCGGATCGGATCCTCCCTCGCATTCCTCCAGGTTCGAGAACCCGTCGCCGTCGGGATCGCCCGCCGGCCCTTGGGAAAGGCTGTCGAACCAAATGACCTCCCAGCCGTCGGGCAGCCCGTCGTTGTCGCTGTCTCCCGGAGCATTGAAGACGATCGGATTACTACCGGCGTAGTACTCTTCAAGGTTGGTCTGGTCGTCACCGTCGAAATCGCCGCCCGGCAGGACATCGGCGATCGCCACGAGGGCATCGGTGGCGTCGGCATCGACGATCTGCTGTTCCCACGAATCCGGCATGCCGTCGGCATCGGTGTCGGTCACGGTGGTGGTCTGGATTTTGACTTCGGTGAGGCTGTTCCAGCCGCTCACCGAATTTCCATGACCCAAATAGCGGACGTAGCGGGCGACCGGAAGGTCAGCCAGCGGGAAGACCTCCAGCGCCTGCGTGGCGCCGCTGCTCACCTGGGACACCAGCACCGGAGTCCACACCAGGCCATCGCTCGAGGTCTCAAGGTCAAAGGTCGAAGTCCGAAGGTCGCCGGCATAAAAGGCAATCTCCACCGATGAGATCCGGCGCGGCTTTCCAAGGTCGAAGGCGATCCACTGGCCATCACCGAAGGCCGACCAGCGGGTGCCGAGGTCGCCATCGAGCACCTTTGCGGGATCGTTCGTACTACCACCCTCGTAGGAACTGGCTCCCAGCAGTGCCACGCTGTCGAAGATGAACTCGTTGTCGGCCCGGGCGATGCGGCTGACGCGGCCCTCGTCCAGCAGCCCGACCAGACCTTCCCCCATGCCACCGATGGAGCGGCCCTCGTTTCCGAACACCAGCGGCGAGTCATCGGACTGGAAAGCCACACGGCTCGTGCCCACGGCGACCCGGTTGGCCACCGCGGCACCGCTATCGACCCGCGTCCAGTAGAGCGAGACCTCCCCGTCGTCGTAGACCGCGGCCACGTGGAACCACTTGTTTGGCACGAAGGCGTGGGGGCCGGTCAGGCTCGGCAGGTTGAAGGTCACCGGCGCGCCGCCGCCGTCGATCGGGTCGAAGTTCAGCACGCCATCGCCATTGATGCGGAACTGAAGCGCGCGGCTGGCGGAGCCGTCGAGGCCCCACAGGTGCTGGGGCGAGCCGGTGGTGATCGAGCCCACACGGATCATCGCCTCCAACGTGAAGGCCGCCCCGAGTTGGGCGAGCGCGTCGAAGCGGTCCGGCGAGGAAACGTTGTCGTCGAACCGGAAGACCCCGTCGAGGTTCGCATCGATGCCGATTCCCGTTCCGCTCATGTTGTTTCCCGCTGCTCCGAAGCCCGTGATGCCGTTGGCTCCATCGAAGACCGACCACGGCGTTTCCCCGGCGGAGGACACTCCCGGAAAATGGCCCGCCGCGTCGGTGACCACGGTCGCCCCCGCCGACTCGTCCATGTGGTAGAGGATCACCGTGGCGGCATCCGGCGCGTAGGGAGAAAAACCTTGGGCGGCGAGCGCGGACGGGAGGGCGAAAACAAGGGTGAACCACGGGCGGAACTTCATCGGGCGAGCGGCGGAGAACCCCGACCGTGGGTCCCGCAACCGGCCGGTTCAAGGTCCGGCGGCGCGTGCCCCCCTAAATGGTGGGACGCGGCATTCCCGCCGCGAACTCCGGCCGTCAGCCCTTTTTCCAGCGATCGACCCGCTCCCAGAACGCGCGCCCTTTCGCCGTTTCCAGGTCGGCCAGCAGCCACAGCTCCCGCGCCAGCGAGGCCACATCGATCATTTCCTCCGGCGGCTTCTCTTTCCACTCCTGGTAGTGGACGGCTGCGGTATCGATCGCGCGCTGCAGGTAACGCCGGATGCCGGTGGTGCGGTAGAGCTCGATGTCCGCCTCCACCTGGAGGTGCGACCATTTCCACTGATCGCGGTAGGCGCCGTTGCCTTGGATCATCGACTGGGCGGCGTCGGCTGTTTCCAGCGCTTCCTGCAGGTAGGGCTGCTGGCCGCTCAGTCCGTAGAGTGCGATGAAATTCCGGATCATCAGGGCGGTGTTGTAGGTCAGCTTGCCCTTGTTTTCCTCTCCGGTCGCCACCACCACCGCATCCTCGAACAGCAGGTCATCGCCCTGGAACTGCTTCACGGTCCAGGCGACGATCTTGTTCCCCCACTCGATCAGTTCGATGCGCCGGCGGGGATCGACGTACTGGGACAAACGATAGCACCCGAGCGCGGCCGGGGCGTTGGCGCAGGTGTTCTTGCTGCCGCCCTTGTGGCCCTCGTGCCACCAGATGCCGCCGCCGGCTTCATCGTCCCAGCCGCTGAGCACGAAGGTCAGCGTCTCGTCGGCACGCTTCAGGTAGCGCTTGTCGCCGGTGATGTCGTAGGCCTCGAGGAAGGTGATCACCATCCAGGCGTTGTCGTCATAATACTTGTCGTGGCCGCCCTGGGTCGGCAGCGGCTCGTATCCGGGGATCTCCACCGCCACGTCCCAGTAGTTGTCCAGTGCACGGAAATACTTCCGCATGTCCCGCTCGTAGCGGGCCTCGTGACGGGCCCCGCCAGCCAGCGCGGAGAACATGATTCCGGCACCCCACACGGTCGTCGGCCCGTCCTCGTCCGCCTTGTTCGAGTAGTAGCCGCTACGGCGGTTGTAGTAAGTATCCTCCAGATACTCCATCACCTCGACGGCGCGCTTCTGGTGGAGATCGCCCTCGATGCCGGGCACGTCCTTGGCGAGGCCCGGGGAAATCACCACGAGCAGGGTCGTCAGCCACGCCAGAAATCGATGCATGCCGCCCCTTACGTGGCCCCGCCTCCGGGTCTTAGCGAAATCGACGACATCGCCCGCTGGCGGAAGGCGATCGCGGCGCCCAGCGCCGTCGCCAGGCTGACCCACTGGTAGCCGGACAGCCCGCCGAGCGCCTTCGGAGTGGCACGCAGGAATTCGTGGAAAAACCGGAACAGCCCGTAGGCCATCAAATAAATGTGGAAATGCTGGCCCGGCAGCCATTTCCGCTGGCGGAGAAACAGCAGCCCCACCAGCGCCACCAGCTGGAAGCCGATCTCCACCGGCACCGCCGGCCAGCCGCCGAGGCCCCGGCAGCAGCCGGCATCCAGGCAGCCGATCCGGCCCAGCGCCAGCGGTACCGGCAGCAGCAGCGCGAACCGGTCGCCGGTGACCGCCCGGTAGCCCATCCGCTGCTTCGCGATCTCCACCCCGGCCCAGCCGCCGGGCAGCGCGCCGGTGATCGATTTCCCGGAAAGCCACAATGCCCACCGGTCGGGCGAGGCCGCATCGAGCCAGCCCTCGGCGATCAGGTAGGCGAGCTTGGCCCCGAGAAACGCCCCGACCAACCCGCCCAGATAGATCATCGGAATCCGGGCGTCATCGCGGGCCTGGAACCACCAGTAGATCGCTCCCAGCAACACGCCGACCACGATCATCACAAGATAAACAGGGGAGCCGGCGACCATGGATCAAAAGCTTCCGCCGGCCACGAGACAGATCGAAAACAGCACGCCGACCAGCACCGCGGGAGCGACCACCAGCTGCGCCAGCACGAAAATCGCGGCGTGGCTCCACTCGGACCGTCCCAGGAGCTTGCGTTTCTGCGACAGCCGAGCATCGAACCAGCCGATGCCATAGGTCGAGGCCACGGAAAGCAGGACCCACGCCGTCATGAGCCATTGATCGGAACCCCTTAGGCCGAGCGAGCCTAACAAGGCCGCCCACAAGGCCAGCATCCCGGCCGGCAGGATCCACAGCACGAAACGGAACCAGCCGATCGCCGCGTTGTTCGGCGGCGGCGGGGGCAGCTCAGGTGGCTCCATTGGCATAGTAGCGGCAGAAGGAATCAAGCCGGCCGTCCGGCCGGATCACATGGGTGCAGCAGCGGTCGATCCGGTCCTGGTCCCATGTCCACGAGTCCATAAACGGTTTGATGAAGATGCGGAAGGCGTTCTTTTCCTCCATCTCGTAGCGATGAAGCAGCTCGCCCAGCTCCGTGTTCTCGCACCCGCAGCGCGTCAGGTCGGCCATTTCATAGCGGACCTTGTCGCGCAGAAACCCTTGGAGACTGGCGAAATCGACGAACTCGGAGATACTCCGGAGCCCCTCCGGGCTGCGGATCAGGTAACCGATCACCGCGCAGTTCGGGTCACCACAAGGCAGCGGGGTGAAGTCGGCCTCGGTCAATTTCCCGCCGGACTGCCGCATCGCCGCCAGCACCAGATCCGCGGTGTTGAGCCGGCTGCCGGCGAGCCCCACCCGGCCGCTGAGAAACATCGGCTGCAGGGCCACCCCGCGGCACAGCCCGAAGCGCAGACCCACCGTGATGGTCTCCCAGAGGTGCCCGAGGTTTTCCTGACACACCGTCATGGCCAGCGTGAAGGGGATCTTTTCCTGCTCGCAGCGCTCCATCGTGGTGTGCTTCACCTCGCGCAGGTCGCCGCCCCGCAGCTCGACCTGCCCTTCCTCCTGGGGGCCATCGTATTGAAGGTAGAGCTGGAAGCCCCCGCGCCGCGCCCGCTCGCCGAGCTTCGCGGAAAACTCCCCGTCACGCGCCAGCCGGAGTCCGTTGGTGTTGAGCAGGCAGTAGTCGATCCGCGGTTCGGCCTGGATCCAGTCGATCAGCTGGAACAGCTCCGGATGCAGCGTGGGCTCGCCGCCGGAGAGCTGGAGGATCTCGATCCTGTGCTTGCGTTCGAGCACCCCCTCGATGCGGCGCATGAGGTCCGCGATCGGATGGGCTTTCAGCCGCTCCCGGGACACGCCCGGCGGCGCGTCGGTGAAACAGGTGGGGCACTGGAGATTGCACGAATCCACGATCTCGATCAGGGCCAGGCAGGTCGAAAGCTCCTCGGGCGTGCCCGGGCGCGTGGCATTACCGCCCAAGGTGCCGACCCGACCCTCGGGCGAGGAAGAGCAGGCGCAGCCCGCACCACAGCCATTGGATGGGTCGCCCTGGGACAACCAATAAAAGCGGGCATCGCTGGCGAGGCAGACTTCATGGGGGCCGTGATCGTCGCAGATCCGGGTCATCCAGATTTCTCCGGGATCGGAGCCGCGCCTCCACACCTCGGCCGGGCAGGCCTGATGGCAGACGGGGCAGCGTGAGGACGTCGATTTGAGCTTGGTGGGAGATATCTGGGACATGGGGAGGCGGACAGGGGAGTAACCGGTGGCCTCATATCAACGGAACCTATCAGATCGGGCAATGACAATATCTTGGATCTGCCTGTTCCCCCGACCACCTTCATCCATCGACACCCCGGCTCCCTCCCCGCCCTCGGAAGATCAGCCTTCTCCCAAGGATGAAATTTTGTGCAATATCTCGACCGGACGCCACCTGACGGGGAAGTTGTGCCCCGCGGTTGTGCCCCGCGGTTGTGCCCCCGGTTGTGCCCCCGGTTGTGCCCCCGGTTGTGCCCCCCGGTTGTGCCCCCCGGTTGTGCCCCCCGGTTGTGCCCCCCGGTTGTGCCCCCCGGTTGTGCCCCCCGGTTGTGCCGCGCCAGTTGTGCCCCTCCTTCACATCCACCGACATCCCCCGGGGTGCGCCACCCCCAGACCTTGTGCCGGGACACCGAAGTCTGCCTCGACGACGGAGCCGGCCTGCTTTCAGATGTAGTTGCGCGCGCAACTACATCCCGCCTCCGGCTTTATTTATCTTACCTTTGTCCGGATGAACTGGACCGACGTCGGAGGCAGGGGGACGCGGAACTTGCTCCCGGTCGAGATCTCCCGCGTCGTCGGTGCCATACGGTCGGGCTCCTCGAGCGTGTTCTGCGCATCCGCGTCGCCCGCCAACAGGATCGCGGTGCCGCGGTCGGCTACCCTTTCCGCACCCTTCAGCCGGATGGTCGCGGAAACCTCGCGCTCGGAAGGATTGACCAACTTCACGATCGCCTCGCCCGCTTTCCGGTCGAGGGCGCTGGCGACGCTGACCCGCGGGGCGGGCACCGGATGGTCGATGACCGGCTTGCCGTCGAGCGAGCAAACGATGCGGCCCGGCGTCAGCTCGACTTTCACCTCATACCAGCGCCCGGGTTCGAGGCGGCCACCGGTCTGCTTGACGATCGAAAGGCCATCGCCCCGTCCATGCTGAAGGCCGTGCTGACGATTTCCCCACCCGCCGACGTTGAACCACCAGCTGGAGCCGTCGTTTCCGCCAAAGGCGATGATGAAGCCCTCCGCGCCGGAAACCTTCCGCGCCTTGAGGGTGATCGTCACCTCCTCGCCGGCGTAGCTTTCCGTCCCCGTGGCCATGGCAGGCCTGGCCTCGGTGTCGGTCTGGGCGAAAACACCGGCCGTTTCCGCGAAGCGGCCCCGCGCGGTCTGCCAGCCGGCCGGATCGACCCGGCGGCCATTGACGCGGATCTCGTCGAACTCGGCCGCGGTGCCCCAGGTGCCGAGCCCGATGGTGCCGGAAACCGTCGGCTGCGGTTGCGGATCAACCACCTCGACGGTGTTCGCCAGATAAACATCGCCCTTGTTCGAGGCAAACATGCGTTGGACGTGGTAGCTCGGCGTTTTGACGACCTCGCGATGGTTGAAGTAGATCAGGTCGGGATTCCATTGGCAGTGCCCGAGGCGGCCGAAGAGCGGCGCGTAGCAGGTCATGTCGACGAGGTCCGCATTGCGCTCGATGCCGGTGAGATAGGCCGCTTCGGCGACGGCGTTGATCTGCTTTTTGTCGCGCGAGGCATACTCGCCGACGAAGATCTTCGGCTTGCTGCGGTCGAAATCGTCGAAGCGATCCTGGTGTGCGATGAACCAGCTCGGGTCCTTGTAGTAGTGCTCGTCGGAGCTGTGGACCTTCTCGCGGGTCATCAGGTCGTAGATCGGGATCTCCGGGTCCAGGCCCGAGGTGCCGATGATCTTGATGTCCGGATACCGGTCCCGCATCGCCTCCACGAAGCGGGGAAAGCGCTCGCGCATTTCCGGCGTGTCGTGCTCCTCGTTGCCGAGGCAGACGAACTCCAGCTGGAACGGCTCCGGGTGCCCCATTTCCGCGCGCACGTGGCCCCACTCGCTGTCGGCCGGGCCGTTGGCGAACTCGATGAGATCGAGCGCGTCATCGATCCACTCGCCGAGGTTCTCGATGTCCACCACCTCGTACGGGTCGGTGAAGCCGCAGGAAACGCCGATCGGCACCACCGGCAGCGGGGTCATGCCAAGATCCTCGCAGAGCTGGAAGTATTCGAAAAATCCCAGCCCGTAGGTCTGGTGATAGCCCCAGCGGTTCCAGTTCGGCCGTCGTTCCTCGACCGGGCCGACGGTGTCCTTCCATCGGTAGGCATTGTCGAGGCCGCAGCCGTGGGCGATGCAGCCGCCGGGAAAACGCAGGAACTTCGGGTGCAGGTCCGCCAGCGCCTCGACGAGGTCCTTGCGCAGGCCGTTCACCCGGCCCTTGTAGGTGTCCTTCGGGAAAAGCGAGATCATGTCGAGGTCGATCACGCCCGACCCCTCGGTCGAGATCGCGAGCTTCGCCTGGTCCGTGGTTTTCGAGGAAACGATCTCCTCTTCGAGTTTCGACCACTCCCCGGTCGCCTCGCCGAGGGAAGCCGTGCCGCACTCGCTGCCATCGGCATCGAGCAGCGTCGCGGTGATCGCGCCGTTGCCCGACCACCCGCGGGTCCGCACGAAGACGGACACGCGGTAGCTGGCGCCTTGGTCGAGCGGGATGCCGTCGAAGCCGGCGTTCACCACGCCCACCTTGGCCGTGGCGGCGGACTTGAGCTTGGCGTAGTGCTTGTTGTTCCAGTTGAGCGGGTCGGTTTCCTCGACGCTCAGCTCGACCGGATTGCCGCCGATTTTTTCCCAGGCGAAGAGGGGCACCATCTTCTTTCCCAGCGGATCGTTCTCGGCGACCGGGAAGTATTCGAAGGAGCGGTTCTGGACGAGTTCGGCATACAGGCCGCCATCGGCCGCCCAGTTGATATCCTCGAAAAACAAGCCGTAGAGGTGCTCCGGGAGGTCGATGGTGGGCTTCGAGACATCGACCTCGATCTCGACGGAGGCGCCGGCGGTCGCCACGAGGGCGGCGGCCATCAGGGTAGGGATGGGTTTCATGGGTGGGATTCGATCGTGCGGTTCAGAGTCCGTATTTTCCGGCCAGCCGCTGGTATTCGTCCTCGGAAACGGGCAGCACCGAGCCGTGGCGGAAGTGGAAGGGGAAGGTGATGTCGTCGGCCTTCTCGAACTTGCCCTTGTCGAGATCGTCGGTGACGTACGGCTGGTAGCCGCGGCCTTGCGCGTAGTGATCGATCAGCAGGCACCACTTGGCGGGCTTGCCGGGTGCGGCGTCCTCCAGCTTGAAGCAGGCCGGGCCCTCGTAGCCCTGCAGGCGCTTGAGCGAGAAGCCGTTCACCTTCTTCCACTTGCCCATCAGCTCGTCGCACTTCTCCATGGCGATCGCCTTGGTCGTCTCGTCCTTGTTGAAACGGTAGTAGGTCCCGTTTTCCCACACGATGTCGGTGTCGATCACGTCGTTGCGCTTCTCGATGTAGATGAAGGGCTCGCCGAACTCCGTGAAATCCTTGGTGCGGGCAGCCCAGATGCGGTGCTTCTTGAAGTCGTCGCGGCCGGTCTTCGAGGCCCAGAAAACGAGGTAGTCCTTCTCCTTCTCGTCGTAGATCGCCTCCGGCGCCCAGGTGCAGCCGGCATCGTCGGGCGCCACCTTGACCAGCCGCGGCTCGCTCCAGTTCACCAGGTCCTCGCTTTCCCAGATGACGATCGACTTGCTGCCCTGCGTCACCGCGCGGCCCCAGTTGTGGTGGGTGAGGTGAATGGAAAGGTCGGTGGCGATCACCCAGGTTTTTTTGCCGTCGTGCGAGCGCAGGAGGTAGGGATCACGCACGCCCTTTTCGCCCAGCTCGCTGACCAGCACGGGCTCACCGCCCTTGAGCGCCTTCCAGTCGCGGCCGTCGCGGCTGAGCGCGAAGTAGATCTGCTCGGTCATCGGCGTCTGCTCCCCCTTGAAGGTGGTGAAGAGAAATCCGCCCTTTTCCGCCGCGGCGAGCGGGGAAAGGAAGCAGGCAAGGATCGAAAGGAATCGTTTCATGGGAGACGGAGCTTCGGGGTTCTGGGGAAAAATGCAACCTGCGGCGTGGGTCATCTTTCCCCCGCAGCGCCGGGGGTGGGCCCATGAAAGGTGCCCCGCGAAGGAACGGTATGGGAACGTCTTCCAAACCCCCTGCTCGATCAGGATTCCAAGCCAAACCCCGACACTCATGCTCCGCTACCTTCTTCCCTTCGCCCTCGCCGCCCAACCCCTGATCGCGCTGCCGCCGGACACCACCGCGCCGATGGGCCAGAGCTTTGAAAAGGTCATGCCGAAGGGCACGCTCAAGGTCCTGCTGGTCGGCTCCGGGTCGTCGCACGACTTTCCGAAGTTCTTCCTCGGCACCGACACCGAGACGCTCGAGGCGGCGGAAAAGATCGACTGCGCCGCCACGCCGAACCTCAAGGAGGCCCTCGAGCTGATCAAGGAGGCGGACGTGCTCGTCTTCAGCGGCAACCACGACCAGTGGGGCGGCAAGGAGTGGCAGAAGGCGCTCAACGACTTCGCCGATGCCGGCAAGGGCCTGGTTTTCCTGCACGCCGCCACCTGGTCGCACCCGTGGCCGGGCTACAACGACCGCTTCATCGGGGGTCGCACGCCGAGCCACGGCTACGGCGAGTTCGAAGTGACGGTGAAGGGCGGCAAAAACCCGATCACCACCGAGGTGCCGAAGAAGTTCAAGATCACCGACGAGAACTACCGGTTCGAACTCAACAAGGGGGCGAAGGTGAAGGTCTGCTGCGAGAACGCGGCCGACCAGACCAAGGACGACATTCCGAGCGTGTGGATCGTGAAGGACAAGAAGGCCAAGATCGTCTGCATCACCCTCGGCCACGCCGCCGAGGCGCATGACAACCCGGCATTCAAGCAGCTGCTGACGAATTCGGTAGAGTGGGTGGCCGGCCGTTGAGCCGTAGCGGCGGGCGCGCGTGAGATTCGTGCGTCCGCTTCCTTTCAGGGCTTCACGAAGAAGCGACGGCTCGGTCCATACGGGGGCTCGGCCCATACGGGGATCGGAGGAGCCCATTCCGAGCGCCCTTTGATTCGGAGGTCCCGCCCCGTCGGAGCTCCCGCCGCATCCGAGCGCCCGGTCTCACCCGACCGGCCCGCCCCATCCGAGCGCCGCGCCCGCCCCCCGGCCGAGGGCCCCTGCCGTCCAAAGGGCCAACGGCCCGCCACATACCAGCCCCGGGCATCGCCCGGGGTTTCGCATATCAGGGAAGATACCGAGGGCTGAAAGCCTGGCACATGCACGGTGGGCTCGGATCGACTCAACCCAGCATGTGTCAGGCTTTCAGCCCTCCGTTCATGGAGGACCTCCGAACCCGGGCCTTCAGCCCGGGCTGGTATGTGGCGGGCCGTTGGCCCTTTTGGGAGACCCGGTCTCAAACCCGCAAAAAAAGCACGGCCAGTTCTCTCGCAACACACAAACTCCACCCCACAAAACACGATTTGTTTCCTACCAAACACCCCTCCACCCCGCAAAACACGGCCTGCTCTTCTCAACACACAAACTCCACCCTACGAAACACGGTCTGTTTCCTACAAAACACCCCCTTCACCCCACAAAACACGGTCTGCTTCCTACAAAACACCCCCTTCACCCCACAAAACACGGTCTGCTTCCTACAAAACACCCCCTTCACCCCACAAAACACGGTCTGTTTCCTACAAAACACCCCCGCCACCCCACAAAACACGGCCTGTTCTCCGCATAACACGGGCTCCACCTTACGAAACACGGTCTGTTTTCTGCAAAGACGCCCTTCCGCCCCCCGAAACACGGTCGGTTCCCGGCGAAACGCAGCCTGTTCACCCCCAAATCACCGCGCGTTTCCGGCGCAACACGGCTCCTTTGGCCCTGCCCGGTTGCCGGCGGCTCCATCCGCCATCCGCAAAAAAACCCAGGCCATCACGGCCCGGGTTTTTGGGTGGTGGCGCGAAAGGATCGCTCAGTAGGCGAAAGCGGGCGGGGTTTTGCCGACACCCCATTCCTTGTTTGGCTCGGGGCCCATGCGGAAAGCCAGGGTGCCGCCGGCGGAAAGCTCTTTCTGGGTGATCCAGGTCCGGTCGAGCGGCTTGCCGTCGAGCATGGCCTCCTGGATATAGACATTCTCCTTCGAGTTGCCGGAGGCGATCACGGTGAAAGTTTTGCCGTTGCCGAGCTTCATCGAGGATTTCTCGAACATCGGGCTGCCGATCATGTAAACGCCGCTGGCCGGGTTGACCGGGTAGATGCCCAGCGAGCTAAACACGTACCAGGCGGACATCTGGCCGCAGTCTTCGTTGCCGCAGATGCCGTCGGGCTGGTCGGTGTAAAACTTTTCCGAGATCTCGCGGATCCACTTCTGCGTCTTCCACGGCTGGCCGGCGAAGTCGTAGAGGTAGGCGGTGTGGTGGCTCGGCTCGTTGCCGTGCGCATACTGGCCGATCAGGCCGGTCACGTCCGGGGCGTGCGACTCGACCCCCTCGGTGGTCCACATTTCATCGAGCTTGGCGACGAAGGCCTCGGGCCCGCCCATCAGCTCGATCAGCGCCGGCACGTCCTGCATGACCGACCACGTGTATTGCCAGGCGTTGGCCTCGGTGAAGGCGCGGAAGTCGACGACCGTCGGCTTGAAGGGCTCCAGCCAGTCGCCGTTGCGGTCCTTGCCGCGCATCATGCCGGCGTCCTTGTCGAAGACGTTGCGGAAATTCCGGGCCCGCTCGTCGTACTCGTGGGCGATCCGTTTTTTCCCGATGGCCTCGGCGAAGCGCGCGATGCACCAATCATCGAAGGCATACTCCAGCGTGCGCGAGGTGCCCTGGGCTCCGTCATCGCCGGAGGGAGCGTAGCCTTTTTCGCGGTACTCCTTGTTCCACTCGCGGCGGTTCGAGCTGTCGACCATGGCGTCGAGCATCTTGCGCTCGTTGAAGTCGGTGAGGCCCTTGAAGTAGGCGTCCACGATCACCGGAATCGAGTGGTAGCCGATCATGCACCAGGTGTCGTTGCCGCACAGGGTCCACACCGGCAGCTGGTGGTAGCCGGTGTTTTCATAGTGGATCAGCATCGCGTCGGTGAACTCGCCGACCTTTTCCGGGACGAGCAGCGTGTAGAGCGGGTTGGCGGCGCGGAAGGTGTCCCACAACGAGAAGGTCGAATAGTAGTTGAAGCCCGGATCCGCGTGCTCCTTGCGATCGGGGCCGATCCAGCGGCGGTCGTGGTCGTTGTAGACGTTCGGGGCGACCATGGTGTGATAGAGCGCGGTGTAGAAGGTGCGCAGCTCGGCCTCGTCCTTGTCGGAGATGGTGACCTTGCCGAGCAGCTCGTTCCACTTCGCCACGGTGCCTTGCCGGACCTCCTCGAAGCCCTTGTCGCCCACCTCGGCCTTCAGGTTGTCCTTGGCGCCATCGATGCTGACGGGCGACACGCCGACCTTCACGACCAGCGGCTTGCCGGCATCCAGGTCGAAGTGCAGCGCGCCCTTGATGTTCTTGCCGGAAATCGACTTCCCGTCCTTGGTCTCCCCGCCTTCGCGGAAATCCTGGCCGGTGATTTTTTCCGAGAACTCGGCGACGAAGTAGAAGGTCTTGGGGTTCGACCAGCCGTCGGTTTTCTGCCAGCCGACCACGGTATGCGGGTCCTTGATTTCGAGTTCCGCCTCGAAGGCCGCGTCACCCGGAGGCGAGACCTTGTGGTTGAGGTCGATCAGCACCTCCGCGTCGCCCTTTTTCGGAAAAGTATAGCGGTGCACGGCGCAGCGCTCGGTGGCGGTCAGCTCGACCTCGATGTCGGAGCCGTCGAGCTTCACCGAGTAGTAGCCGGTCTCGGCGTGCTCGTTTTCGTGGTTGAACATTGCCCGCGCGCCCGAGTCGGGGCGCAGCCCGCCGCCGTCGTTGCCGGTCGGCTTGGGGTCCCACTGGATGTCGCCGGTCATCGGCATGAACATCAGGTTGCCGAGGTCGCCGCAGCCGGTGCCGCTGAGGTGGGTGTGGCTGAAGCCGATGATGCCCGTATCGTCGTAGTGGTAGCCCGAGCACCGGTCCCAGCCGTGGAGGCCGGTATCCGGGCTGGCCTGGACCATGCCGAAGGGCGCGGTGGCACCGGGAAACACGTGGCCGTGGCCGGCGGTGCCGATCATGGGATCGACGTATTTGGCCGGTGCCGGCAGGTCGGCCGCCAAGGCCGCCGCGGGGAGAAGGAGGAGCGGTAGATGATTCATGGTGGGGTTGATACCCCCTCTTCTACGCGCCCGGACCCCGGAATCTCCGCAATTTCCTGAAATCCCGGGATTTTTCCGGTCAGCATGCCCCGCCGCCAGCTTCGTTGGACATCTTCTCTAACTGACGTATCGGGAAAAGAACCGCATGAGCCCGCCCCGCCGAGTCCTCGCCATCGTCAATCCCGCCGCCGGCCAGGATCAGGCGGAGGACATCCTCGCGACCATCCGCCGCAGGCTGGAGGAAAGCGGGCTCGACTTCGAACTGCGCGAAACCGAGGGCGAAGGCGATGCCCGCCGCTGGGCGGCGGAGACGGATCGCGAGCTGGTCCTCGTCGCCGGCGGCGACGGCACGGTGATGGAGGCGCTTTCCGGGATCATCGAAAACGAACGCGAAATCCCGCTGGCCCAGATCCCGACCGGCACCGCCAACCTGCTCGCCCGCGCGCTGGGCGTGCCGACCGACGTCGATGACGCCCTCGAACTCGCGCTTCGGAGCGGCGTCGCCGTGCCGATGGATGTCGGCCACCTGGTCGATCACGACCGCTATTTCGCCCTGATGGCGGGCTCCGGCTGGGATGCCGACCTGATCAAGGCCGCCGACCGCGACCTGAAGGACAAGCTCGGCTTCTTCGCCTACGTCATCACCGGCGTGAAGAGCCTCTTTTCGCTGAAACGCTCGCGCATCCGCCTCACGGTCGATGACCGCCGGCTGCGTTTCCGCGCCCACACGGTCATCGCCATCAACGTCGGCGAAATCCAAGGCTCCGGCATCGCGCTCGGCTCGAACCTCAGCCCGCACGACGGCAAGCTCGATCTGGCCATCGTTTCGCCGAACAGCATCGGCGGCATTCTCAAGGTCCTCTGGCGGCTGCTCACCCGCCGCTACGAGGGCGCCACCGAGTTGCGCTACTTTTCCGCGGAAAAGATCAAGGTCGAGGCCGACCCGCCGCTCAACCTGGAGATCGATGGCGAACCGATCGGCAAGACGCCCTTCGAGGCCCACGTCATTCCCGGCGGCGCGATGCTGGTCGTTCCGCGCGAGTATGCGGAAAACAAGGACATCCTGCCCTGATTTCCGACCCGGCTTGCAAGGACGCGGCGTCGGGGCCAGTATCGCGGCCGCCCTCCACAAGAAACGTTCCATGTCGCGTCTTTTCCAAACCCTGACCTTGGCGGCGACCCTGCTCTCCGCCGTCCCCGTCACCGCCGCCGACCACACCTTCAAGATCGGGAAAAAGGACTTCCTCCTCGACGGCCAGCGCTTCCAGATGCGTTGCGGCGAGATCCACTTCGGCCGCGTGCCGCGCGAGTACTGGCGCCACCGCCTGCAGCTCTGCAAGGCCATGGGCCTCAACACCGTCTGCGCCTACCTGTTCTGGAATTTCCATGAGTTCGAGGAAGGGAGATACGACTGGTCCGGCCGCCGCGACGCGGTCGAGTTCTGCAAGATCGCCCAGGAAGAAGGCCTGTGGGTCGTGCTCCGCCCCGGTCCCTATGCCTGCGCCGAGTGGGATGGCGGCGGCCTGCGGTGGTGGCTGCTGAAAAACGACGACATCGCCCTCCGCTCCCGCGATCCCAGGTTCCTCGCGGCCACCAAGGCGTGGCTCAACGAGGTCGGCCGCGTGCTCGGTCCGCAGCAGGTCACCCACGGCGGCCCGATCCTGATGGCGCAGGTGGAAAACGAGTACGGCTTCTACGGCAACGACGCCCGCTACATGGGCGAGCTGCTCCAGATGATGATCGACTCCGGCTTCGACGTCCCGCTCTTCGCCTGCAACCCGCGGGGCAACCTCCGCAACGGCTTCCGGGACGACCTTTTCTCGGTGGTCAACTTCGGCAGCGATCCCGCCGGCTCCTTCGCCGCCCTGCGCGAGGTGCAAAAGGACGGCCCTCTCGTCTGCGGCGAGTTCTACCCCGGCTGGTTCGATACCTGGGGTGCCCCACACCACCTCGGCGACACCTCGCGCTACCTCTCCGACCTCGAATACATGCTCAAGGAAGGCGCGTCGTTCAGCATCTACATGGCCCACGGCGGCACCTCTTTCGGCATGTGGGCCGGGGCCGATCGACCGTTCAAGCCGGACACTTCCAGCTACGATTACGACGCCCCGATCAGCGAGGCCGGCTGGATCGGCGACAAGTTCGACCAAACCCGCGAGCTGATGGGCAAATACCTCCTGCCCGGCGAAACCCTGCCCGAGCCGCCCGCCCCGATGCCCGTGATGAGCGTGCCCGAGTTCGAGTTCACCGAGGCCGCCGCCATTTTCGACAATCTCCCCCGACCCTTGGTCACCCCGGCACCCCAGGTCATGGAAAAATACGGCCAAGGCCACGGCGCGATGCTCTATCGCACGAAGATCCCCGCCGGCCCCGCCGCGCCGCTGGAGATCGACCAGCTTCACGACTTCGCCTGGATCCGCGTCGATGGCGAAGAGGTCGGCATCATGGACCGTCGCTCCCAACGCTTCAAAGTCGCCCTGCCCGGCCGGGAAAAGGAGGCCGTCCTCGATATCCTCGTCCACACCATGGGCCACGTGAATTTCGGCAAGGAAATCCACGACCGGAAAGGCATCCTCGGCGCCGTGAAACTCGGCGGCGACGAGATCAAGGGCCAGTGGGGCGCCTACAAGCTCGCGCTCGATGACACCCAGCTCCCCGTTCTGAAATACCAGCCCGCCGACCAGGCCGGCGAGGGTCCGAAGTTCTGGCGGGCCACCGTTTCGCTGGAAAAAGCCGCCGACACCTTCCTCGACCTGCGCAGCTGGGGCATGGGCGTCGTGTGGGTCAACGGCCAATGCCTCGCCCGCTACTGGAACATCGGCCCCACGCAGACCGCCTACATCCCCGGCCCGTGGCTGAAGGAAGGGGAAAACGAGATCGTCATCCTCGATCTGGTCGGCCCGGAAAAGCCGTCGTCGTCCGGTCATGAGAAGCCCATCCTCAACGACCTCCGTCCCGAACTCGACTTCGCCCGCGGCCTCGGCAGCAAGACCGAGCTGAAACTCGACGGCGTGGAACCCGTGCTGGAGGCCAGCTTCGACCGCGACAAGAAGGACAAGGTCGTCGACTTCAACAAGCCGGTGAAAGGCTCCCAGTTCTGCCTCGAGGCGCTCAACTCGCAAGATGGCAAGCCCTACGCCGCCATCGCCGAGCTCGACATCCTCGATGGCCGCGGCCAGTCGATCTCCCACGCCAAGTGGACCATCGGCTACGTCGACAGCCAGGAAATGGTCGGCGAGGACGGCTCCGCCAGCAACGCGATCAACGGCCAGACCTCCGACTTCTGGCACAGCGAGTGGAAGAACGCCTCGCCCGACTACCCCCACCGTCTGGTCATCGACCTCGGCCAGCAGGAAACCATTGGCGGCTTCAAGCTCGTTCCCCGCTCCGGCCACAATCCGGGAGACATCAAGGACTACCGCATTTACGTCGGCGACGGACTTGCCGTGGAGAAAGAATAGCCCGCCCTCCTCGTCTCGGGGTCCGGGTGCTTCGCCGACTCACGCCCTTAGCGGAACCGACGGATGAAACCCGGGGCCGGCTGAGGTGGCTCCGGTTTCGGCGGGGAAACCACCTGCATGGTCACCAGCGCGGGCGTGCCCAGCCGGATCTTGCACGGCCCGGCGATCGGGAAGGGCTGGTGCCAGCCCACTTCCACGATTTCATTCCGCTCGTAATAAGTCGTGCCGGGCCGCTCCACCAAGGTGGCGTGACGCTGCGGTCGCAGCCGGATGCCGCGGCAGATCCGGTCCTTGGGCTCGATCGAAAGATAAATCGGCTTGGAAACACTGACCACGAACGCGGTTTCCCCCTCGCGGAGGATCAGTTCGTCATCGATTTGGGCGAGGCTCGACCAGCTCGCCCGCTGCGCCGCGGCGGGCAGGGCGAAGACCAAGGTCAGGCAGGCGAGCACGATGGGGGGAATTCGATGCTTCATGATGGCAGGGTAGCCCCATGCGTTCCGACGTCCGCCCCGCAGTTTATAATAAGAAACCCGGACAACCGACGCTTCCCGGATATCGGGAAAACGGGGTTGTCCGGGTGGAATGGCTAAGCGGACGGACTTATGGGTTGTCGCCGTCCACTTCGACGTCGATCGCACCGGTGTCCTTGTCCTTCTCCACCTTCATGTCGCCGGCAGGCGTGTCGGCATCGAGTACGGTTTCCTTGTTGTCGCAGGAAACGGCACCAAGGGCGAACAGGCCGGCGGCCAACATCAGGGTCAGTTTTTTCGTTTTCATGATCTCTGGGGATGCAGGTTCGCTCACTGATAGACGCGACCCGCAAATGCGCAAACGGGCGGCATGATTTTCCGGCGTTTTTTGTGATCCTGCTCATGCAATCCCTCGCTTGGCTGCGTATGATGGCAGGAACCCTGCTTCTGCTGCCCGCTTCGAGCCGGGCCCACCGGCTCGTTTTTGTTTTCAGACAACTCATGAAATCGACACCCACACCCTCGTCCGTTGGCGTTCCGCGCGAGATCAAACCGCAGGAAAAACGCGTCGCCCTGATTCCCTCCACCGCCGCCGAGTTGGTGCGCGATGGCCACCGCGTGTTCGTGGAAAAAGGAGCCGGCGCCGGAGCCGGCTACCCGGACGTGATGTACGAGCGGGCCGGGGCCACCATGGTGGACAGCCATGAAGGCGTCTTTGAGCAGGCGGAACTGATCGTGAAGGTCAAGGAGCCGCAGGCTTCGGAGATTCCGCTCCTCGGGCCGAAGCACATCCTTTTCACCTACCTCCACCTCGCCGCCGATGCCGGGCTGACCCGCGGCCTGATGGACTGCGGCGCCACCTGCATCGCCTACGAGACCATCGAGGTGAACCGCCGCCTGCCCCTGCTCGAGCCGATGAGCGAGATCGCCGGCCGCATGTCGGCGCTGGTCGGCGCCTACCACCTCGGCACCCAGAACGGCGGCCGCGGCACCCTGCTCGGCGGCGTGCCCGGCGTGCTGCCCGGTCGCGTGTGCGTGATCGGCGGCGGCGCCGCGGGCGTGAATGCCGCCCGCGTGGCCATGGGCATGGGGGCCGATGTCACCATCCTCGAAGTCGACCTCGAGCGCATGCGTTTCCTCGATGTGACCATGGGCTCGACGCACACGCTCTACTCGAACGAGGCGAACCTCATGGAAATCCTGCCGCGCGTCGATTTGCTGATCGGCGCCGTGCTGGTCCCCGGAGCCAAGGCACCGAAGCTGATCACCCGCTCGATGTTGCGGGAAATGCAGCCCGGCACCGTGGTGGTCGACATCGCCGTCGACCAGGGAGGCTGCTGCGAGACCACGCGCCCGACCACCCACGAGAGTCCGACCTACCTCGAGGAGGACGTGCTGCACTACTGCGTGGCCAACATGCCCGCCGCCTACGCCCGCACCGCCACCCAGGCGCTGACGAACATCACCTCGAAGTACGTCACCGAGCTCGCGGGCAGCGGCCTGTTCGGCGCGATCGCGAAAATCCCGGCCCTGGCCGGGGGCGTCAACGTCCACCAGGGGAAAGTGACCTGCCCGGCGGTGGCGGAAGCGCACGGCTTGCAGGCCGTCCATTTCCCCGCCGCCTGAGGCCGGTCGGGCCTTCCCTCATGACTGAAAATCATGTCAGGCCCCACCGCCGGGGTTGCGCAATATTCTCGGTTCGACAACGTAGGCGGGCCACCCGCCCGCCTTCCGGCGCTCCTTCTCCTTATCACTGCGCTTCGCCTCATGGAAACCCAACTCAAGATCGAGACCCGCATCCAGCTCGCGGAAGAACGTTTCATCCTGCCCCTCCTTCACCCGGCCAAGTCGCCGCTGGAGATCGAAATGTGGGAGGCTCCCGGTGAGCCGGTCGGTCACGACGAGGCCGTGGCCGAGACGTTTTCCCCGGCCCCCGAGGGCACGCCCTGGGGCAAGGAATGGGGCACCGCCTGGTTCCGTTTCACCGCCACCGTGCCGGAGGATTGGCAGGGAAAACATGTCGTCGCCCTGATCGATCTCGGCTTCGAGGACGAGGAGGGTTTCGGCCGCGAGGCCCAGGTCTGGAAAGACGGCCGGCCCGTCATCGCGCTGAGCCGCCGGCGGATTTCGGTGCCGCTTTTCAAGCAGGCCGAGGGCGGCGAGGCGGTCGATTTCCACGTCGAAGCCTCCGCCAACCCGAAGGAGGAATGGCATTGGCACGATGGCCGCCAGCGCGACCCCGAGGCGCGGCTCTACCGCGTCAACCAGGCCCAGCTCGCCGTCTACGACGAGGAGGCTTTCGCCCTGCTGATGGACTTCCGCGTTTGCCGCGAGGCGATGTTCGAGCTGCCCGAGTCCGGCACCCGCCGCGCCCGGCTCCGCCGCGGGCTCGATGAGGCCTGCCGGCTGATGGAGCGGCACGGCCGCGAGTGGATCCCGGCCGCCCGCGAAAAACTCGCTCCGCTGCTGGCGGCGAAGAACGGCACCACCACCCACACCATCACCGCCACCGGCCACGCCCACATCGATACCGCCTGGTGCTGGCCACTGCGCGAAACGATCCGCAAGTGCGCCCGCACTTTTTCCACCGCGCTGGCCTACATGGAGGATCATCCGGACTACAAGTTCAGCTGCTCGCAGCCGGTGCAATACCTCTGGATGAAGCACCTCTACCCCTCGATCTACGAGGGCATCCGCAGCGCCATCCAGCGCGGCCAGTGGGAGGCCATGGGCGCCATGTGGGTCGAGCCCGATTGCAACGTCCCTTCCGGCGAGTCGCTCGTCCGGCAGCTGCTCCACGGGAAAAAATTCTACCACCAGGAGTTCGGCGTCGATAGCCGCGAGCTCTGGCTGCCCGACGTCTTCGGCTACTCCGCCGCCCTGCCGCAGATCCTGCGAAAGGCGGGCGTCGATCGTTTCCTCACGCAGAAGATCTCCTGGAACGACACCAACCGTTTCCCCCACCACACCTTCGAGTGGGAAGGCATCGACGGCACCCGCATCTTCAGCCACTTCCCGCCGGTCGATACCTACAACGCCCGGGTCGAAGCGCGTGAGCTCGCCAAGGCCGAGCGGCAATTTGCCCAGAAGGACCGCGCCTCGCGCTCGCTGATGCCCTACGGCTACGGCGACGGCGGCGGCGGACCGACAGTCGAGATGATCGAGCGCATCCGCCGCTTCGCCGACTTCGAGGGCTTGCCGAAGGTCGAGTTCGGCACGGTCGACAGCTTCTTCGAGGCCGCCGAGGCCGACATCGACGAGCCGCCCGTGTGGCGCGGCGAGCTTTACCTCGAACTGCACCGCGGCACCTACACCAGCCAGGCGCACAACAAGCTCATGAACCGCCGCTGCGAGCTGCTGCTGCGCGAGGCCGAGTTCTTCGACGCCCTCTGCTCGCTGCTCGCCCCCGGCGAACTGATCGACGCCGGTCTCTGCCCCGAGCGCGCGCCGTGGGACCTGCCGGGCCATCCTTCGGAAAAGGACGGCTCGCCCACCGCCGAGACGCTCGACCGGGCATGGAAGCTGGTCCTCCTGAACCAGTTCCACGACATTCTCCCCGGCTCGTCCATCCACCGCGTCTACGAAGACAGCCGCCGCGACTACGAGGTCATCGAAACGATCGCCGAAACCGTGCGCGAAGCCGGCTTGGCGAAACTACTACAAACCTCCGAGGAAGTCACCGTGTTCAACACCCTCGCCCACGACCGCGCGGAGGTGGTCGAGTTCGAAGGCGCGCCCGTCTGGGCCACTGCGAAGTCCTGCGGTTATCGTACTTCCGGGGTTTCGGAAACCCTGCCCGAAGGCATCCGGCCCGTTTCCCTCACCAGGACCGACTCCGGCTGGCAGCTCGAGAACCAGTGGGTCTCCGCGACCTTGTTCGACAGCGGCCTCGTCACTTCCCTGCGCGACCTCGCCACCGGCGTCGAGACGCTCGACGGTCCGGCCAATGAGTTCCACCTGCTGCGCGATTACCCGAACCGCTGGAGCGCGTGGGACATCGAGGCCTCGGCCATGGACGACTACGAAGTCGTCGGCAGCGATGGCAGCGGCGAAGTCGTCGAAGAAGGCCCGCTGCGGGTGGTGCTGAGTTTCCGCCGGACCTTCGGAGACTCCTCGGTCACCCAGCTCGTCACGCTTCGCGCCGGCAGTGCGCGGCTCGACTTCGACACGGAGGTCGATTGGCGCGAGCGCGACCGCGTGCTCAAGGTCGCCTTCCCGCTGGCCATCCGCACCGACCACGCCACCTGCGAGATCCAGTCCGGCCACGTCCGCCGACCGACCCATCGCAACACCTCGTGGGATGCCGCCAAGTTCGAGATGTCGATCCACCGCTGGATCGACCTTTCCGAGTCCGACCACGGCGTCGCCCTCCTCAACAACGGCAGCTTCGGCTGCGACGTGCTCGGCGGCCTGCTGCGGCTCACCCTGCTCAAGTCCGGCAGCGCGCCCGACCCGGTGGCCGACCTCGGCGTCCACCGGCGGACCTTCAGCCTTTTCCCGCACCCCGGCACGCCGTTCACCGGTGGCGTGCTCGAAGAAGCGCTGTCGCTGAACACCCCGCTCCTCCTTCGTCGCGGCACGATGTCCGGGGAAACGGAGGGCTCGTGGCTGACCGCCAGCCGCCCCGGCCTCACCCTCGAAGCCTTCAAGCGCGCCGAGGATGGAAACGGCGTCGTCGCCCGCTGGCTCGAAGCCGCCGGCCGCAGCACCCGCGCGACTCTCGACAACTCACTCGGGCTCACGTTTCAGGAAACCGACCTGCTCGAGCGCCCGCTCGATGCCGGCCCATCACCTGACACCCTCGATCTCCGCGCCTTCGACATCCGCACTTTCCGGTCGATCTGACAAATGCCTTTCCATCCGCCTGACCCGCGCTAACTCCGCGGCGTGTCCTGGCTGCTGCTCACCGTCGCCTCCGCGATTTTCCTCGGGTTCTACGACTTCTTCAAGAAAGCCGCGCTGCGGAACAACGACGTCACTCCCGTCCTGTTCGGCAGCGTCGCCGCCTCGTCGCTGGTGTGGCTGCCCTTCGTCGTGTGGGCACTCATCGCGCCGGGCAGCCTGCCGCATCCTTCGCTCGATGTCGTCCATCTCACGCCGATCGAGCACCTGATGCTTTTCGGAAAAGCCGCGATCGTCGGCAGCTCGTGGGTCTGCGGCTACCACGGGCTGAAGGCGCTCCCGCTCTCCATCGCCACGCCCATCCGCGCGACCGGTCCGCTGTGGACCATCGCCCTGGCCGTCTTCCTTTTCCGGGAAATGCCCAGCGGCCGCCAGTGGCTCGGGCTGGCGGTCATTCTCGCCGCTTTCTTCGCCTTCACCTTCGTGGGCAAGAAGGAAGGCATCCATTTCCATCGCGACAAGGGGGTCTTCCTGATGATCGGGGCCACCGTCCTCGGAGCCCTGTCCGCGCTTTACGACAAGTTCCTCCTCCAGTCCGCCACCATTCCCGCCACCGCCGTGCAGGCCTGGTTCACCATCGATCTCGCGATCCTGCTCGTCCCCGCCCTGGTCGTCTGGCATCGAGACCGCTCGCGGAAACCCTTTCACTGGCACTGGGCGATACCCGTGATCGGCTTCACGCTGCTCGCCGCGGACCTGCTCTACTTCATCGCCATCAGCCAGCCGGAGGCGCTGATTTCGCTGATTTCCCCGGTTCGCCGCAGCTCGGTGATCGTGTCCTTCCTGCTCGGCATCTTCCTTTTTCGCGAGCGGCACCTCGCCGCCAAGTCGCTTTGCGTCGCCGGGATCATCGGCGGAGTACTACTTTTGGCGTAGAAGCGCCCCGGATCCCTGGTTGTCCCGATCCGGATCCAGCGGCAGCTCGATCTTCTTCTTCCCGCGGCCGGGCTGATAGGTGCGGGCTCCGTTTTTCACCCATACCAGCGGGTCCATGCACATCTGCCGCTTCGTCTGCTCCTTGTTCCACGAGTGATAGACATTGAAGTAGGTCTCGCCATCCGGCCCGAGGACCACCGAGTTGTGGCCGGGACCGATCAGTTCGCCGGGGATCGTGTGGATCACCGCCGCCTCGTCCCTGCTCAGCTTGTCAACGTAGGGCCCGATCACGCTCGACGACATCGCACAGCCCACGCCATACCCCGGCGTCTGCCAGTTTCCTCCCGAGTAAAAGAGATAGTACTGCCCATCCCGAAACACCACCGCCGGGCCCTCCACCGTGTGCCACGCGTCCCACTTCTTGCCGTAAAGGTCGCGGTTGCGCTCATAGATCTGCCAGTCGGCGAAGGCCCGCATCACCGTGTGCTGCTCGCCCTCCGGCGTCATCATGTCATCGCCCAGCTTCACCACCCCGAGTGCCGTGCCCGGCCGCAGGTCGAAGAAGTCCTTGGCGAAAAAGAAATACCACTGGCCGCTTTGCGGATCCTTGAAGGCGTGACCGTCGATCGAGAACTCCAGGTCGGGAAACATCAGCTTGCCCGCGTCCTTGAAGGGCCCTGTCGGGGAGTCGGCCACGGCCACCCGCATCTTCCGGTTGCCAGCCCAGTAGAGGTAGAACTTTCCGTCCTTCTCCGCGATCTCCGGGGCCCAGTATTCGTCGATACCCTCGATCTTCTCCAGAGCCCCGCCGACCAGCTTCCAGTCGGTGAAGTTCTCCGACTTCAAGATCGGAAACTGCTTCCCGTCCTCCGTCTCCCCCGTGCCGATCGCATACCAGGCGTCGCCCGATTTGAACGCATACGGGTCGGCCAGATAGCCGTCCCACACCGGATTGGTGTATTCCAGGGTGGTCTTCTCCGCAGCGGAAACGGAAAGCGTCAGCGGAGCCAAGAGGGCGGAAAGGAGAAAATCACGGGCATTCATTGGGTCGCCCACCCTACTGTCCTGCCACCGTCCTTCCATCGGAAAAACGCGACATCCCGCTCCCTTGTCCGGCTTTCCCGCGCCGGTGACCCACCGAATGGAAGAATTTTACCTGAATTGCTCAATCCTCGCTTGCACGCCAGCGACATGAATCGTTTCCTGAGCGGCCAACCATCCAACCCAGATCCACCATGGAACCCACGCAACTCGAAGTCTGGTTCGTCACCGGCAGCCAGCACCTCTACGGACCGGAAACCCTCGAGCAGGTCGCTGAACACTCCCGGGAAATCGCCGCCGGCCTCGATGCCTGCTCCTCGATTCCGGTGAAGGTGGTGTTCAAGGACGTCATGAAGACGCCCGATGAAATCACCGCCCTCTGCCGGGAGGCGAACCACGCGGAGAACTGCATCGGCCTCATTACCTGGTGCCACACGTTCTCGCCCTCGAAGATGTGGATCAACGGGCTCGGCCTTCTTTCCAAGCCGATCTGCCACCTCCACACGCAGTACAACCGCGACATCCCGTGGGCGTCGATCGACATGGATTTCATGAACCTCAACCAGGCCGCCCACGGCGACCGCGAGCACGGCTTCATCATGTCGCGCATCCGCCGCAAGCGGAAGGTCGTGGTCGGCTTCTGGCAGACGCCATCCGTGCAGCGGAAGCTCGGCGCCTTCACCCGCGCCGCCGCCGCCTGGCACGACTGGCAGGGCGCCAAGTTCTGCCGCTTCGGCGACAACATGCGTGAGGTCGCCGTGACCGAGGGCGACAAGGTTACCGCCCAGATGAAGTTCGGCTTTTCCGTCAACGGCTACGGCGTCGGCGAGCTGGTCGAAAAGATCAACGCCGTGGGCGACGTCGACCTCGACGCGCTGATCGACGAATACGAGTCCACCTACGACATCGCCGACGACCTCAAGAAGGGCGGCGAGCGCCACGATTCGATCCGCGAGGCGGCCCGCATCGAGCTCGGCCTCCAGATGTTCCTCGAGGAAGGCGGCTTCAAGGGTTTCACCACCACCTTCGAGGACCTCCATGGCCTGGTCCAGCTACCCGGCCTCGCGCCGCAGCGTCTCATGGCCCAAGGCTACGGCTTCGCCGGCGAGGGCGACTGGAAGACCGCCGCGCTGGTCCGCGCGATGAAGGTGATGGCCGTTGGTCTCGAGGGCGGCACCTCTTTCATGGAGGACTATACCTATCACCTGGACCCCGCCGATCCGAAGGTGCTCGGCTCGCACATGCTGGAGATCTGTCCGACCATCGCCGGGGGAAAAGCCTCGCTGCAGGTCCACCCGCTCGGCATCGGCGGCAAGGCCGACCCCGCCCGCCTCGTCTTCAACACCCCGGCTGCTCCCGGCCTCAACGCGTCGATCATCGACATGGGCAACCGTTTCCGGATGATCGTCAATGAGGTCGAAGGCACCACCGGCCCGGAAATGCCGAAGCTCCCCGTGGCCCAGGCGCTGTGGAAGCCGCAGCCGAACTTCGAGGACGGCTGCGCCTGCTGGATCTATGCCGGCGGCGCCCACCACACCGGCTACAGCCAGGCGGTCACCACCGAGATGCTCGAGGACTTCGCCAACATCGCCGGCATCGAGCTCGTCGTGATCGACAAGGACACCAAGGTCCGCCAGTTCCGCCAGGAGCTCGAGTGGAACGACGTGGCCTACGGTCTCCAGATCGCCTCCTCGTGATCCGCTTCCGCAGGATTCGTCCTGCTTCCCTGAGCCGGGCATCCCTCGCGGGTCCCGGCTTCTTGGTGCCGACCGCGCCCTCTCCCGGCTGCCGGGATCAGTCTTCCACGGCTTCGCCGGCGCATTTTATCTAACAAAAGACGCTCTGACAGCTGTGAAACTTCGTAGTCTCACCCTGTTTGGTTGAAAAACAGGGGCCCGACTCGATGAGGGCACGAGCCTTGCTGCCGCGATGGGATGGCCTCATCTATCAACCCAAGCTTGGCGGCGCTCACAGCCGTCCTTTCCAGCGCGCCGCTGCTTCACGCGGCCACCCCGATCGCCGCTACCGGTGCGAATCAGGACATCATCGTCGAAGGCTACGATGTGGGGGGAGACCCCTCCCAGTTCGTGACCTCATCCTTCGACATTCCCAACGGCAGCACCTTCCTCGCCAAGGGGATCGGCTTCGGAGGAGACCCGGGGCTGCTCGAGTCGTTCAGCAGTGCCGCCGATCCGACCGTGTCGTTCGAGCTGCTGGGCAGCTTTACGGAAAACAATGCGCTCCAGCTGATGAACGGAACCTCCGGCTCGCTGGTCATCACCAGCCCCGCCGCCTATACCTCGATCTTCGTGCTTTCTGCCTCGGCCAATGGCACCGGGACCGGCACCGCGACGATCCACTTCGCCGGCGGCAGCTCCGTGCCACTGGCCTTCACCTCGGGCGATTGGTACAGTTCCACGGACATCGCCATCGGCGGCGGCCCCGTCTATGCCTCGATCAGCGGGGGGGCTCTCGGCTACTTCACCAATGGCTCCGGCGCGGCCCTTCCGCCTCCCGCCCTTTTCCAGTATGAGCTGGATATCCCGGAGGCCTACGAGGACCTCGAAGTCACTTCCATCGATTTCGCCATGGACAGCGTGGGCGATGACCGCCTCAGCACCGCCATCATGGGGCTGAGCGGGAACGTGACGGTTCCCGAGCCCTCGGTCGCCTTGCTTTTCAGCGGCCTCGGTCTTCTCGGCTTGGCTCGCCGCCGCCGGTAGATTCACGGACCGAAGCCCCCGCCCAAGGCCGGCATTCCGTTCGGGATGCCGGCTTTTTCGCGGTCCTGCGAAATCCAGCTCCCCTATTGCCCGAAGTACTTCACCACCGCCTCGGTGCGGGTCCGGACCTGAAGCTTGCGGTAGATGTTCTGGAGGTGGTAACGCACGGTTTCCACGCCGATGTCCAGCTCGTCCGCGATCTCCTTGTAGAGCTTCCCCTTGGCCAGAAGGTCCAGCGTTTCCTGCTCGCGCGGGGTCAGGTCGAACTCCGCGCCGCGCGCGGTGGGACTTGGTTTCACGAAATGCTGGAACACCTTGCGCGCGACCGAACTCGAGATCGGGCACGCGCCTTCCCAGGCCTCCTCCAAGGCCCCGGCCAGGCGGGTCGGCACATCGCGCTTGAGAAGATAGCCACAGGCACCGGCCGCCAGCGCGTCAAAGACCCGCTGGGTGTGATCGTAAACCGTGAGCATCAGGATGCGGAGCTCCGGCATCGCCTTCTTCAGCTCCGCCGTGCATTCGATGCCCGAGATGCCGGGAAGCTGGATGTCCATCAGCACCAGGTCGGGTCCGGCATCCTGCAGCGCGGCCATCGCGGCCATCGCGGCCTCAGCATTCGGGTAGCTGCCCACCACGTCCCAGCCCGGGATGGTTCCAAGCATCTCGACCAAGGTCCGGCGCAGCTCGGAGTCATCCTCCACCACGGCCACTTTTCTCGCATGTTCGGTCATTTCGCGTCGTCCGGGTTTCTCAGGAGTTCTGCCAGGGGACAACCCATGGATACCTTGGTGCCTCGCCCGTGCCCGCTTTCAATGATGCACGTGCCGCCGATCCTTTCCAGCCGGTGTTTCAGGTTGCCAAGACCGTTGCCGCGCCCGTCCACGGAAGGATCGAAGCCCACACCCCGGTCCTCGATTTCCACCATGAGGTGGCTGCCGGAGAGCTTCAGGGAAAGCGTGGCATCACAGGGTCCGGCATGTCTCAGCACATTATGCAAGGCCTCCTTCACGGCAAAGACGAGGTGGTGCCGGGCCGCGGCCTTCAGCGGCCAGTCGGGGAGTACCAGAGGCACATCGACCGTGGCCCTCACCCCGCTGTCCTGGAAAACCTCCTCCACCATCCGCGTCACCCGCTCGGCGAACTGATCGAGGCTGTCGTTGGCGGGATCGACCGACCACACGAGGCTTTCCATCGACTCGACCAACTCGCGAGCCGACCGCGACAGGTTGCCGAGGTGGCGGACGACCTGCGGAGGATCGTTCTGCTGAGCCCGCTGGGCCAAGGCTGCATTCATGGTCATCAGGGTGATTCGCGTGCCGAGGTCGTCGTGCATGTCGCGGGCGATCCGCGCCCGGTCCGACGCCAGGGCGTTCTTGATCTCCAAAGCCGCCAACCGTCGCTCGGCCCGGCGCCTCAGGTCTCCGATGACACCCACCGCGATCGACGTGGCCACCAGCGCCACCACCAGCGCCCAGAACCACGGCCTGCTCCAGAACGGCGTGCGGATCCGCACCGGGAACAGGAAGTGATCGGTCAGCGGTACGTCATCCACCGTACTTGCCGCCACCTCGAAGGCGTATTCGCCCGCCGGCACCCGGGGGAAGGTCACCCTGCGGATGTTTCCGCCGATCACATTGTAGACTTCCCGCCATTGGAGCAGCAGGGTCACGCCTCCCACCGGAAAATCCGGCAGCGGTTCGGTTCGCGACCATGCCCCGCTGGCGGCCTGATCGCCGTCGATCAATGCCAGCGACGGGTTGTCCCCCATGGTCACGAGCCGGCCGATGGTCGGTGCCGAGCCCGAGCGGCTCCATCCTTTCGGCACGCCGTCGGGCTCATCAAGCCGCTCCCCCTCGCTGAACCCGGAGTTTCCCCAAAGCTCCTCGGCCCTCCCATCGGGCCTCCGGTAAAGCACCCGCAGGTCATCGCAGACGACCACCCCGGTCGTATCGTCGGCCCCGGAGGATAAGGTGAGACGAAGAGCCGTCCCGCCATCGGGAACCTGAAGCGGCTCGTTCCGAAGCACCAACTGGGAATCTTCCAAGGTGGTTCTCCAGCCCCGGCTGGCCCCGCTGAGCGGGAACTGGACGACCGACAAGACGGACTCCTCCCGGTCCAGCACCTCGCAGACCATGACCATGCCGGGCGAATTGTCCCGCCACCTCTCGTCTCCCCCCTTCATCCGCGTGAGCACCTCCAAGGCCCTCTGGCCGCTCTGCCTCACCTCGAAATCGAAATCAAGGCGGTGTGGCCCGGGAGGAAGCACCACGCCGGGCTCCCCGGCATTCCACGGTTCGCCATCCATCCGCAGGCCCGTCAACCGGATCTGTGGCTGCCCGTCCGCGCCGGATGACCCGCCCGGGACCTCCCGAGCCCCCCTTTTTTCCGGAGGTGTGAGCAGGAAATCGTTCGGCGAGCGCGCCACGGAACTGATCCTCACCTCGTCGATCCAGCCATCGAAGGGCTCCGCCTCACCGATCCCGAACTCCGACCTGGCCTCGTTGCCGATCGCGAAATCCCCGGTCCGCGCCGGCAGGTCGTTCTCCATGCTCCCGCGCCCGATCAGGTGGGCTTCCGTTTCCCCCGAATCCAGACGGGTCCAATACAAGGTCAGGTTGTTCGGTGCCCCCTCGTTTCCATCATAGGTGACCGCCACGTGAAACCACGGACCGCGCTCGATCGCATGCGGCCCCGAGGCCGGGATCGCGGCCAAGGCACCACCGCGGCTGGCCAGCGGGATGAACGCGAGGAAGCCTCCCTTTTCGACCCGGAAATTGAAGCAGCGCTCCTCCTGCTCACCATCCATGGTGATCACGCCGAGGGCCACGGTTCCCGACTCGGCGGGCAGCAGGTCGAACTTCACCAGGGCTTCGTAAGTGAAGGCACCGTCGTCGCCCATGACCCCGAAGTCGTCCGGCACACGGTCCTCGCTTCCCGCCGCCAACCGCGGCATCGCCAGCAGGATCCCCCCTTTGAACTCTCTGGTTCCGCGGGCACCGCCGGCATTCCGATGAAAGGTCACGCTTTCCCCCATGCCAGCTAGCGAGGGCTCCCCGGCTTCCGCTCGGTTCAAGAGACCCCGCAGGGCAAAAGGTCGCCTGCCTTCGTCGCGGAAAGGCGGACCTGCTTCGTCGAGATGCCAAAGATGGAGCGTCGAGTCGTCGGTCTCATACGGCCGGATGGCCCCCGTTTCGGCGAAAAGCCTCGTCGCCGTGACCATCGGCAGCAGCCCGCCCATCACGAGCCGCCCCCATGCCCAAGCTTTGCCCAGTGGAGTCATCCGTCCCACTCAGCCTGCCATCGCGGGACCTGCCAATCTCCTTTTGGAACCCCCTCTCTTTCTCAGGCGAAAACCTCCAGAACCGGCTTCCCTTGATCGGCAAAGCGGAATGGCCGGCGGCTCGGAGACATCACCACCTTGTCGTGCGGCACTCCGAGGGCGTGCGCGATCGTTGCATTGAAATCCTGAACCTCCACCGGGTTTTCCTTCACCTTCTCACCCTTCGCATCGGTCGATCCGTAACGGAAGCCACCCTTCACGCCACCGCCCGCCAGCAGGCAGGTGAAGGCCGAGGGATGGTGGTCCCGTCCGTTGTTGTGCTCGGCCTTGATCTCGGGAGTGCGTCCGAATTCGGTCGCGACGACGACCAGCGTGCTTTCCAGCAGGCCCCGGTCCGCAAGATCCTGCAACAGCGCCGGATAAGCCTGATCGAACTCCTGGCAGCGCCCCTCGATCCCGGCGAAGTTATCATAATGAGTATCCCAGCCCCCCAACTGCACCTCCACGAACCGCACGCCATGCTCGACCAGGCGCCGCGCCAGCATGCATCCCTGGGCAAAACGCCCTCCCCCGTAGAGCTTCCGCGCGCTTTCAGGCTCATCGTTAAGGTTGAAGGCCTTGAGGTCCTCGCTGTTCATCAACCTGACGGCCTCCTTGTAGAGTTCCTGATACGCCTCCACATCGGCATTCTGATAACGTTGATGGAATTGCCGGTTCAGCCGGTCCGCCAGAGCGAGCCGGCGGTCGAAGGCATCCTTCTCCACCGACCCCGGTCGATGGCTATCCTTCAGCCCCTCGCTCGGACTCCCGATCGGAGCAGCGGAAAACTTGGCCCCGAAAAAGCCACCTCCCGTCGTCTCGGGCGATGAGTCGATCGCCACATATCCCGGGATCTCCGGATTGAGCCGGCCGCCCAGCTTCAACGCCCATGCTCCGAGCGAGGGATGTTTGACCGTTCCTCGCATGGCATAACTGGTGTGCATGATGTAGGAACCCTGCTCGTGCGCACCTTGCCGGGAGGTCATGGAGTTCACCACGCAGACCTTGTCCATCACGTCGGCGGTCCTGCGCAGATGCTGGCCCACGAAAATATCGTCGGCCTTCGAAGGGAGGGTCTCCAGGGGCCCCATCACGTCCTTCTTCCTGGGCTTGGGATCGAAGGTATCCACGTGGCTCATGCCTCCGGACATGAACAGGTAAATCACACTTTTCGCGCGGGCTCCGGAAATCGGCGCGGCGGCCGCGGACTCCCCGCCGACAAGCGGCAGCAATTGCACCCCCAGCAAGGTTCTTGCCGCCGTGGCCATGAAGCTGCGGCGGGTGGTCTCGTTTTGATGTTCAAATTCGTTCATGGCTCTACTGTACAAAGAGGAATTCCGAGGACATCACCAATGCTGAAACCATATTCGGCCATGCTTCATCACCGGAAAGCTTCACCTCATCCATCATCCAGCTCATCTCGTCCTCACCAGGAGGGCGGTTGAGGATCGCGATGTAAAGGCGCCGGATCCTTTCCCTGGGATCCCGGGTTCCCTCAAGCCCTTCGTAAATGTGGGCCCCACGGTTCTGGACCAGCTGCTGCTGGACGAACCCGTTCATCAACGAGAGCACCTGGCCCACGTTCGGCTCACGGCTCGCCCCCTCCACGACCTCACGATCCGATTGTCCGAAAAGATACAAAAGGTGGTCACGCGGAGCCGGACTCGGAAGCTCGGATGCCCGGACCTGCTCATTCCCTCCATACCGTTTGGGGCTCTCATTCATCATCATTGCCCCTCCGCCTCCTTCTCCGTCATGCTCCTTTCGAGCCTCCGCCACCATCGACGCAAAGTAGCTGCGGAACTCCGACTCGCTATCGAGCTGAACCACCTCGTCGTAAAGTTGCTCAAGATCTTTGCCTCCGAGCGAAACCGGCTTCCCGCCGATCCTGATCCGCCGATCGACTCCGCGATGCGCTTTCCCGTCCGGGTTACCGCCCACAAGGGTAATCAAAGAATCCCAGATTTGCTCGGCGGACATCCGTTCCAACTGACGGCCGTGGAAATCGTCTCCCCCCGCCACCTTCGGCGGTTCGGGATTCGGAACAAACTGGAAGGTCTTGGTGTTGAGGATGACCCGTTGGAACTCCTTGAGATCGTAGTCGAGATCGATCATCAGTCGGGTGAGATACCTCATCAAGCCCGGAAGATGCGTCTTCTCCGCAGGCTGGTATTCATCGATCGGCTCGTAGATCCCACGTCCCATCACGTGCTTCCACATCCGGTTGGCGATGACGGACGCAAATTGATCTCCTGTTCTCGAAGTGATCCACTCGGCGAGCTTCTCTCTTCCATCGTCCGCATCATCCCTCTCCGAAAGCCGCACGGTTTTTCCGAAGGGAGTCCGGGCGCCGACCATCTCGCCAGGTTCCGCACCTCGGTATTGATAATCGTCGGGTAGCCGGATTCTTCCTTTGCCTCCTCCCTTGAAACTCATTCCATAAACATCGTCCCAAATCACCTGCGCGACCGAGCGCTCGAACGAATTACGCTGCTCGTCTTCCGTCACCTCATCCCACAGTTTCTTCATGGGAGCTCTGCTGACTTCCTGCTGTCCGTTGGTGAAGGCGGCGAGCTGGTAGAAATCGAGCCTTTCCGTGACTCCGAACGGATCGTCATGGCACTGGGCGCATTCCATCCGCGAGCCGAGGAAAATCCGGGTCGTGTTCGCAAGGTTGTCGAGAGGCATGCCGCGGTCGCGCAAATAGTAGCCCACCGCTGCCCCGCTCTCACTCCATGGATTCCCCGAACTCGCGACCAACCGGGTCGTCAGCTCATCCCAATGCATGTTGGCATCCACCGCCTCACGGACCCAAGCCCGGTAGGCGTCGAAATTCCCGGGAAATCCCGGCTTGTCATCCGTCACCCGGAGAAGATCGAACGCCCAGTTGCTCATGTGGCTTCCATAGCCGGGCGAATCGAGCAAGTAGTCCACCAATTCGGAACGCTTGCCGGGGTCCTGAAGTTCGAGGAAAAACCTCGCCTCCTCCACCGTTGGAATCCGTCCCACCGTCACCAGGTAAGCACGCCGGAGAAAGGTGGCGTCGTCCGTGATCTCGGGAACCTCGAGTTTTTCCTCACGATACCAACCCGCCACAAAGCCATCGATTTTCAAGGCGGCTGCCCGAGCTGACTCGGAACGACCCTTTTCCGGGGCAGCGGACAGCCAAGTCGCCCAAGCAACGGAAAAGGCAACGATGAGCGGTTGAAAGGATTTCATGGATTTCAGCAAAGCTACCCAACGTCGCTCACTGGGTCAAACTTGCCGGTTTCTCAACATTTCGCGATCCAAAGACCGGATGATGTCCTCCCCGCCTCCCTCAGTAGGACGACGTTACCCACACCAATCCCTTCGTAAGCACCCGATCGACCGCCATCTGAATCTCCTCGGCGCACCGCCCGGCCGTGTGAAGCTCGTCGGATGTCACGACGACGTTACACCGATGAAGAGAAGGCCCGCCTGCTCGCCGAGTTCCAGGCCTGCGGAACCACAGCCGCCGCCTTCTGCCGCGAGCACGGCCTCTGCTACCAGACCTTCCTGAACTGGCGCCGCGCCGCGCCGGGCGACGAGGCCTTTCCGCAGCGACCGGAGTTCATCGAACTCGATCTCGGCCGTCCGGTCCGCGCCGCCCCCGCGATGCTCATCGAACTCGAACTCGGCGACGGCATCGTCCTGCGCGTCCGCCACGATCCCGCGCCGCGGCCATGATCCTCACCCACAGCGTCAAGGTCCGCGTGGCCACCCGGCCCTGCGACCTGAGGAAAAGCTTCGACACCCTCAGCGTCGTCGTCCGCGACGAACTCCGCGAGGACCCGCTTTCCCGCAAACTCTTCGTGTTCTTCAACCGCAGCGCCGACCGTGTGAAAATGCTCTACTGGGACGGAAGCGGTCTGTGGATCTTGATGAAACGCCTCGAACGCGGTCGGTTTTGCCGCCCCCGCGCCCTTTCGGAGGACCGACCGGCCATCTCGCTGAAGCCCGAGGCCCTCGAGATGCTCCTCAGCGGTATCGATCTCAAGGACGGCATGCAGCGTGCCTGGTACGAACTACCAGAAAAACCGTAGTTCGATCAAGTTACGGCTTCCATCGCGGCGTGCGGACGTGCATGACTCCGCGCGTCGTGACCAAGGAAGAGCTGGAGGCGCGGAACAAGGAACTCGAACAGCAGGTGCTGGTCCTGACCCAGCAGCTCGACTGGCTCAAGCGCCAGCTCTTCGGTCGCAAGAGCGAGAAGCTCGACCACCCCGACCTCTTCGGTCCCGGCGAGCCGGGAAAAGCGGACTCCTCCGGCGACGCGGCCGCACCGGAGGATGAAAACAAGGCGGCCCCGCCCGCCAGCGACGCACCGAAGCGCCGCCCGCCCATCCGCAAGGAGCGCCTGCCGGAAAACCTCCCCGTCCGTACCAAGGAAATCGTCCCCGCTTTCCTCGCCGCCGATCCCTCCGCCTGGCGGCCCGCCGGCTTCGAGGAAAGCTGGCAGCTCGAGAAAGAGCCCGGCTACTACTACCTGCTCCACACCAAGCGGCTCAAGTTCGTGCCGATCGACAACCCGCTGTCCCCACCGGTGATCGAGCCCGCCGCCCCCTCCATCATCGAAGGCGGCTTCTGGGGCCCCGGCCTCCTTTCCGAAATCCTCGCCAACAAATACCTCTATCATCTGCCCTACTACCCGGCAGCACGTCCTCAACCTCCAGCGCCACGGCATCGACCTCAGCGAAAGCACCATGAGCGACGCCGCCGACAAAGTCGCCGACCAGCTCGCCATCCTCGTCGCCCGCATCAAAGAGCGCATGATCGAGGGTGGCGTCGTGCGCTCCGACGAAACCTACATCCGCTACCTCGACCGGATCATCCCCGGCGGCAGCGCCCGCGGCTACTTCTGGGTCTACCGCGGCCTCGACGGCGACGTCATCTTCGACTGGCAGACCAGCCGCGAACACCACCACCTCGCCGACTGGCTCGGAGCCGACTTCGAAGGCATCCTCCAGAGCGACGGCTACGAAGCCTACGAAAGATACTGCGAACTCCAGCGCCGGCGCGGCAAGGACGTCCGCCGCGCCGCCTGCCTCGCCCACATCCGGCGCAAGTTCGAAAAGGCCCTGAAGGAACGGCCCGCCCTCGTCCGCTGGATCCTCAAGATCATCGGCCGCCTCTACCGGACCGAGGCCATGCTCCGCGAGCACCGCGCGCCCCCGGAAGTCCGCGCGCGGGTCCGGCAAAACCTCTCCCGCCCCCTCATCCGGCTCCTCGGCAAAGCCTTCAGACATCTCCGCGCCACCGCCATCCTGCCCAAGAGCACCCTGGGCCAGGCGCTCAACTACGCCCTCGGCCAATGGTCCGCCATGGAGACCTACCTCGAGGATGGGCGCATCGAGATCGACAACAACGACACCGAGAACGACATCCGTCCGAGCGCCGTCAGCAAGAAGAACTGGCTGTTCATCGGCCATCCCGAAGCTGGCCGCCGTTCAGCGATCCTCTACACCCTGCTTATCAGCGCCCGCAACCACGGCATCGACCCACAGGCTTACCTGAAAGACGTGATCGAACGGCTGCCGTCGATGCGCCCGGCCGACCTCGACGCCCTACTTCCCTCCGCCTGGGCTGCCGCCCACCGCGCCAAGCACCCCCTGGCCAAACCGGACCGCACGGCCACTGCCGCCTGAACCGCCGGCACCCCGCCGTCCATTAAGAACGCACGGCACTCGGTCGGGTGCTTACTACCATCCCTTCGCGGCCCGGCGGTGAATGTCTCCGTTCTCAGCTCCTTGCGGGTAAAAAAAGAGCCCGGCATCTTCATTGCTGAAGATGCCGGGCATAGACCTGGCGGCGTCCTACTCTCACAAGACCTATCGTCTCACTACCATCGGCGCTGCGGCGTTTCACTTCCGGGTTCGGAATGGGACCGGGTGGTTCCACCGCGCCATGACCACCAGAAGCCAAGCCTTGTTGCCTGGGGCGTTGCCGCCACCCTTCAAGGCGCGGCTTCTGAGTGCCATGGACTTTGTTTGCTGGGTGCCTGGGGGCGGTTGACCCGCTCCCTGACATCCACACGGAGAATATCGCTGCCTTTCCTTACTTTTACCTGCCGAAACCCACGCTTCACGTTTCAATTGAAAACGGATGCTCTTTGCTTCGGTTCCTTGGA
>NZ_BAABRI010000024.1:0-73071 GCF_040362925.1 Haloferula sargassicola
TTGCCGGAAGTCTGGGCTGCCGAAAACCGCGCCAAGCATCCCGCCGCCCGCGACCTCAAGCGCGTCGCCTGATCCATCCGACCCTCAGCGTCCACCCCAATCCAACGGCGGTCGCTCGGGGGCTTACAGACGGTTGAGCAGACCATCAGCTTGAGTGGTGACGATTCGGGCATGGCTTACACCTTAACAAAGCCTACCTGAAAACCCGGCAGCAAGAACGGATTGCCGGAGGCGGTTGGATCGAGTGATTTGGCGGTCGAGTTCGGCTTCGAGGTGGTCGATGGCGGTGGTGCGGGCTTCGACTTCGGCGACGATCTGGTGCTGTTCGGCAAGGGGCGGGAAAGGAACGGGAAGCGCCTTCAGCGTGGCTCCGTTGATCTTCGGCATGTTGCCCGCCACTCCGGTTGCGTTCCGCTGGAAATAATTCCGAGCAGGCAGACTATTGAGGTAGATCGCAAGGAGCTTTCTAGTTGCCGGCTCAGCTACGCGGATACGCATCATCAAGTCGGGGTAAACATAGCGGTTCTCAGGCCCTTCGTAGATGGCGGTCGAACCAAGCAGTTCGAGGGAATTCGCCCGCTGAATGAGGACGTCATTGGGTTGCAGCCATGCGTGAGAGTCGGGGTCTACCGGTTCGATTGAAATCTTGACCGTGTTGTCGTTGAGCAACATCCGACAGGATGAAGTCGCACTGAGCTTTAGGACATTCGAACCGTTTCCGGAGCTTCCGCACTGGGGGCTGAATCCGTTACGGGGGCCTTCGGAAATCACTTCAATGAATTTGGGGCACGCCCAACCTTCCGGAAGGGGCGTGCCGAACAGATCGAATTGCTCAGCTTGAGGCGCAGTGTCGGGGTGTTGTTCGCGCCAGGCTTGGGTGAGTTGGCCGGTGACGGCGGCGGCGAGGACGGATTGGCGGTAGCGTTGGAGTTGGGCTTTGGCGTGGCGCAAGGCGGCAACGCCGGAGTCGAGCCGCGAAAAGAGTTCCTCAATCCGCGCCACGATGCGGCGTTGTTCGGGGAGGGGTGGGAGCGGGACTGGGAGCGCGCAGAGCTTGGCGCGATTGATCGATGCAAGATTCGTGGTCTGCTTGCCTTCGCGTTCGAAATAGGCACGGCCGAATTCATTGGCCCAATAGGAGACGAACTTGCTGTCGACTCGATCGGTATCCGGGCGGGCACGGAAAACGTGGTTCTGGTGGCAGCATCCGGGAATCTCGCCATTCCACACCCATCCCCTACCGAGCTTGTCCCTGTCGCCGCCCTCGTTGAAGAGAATGTCCCCGGGTTGGAGCATGTAGTCATCCCGCCGGCTCCTCTCGATCACGACTCGCTTGATTTCGGACAGGTCAAGGTGGCCACGCTGAACGTTCGCGACGCGCAGGTGGGGTACCTCGATAGGGTCTTCGACCTCCCGCGCTTTGTTCAATGTGATGCCTCCTTTCACATCGGCGATCTCACCGAGGGGCACGACAGGCCAGCGGTGTGCCGCCCCTTCAGGGCTCGGATTCGTGGGGGATGCGAGACCCGGGGCGTTGCCCCGGGCTGGTATCTTTCGCCCCTTTGGGGCTGGAGAGGCCTTCGGGGCTCTGGTGGCTGACTGGGTCCGCGGCATCACTTCTGTTTCCTTCCCTCCTCCTTGGCGTCTTGGCGGTTCCCCTTCGTCCCGGTGGCTTTGGTGGCTTTTTTCGCTCGATAGGGCGTAGGGTCCTCGGCGACTTTGCTGGCAGGCTTCGTCTCGGCCTTGGATTTGGAAGCGGAGCCTTTGGCAGCGGATTGGAAGCGGATCTTCAACTCGGCGCCGACGGAGCGGCCGGCGCGGACGAGGGTGGCGATGGTGAGGTTTTCGGAGCCGTTGAGCAGCTTGGTGATGCGGGACGGCGGCACGCCCATCCGCTCGGCGAGTTCGCTGCGGTTGATGCCCTCCCGTTTCATGAACTGGAGAAGTTCCTCGACGGCTTCGAGCTTGCAGAACTCGATCTCGGCCTCCAGGGAGGCCGGCTCCGAGAAGGCTTTGACCAGCGGATCCTCGGGATCGCCCTTGGTGATGATGATTTTCATGGCTCAATCAATCGCAGGATGGTGTCGGGCAGGGCTTTGGCACGGAAGTATTCCCCCTTGAGACGGCGGGCGAGTTGGATGTTGCGGGATTGGGCTTTGCCCTTCAGGCCACCGTTGGTGCAGAGGATGAGTTGCTGTTGATCACCGATCCCGTCGTAGAAGGCATAGAGGCGGATGCCGGGGCGCTTGAATTCGAAGACGCCGTCGCCGAGGTGGCGGAAGGTGAGCTGGTTTTCGTATCGGTCGTAGTTGCTGATGCTCTGGATGCGCTTGCGGACGAACTCGAACTGGTTCCGGTCGTGCTGGAGCAGGTCGAGGAGGAAGTGCCGCGCGAGGTCCCTGCCATCGATGCCCAAGGTGACGACCCGGCGGGCAGCACCAAGATGGACGGTTCGGAGGACGATTTCAACGGGCTTTTTCACTTTTATGTGAAATCGGGAAGACGGCGTTCAGGCGACGAGGACGGTGTTCAATTCCTCGATGATGGGTTTGGGATCGGCTCCGAATGCCTTGCGGGCGACGGCGAGCGGGACGCCTTCCTTGGAATCGACGTTCTGCCAGGCTTCGAGGTAGTCCTCCTGTTCGTCGGTGGGAAAGGCGCCGTTGAGGGCGACGGTATCCCGAATCACCTTCAGCCAGGCGACCTGGCTTTCGGTGAAGCGGGGAGTTTTCAGTTTCAAGTTTTCAGTTTTCAGGGAGGAGTCGGCGGCTCCGCCGGATGCCGAATGCTGCTGTTGGGCAAGCCATGTGTCGAAGCGCTCATTCACAAGTTCGGGGAAGGGCGCGAGCGGTTGGTGCTCGGGATCGACGGTGTGGCGGACGAGGGTGATGAGGTTGGTGAGAACCTTGGCCGGCGGCGTGGCGGGTGTGGTTTTTTCAAGGGCGGCGTAGGCCTGCCAGACCGCTTCGGGAGCAAGATGGTAGGGCGGCTGGGCCAGGGCATCGCGCAGCTCGCGGATAACTTCGTAGGTCAGGGCTCCGGGGCCGGGGCTCTGGTGGTAGAGGATCTGCAAGGCCAGCAGGCGATCGCGGTTTTCCTCAAGAAAGGCCTCGAAGGAATCGATGGTGCGCCGGGGCGAAAGGGCTACGGGTGCTTCGGCTTCGTCCTGGGAGAGGATGTCGATGAGGACCGGCGAGTAGCCACGCAGCGCGAGGATTTTCTCCCGCAGGGACTCGATCGCGAGCGGGGCTAGGATTTCCGCAGGCCGGGGCGAAGGAGCCTCGGGCGTCTCACCGCGGCCGAGGCCGGCGATCTGGTCGGACCACTCGCCCAAGGAGCGGCCGAGTTGTCTTTCGAGCGGGCCGAGTTCGCTCTGGCGCGCGTTTTCGGAAAGTCGACGAAGCCGTACCCGGATCGGTCACGCTCTTCGAGTTCGCCCCCACCCCGTCCGCCATCGCGCCGCCGGTGCTCCGTCCTTCCGCGCGCCCTCGCTGCTCTGCTGTCCGCGTCTCCGAAACCACCAACTGAACACGACCCATCCCATGCTCAAAGTCATCCGCAGCCCCGAGGAACACGCCCAGGCATTGGCACGCCGGGTGGAGTACCTCGAGCGCTACGACTCGCTCAGCGAGCCGGAAAGGGAGGCTTGCGAGGTGCTGGCCGTCCTCATCGAGAAATATGAGAACGATCACCACCGCGTCCTCCCGCCCACCCCCATCGAAGCCATCCGGGAACGGATGGCGGAGATGAACTACAAGAAAAAGGACCTCGGCAAGGTGCTCGGTTCGCCGAGCCGCGTGGCCGAGATCCTGAACGGAACCCGCCAGCTCACGCCGGAGATGATCCGTCGCCTGCGCGATGAATGGCACATCCCCGCCGATAGCCTGCTCGGTCCCGGCCCGAACTCCACGCCCGATCCGCAGTCATCGGCTCCGGGTCGGGCCCCGGAGCGGGACCTTTCCCGCTATCCGGTGAAGCAGATGTTCAAACACGGGTATTTCCCGAAGGCCACCGGCACCTGGCGGGAGTGGTCGAAGCGCGGCGAGGAACTGCTCGCCGGCTTCTTCCGTGGTGTTGCCACGCCAGAGCCGGTGCTGATGCGCCAGATGGCCGGCGCCAAATCGATCGTCTGCCCCTACGCCGTCGAGGCCTGGGGGCAGCGTGTGCGCGTGGTGGCCGGGGAGATGGAGCCGACCCTGCTACCGTGGAATCCACAGGCGGTGACGAACCCTTCCTGCGCTGGCTGGTCGGGCTCGGCTGCCTGAACGAGAACGGCCCGCCGCGGGCGATCGACGCGCTGCGCTCCAAGGGCATCGCGATCGTGATCCTGCCGCGGCTCGACCACACCCACCTCGACGGCGCGGCCTTGCTGATGCCGAACCGTCGACCGGTGATCGCGCTCACCCTGCGTCACAACCGCTGGGACAATTTCCGGTTCGTGCTCTTCCACGAGCTGGGTCATGTGCTGAAGCACCTGGATGGCGATCGCCCGGCGATCTACGACACCGACCTCGATTCGCAGCGGCTGGGTCAGGTCGAGCAGGAGGCGGACGCCTTCGCGCTGGATACCCTGATCCCGCCGGAGGTGTGGGCACGGGTTCGAGGCCTCCGTTTCGCCAACGAGCTGCGCCGCGTGGCGAAGGACGAGAAAATCGGGGTGAGCGTGCTGGCCGGGCGGCTGCGTCGGCAGGCGAACGACTACCGCCTGCACCGGACCCTGGTGGGTCACAACCGCCTCAGGGAAAGCCTGGGGATCGATGAAACCGACTGGCCGAAATGAACACCAGGCCGCGAATGCACGCGAATCGACGCGAATGGAGAATGAACCGCAGATGGACGAAAATGGAGGACGATGGGTTTCCGAGACTTTGGAAGTCACAGGCCGGCGACCGTCCCTGCCGCCGCCGGGCTCCATCCACGATCTACCATCTCCCATCCACGATCCAAGATCTTCACCACCCCCGACATTCGCGATCATTCGCGTCGATTCGCGGTTCCACGATTTCCCCATCCCAAGCGGTGGCCTCCGCGCAGGCGGCCGTTTCGGAGAGGAAAAACCGGACTCCAACCTTGGTCCGCCTGTGGGTGCAGGCCGGGCCGTCGAGGCGGAGTCTTGGCTCAGACCAAACCGTTCATTGACATGAACACTAACAACACAAGCAACCGCAGTCGTCCGGTTGGGAAGAAAGCAGACGACATCCGCAACGCCTGGAATGCCCTTGCTGCCGAAGCCAGCTTCAGCGGCAAGTCCCTGGGCGACCTCGACGCCGCGATCGCCGCCTTCAAGGCGAAGGTCGATGCGCTGGAGGAAGCGAAGAAAGCCGTCAGCGCCGCCGTCCTGGTGAAGAATCAGGGCATGTCGGAGCTGTCGGAGTTCTTCGTGACGGTCACGATGGGAACCGCGAATGGACGCGAATCGGTGGATGGGCTTCGGGAAAGAGGTTGGAAACGACGAAAGGATCGGAATGGACGAAACCTGAACCCGAGCATCGGAGCGCTGGCTTCAGCCGGCGCGAACCCATGCTTCACTCCACGGCCCGCACCTCGTCCGCCTGCAGAAGCCGCTGCAGACCTTCCGCGGTTTGCAGCAACAGCTCCCCGCCATCACCGATTCCTTGCACCACGCCCTCCGTCGGTCCGGATGGCGACTTCAGCCGCACGCGTTTTCCGCTGAGAAAACACCGCTCCCTCAGGCGCGCGACCAGCTCGGGAAAGTCCGCACCGATCTGGCCGGTCCGGCTTTTCAGGCGATCCAAGATCAGGCCGAGCACCTCCGTCACCTCGAACTCCCTCCCCGCCACGATCCTCAGCGAGGTCGCCTCCAGGCCCTCCGGCAGGTCCACCGCATTCACATTCAGCCCGATCCCGATCACCGCGACCTCGCCCACCGCCTCGACCAGGACACCGCAAACCTTTTTCCCGCCTAACAGTACATCGTTCGGCCACTTCACCTCGGCTTCGATCCCGAGTTTCCCGAGAGCCTCCGCCACCGCCAAACCGGTCGCCAACGCCAGCCGCGGCCACATGCCTTTCGGCTCCGACGGACGCAGCGCCACGGAAAAGGTCAACCCCACCCCCGGCTCGCTGAGCCACACGTTTCCCCGCCGCCCCCGACCCGCCGACTGCTTCAACGCCACCAGCACGCGGCCGTGCCCCGGTTGACGCCGCTTCCACTCCTCGTTGGTCGAATCGATCTCATCGACCACCTCGATCCGCCAGCCCTCCGGCGCGCGCCAGTCGCTCATTCGCTGAGCGGCACGAAGTCGAGCCCGAGGTCGAGCGCCTTCACCGAGTGGGTGATCGCGCCGACCGAGATGAAATCCACGCCGGTTTCCGCGATGGCCGCCACCGTTTCCAGATTCACGCCACCGCTGGCTTCCAGCTTGGGAAACGACCGGTCGCCCCGTAGCTCGACCGCCTTCAGCAGCTCGGCGCGGGTCATGTTGTCGAGCAGGATGTGATCGACTCCTTCGAGCGAGAGGAAGCCTTCCACCTGCTCCAGACGATCGGCCTCCAGCTCGACCTCCACGCCCGGCTTCTCGGCCTTCACCTTGCGGATCGCCGCTTGCAGCGAGTCGAGATCGTGTTCGGCCACGAGGTGATTGTCCTTCACCATCACCCGGTCGTAGAGCCCCATGCGATGGTTGGTTCCCCCGCCGGAAACGACGGCCGCTTTTTCCAGCAGCCGCCAGCCGGGCGTGGTCTTGCGGGTATCGAGGATGCGGGTCCGGGTGCCATCGACCGCCTTGACGTAGCGGGCCGTTGCCGTCGCCACGCCGGAGAGTCGTTGGAGGAAATTCAGCGCGGTCCGCTCGGCGGTCAGCACCGAGCGCGCCGGGCCCTGGACCTCGAGCACGTGCGCACCTTGGGTGACGCGGGCTCCGTCGCCGAGCATCGGGCGGACGTCGGTGGCCTCATCGACCTGGCGGAACACCTCCATGGCCAGCTCCACGCCCGCCAGCACTCCGTCCTCGCGGGCGATGATGAACCCACGCACCTGCCGGCCCTCGGGCACGAAATAGGTGGAGGTCACATCGCCTTCGCCAATGTCTTCGGCGAGGGCGGCCTCGATCAACCGCAGGGCGTCTTCGTTCACGGCGGGGAAACTAACCGCTCGCCTCCGCTTGCCAATCACGAAGCAGAGGGCCCGGCCGTCGCGCAGCCGGGCCCATCGATTCAGGCCTTTTCAAACACGATCCGCCCGTCGCGGACATCGCCGCGGATCACGTCGCCCTCGACGAACTTGCCGTCGAGGATTTCGAGCGACAGCTCGTCGAGCAGGTGGCGCTGGATCGCCCGCTTGAGCGGTCGCGCGCCGTAGACCGGGTCATAGCCCTGGTTGCCGAGGAACTCCTTGGCCTGCCCGCTGAGCGCCAGGCCGAGGCCCTGCTTGGCGAGCCGCTGGCGGACGCGCTCGAGCTGCAGGTCGACGATGATCGTCAGTTCGTCGCGCTGCAGGCGGTCGAAGATGATCGTCTCGTCCACCCGGTTCAGGAATTCCGGCCGGAAGTGCCCGCGCAGGGCCTCCATGACCTTGGCTTCGCGCTGCTCGGCGTTCTCCTCATTGAGGATGAACTGCGAGCCGATGTTCGAGGTCATGATCAGCACCGTGTTGCGGAAGTCGACCGTACGCCCCTGACCATCGGTGATGCGGCCGTCGTCCAGCACCTGGAGCAGCACGTTGAAGACATCCGGGTGCGCCTTCTCGATCTCGTCGAAGAGCACCACCGAGTACGGCTTGCGTCGTACATGTTCGGAAAGCTGGCCGCCCTCGTCGTAGCCGATGTAGCCGGGAGGCGCGCCGATCAGCCGGGCCACGCTGTGCTTTTCCATGTACTCGGACATGTCGATGCGGACCATCGCGCCCTCGTCATCGAAGAGGAACTCCGCCAGCGCCTTCGACAGCTCGGTTTTCCCGACACCCGTGGGCCCGAGGAAAAGGAAGGAGCCGATCGGCCGGTTTTCGTCCTGGAGACCGGCGCGGGCCCGCCGGACGGCGTTCGACACGGCGCGGATGGCCGACTTTTGCCCGATCACCCGGTCGCCGAGCCTCGCCTCCATGTGGACGAGCTTTTCCTTCTCGCCCTCCTGCAGCCGCGAGACCGGGATGCCGGTCCACGAGGAAACGACGCCGGCGATGTCCTCCTCCGTGACCTCCTCGGTGAGGATCGCGCCGCCTTTCTGCATCTGCTGCAGTTCGGCCTCGGCGGCATCGAGCCCGCGCTGGGCCTCGGGCAGCGCGCCATAGGTCAGCTCGGACGCGCGGGTCAGGTCGCCCAGCCGCTGGGCCTGCTCGGCCTCGGTCTTGAGCGAGTCGATCTTCGCCTGCTGCTCGCGCACGCGCTCGATGACTTCCTTCTCATTGCGCCAGCGGGCCATCAGGCCGGCCGATTGCTCGCGCAGGTTCGCCTGCTCTTCGACGACCCGTTCGAGGCGCGCTTCGGAGGCCTTGTCGGTCTCCTTTTCCAGCGCCTTCTTTTCCATCTCGAGCTGCATGATCTGGCGCTCGAGCTGGTCGATCTCGGTCGGCATCGAATCGAGCTCGATCTTCAAGCGCGACGCGGCCTCATCGACCAGGTCGACGGCCTTGTCGGGCAGGAAACGATCGGAGATGTAGCGATCGGACAACATCGCCGCCGCCACCAGCGCGCCGTCCTGGATGCGCACGCCGTGGTGGACTTCGTAGCGCTCCTTGAGTCCGCGCAGGATCGCGATGGTGTCCTCGACCGAGGGCTCGCCGACCATCACCGGCTGGAAGCGCCGCTCCAGCGCGGCGTCCTTCTCGATGTGCTTGCGATACTCGTCGAGCGTGGTCGCGCCGATGGTCCGCAGCTCGCCGCGGGCGAGCTGCGGCTTGAGCAGGTTCGAGGCATCCACCGCGCCCTCGCTGGCGCCGGCGCCGACGATGGTGTGCAGCTCGTCGATGAAGAGGACGATCTCCCCTTCCGACGAGGTCACCTCTTTCAAGAACGCCTTCAAGCGGTCCTCGAACTCGCCGCGGTACTTCGCGCCGGCGAGCATCGCGCCGATGTCCATGGCGATGATGCGCTTGTTCTTCATCGAGTCCGGCACGTCGCCGGAAATGATCCGCCGGGCGAGGCCTTCGACGATGGCCGTCTTGCCCACGCCGGGCTCACCAATCAGCACGGGGTTGTTCTTGGTCCGCCGCGACAGCACCTGCAGCACGCGCCGGATCTCGGTATCGCGGCCGATCACCGGGTCGATTTTTCCCTCCCGCGCGCGGGCGGTGAGGTCGGTCCCGTATTTTTCCAGCGTTTGGTATTTCCCCTCCGGATTCTCGTCCGTGACCTTCTGCGCGCCGCGGATGCCTTCCAGGGCCTCGCGGGTCTTCTTTTCATCGAGCCCCGCGTCCTGCATCAGCTTGCCGGCCGCCGCACCGGACTTCATCGCGCCGAGGACGAAGTGTTCGACCGAGAGAAACTCGTCGCCCATGCCCTCGCGGACCTCGTCGGCCGCATCGAGCGTCTGGCGCAGCTCGTAGCTCAGCTGCGGCTGGGCGCTGGCGCCCTGGACCTTCGGTTCCTTGTCGAGCGCGGCGATCACCGAGGCCTTCAGCCGGGTGACATCCGCGCCCGCATTCTGAAGCAGCGGCACCACGATGCCGCCCTCCTGCTGGAGCAGGGCCAACAGCACGTGATTGCTCTTCAGCTCGGGATGAGCGGACTTCGAGGCCAGCCGCTGGGCCGCCTGCAGCGCTTCCTGCAGCTTGGTGGTGATTTTATCGAGTCCCATGGATTTGGAGTGATTGGTGTGAAGTTAAAACCCTCTCGCGGCGACGCGCCATCCGCGTCTTGCGATTTGCTGATCCTTCGATGTCATAGCAACGATCTTATTCAAATTATTTGTGCACTTTGCATGCTAGGTTCGAAACGGTGCATTTTCCCGACCGCGCGGTGCCTGCCCTGATTATCGCCTTTCCACGCTGGCCGACTGGCGTTTTCATCCGCCGCGATGCTCAGGGAACGCCCGATCCGATTTCTCCTTCCGTTTTTCGCCTCCGTCGCCCTCAGCGCCTGTGGTGGCGGTGAGCCCGCGCCGCCGCCGCCGCGCGGACCGGTCGCCCCTGCGCCGCAGGAAACCGTGGCCATCCCGAACATCGCGCCGCCCAAAATCTACGGCGAGAGCGCGATCGTGGTCGATGCCCGCACCGGCAAGGTTCTCTACGCGAAAAACGCCGACATGCCCCGCCCGGTGGCCTCGACCCAGAAGATTGTCACCGCGCTGGTGGCGCTCGATGAAGGACCGCTGAGTGATCCGGTGACCATCACGGTCGATGACACCCGCTGCGAGCCCACCAAGCTCTACCTCCGCCCCGGTGAGACCTACACCCGCGGCTATCTGCTGAAGGCGCTGCTGGTGAAGAGCGGCAATGACATCGCCCGCGCGCTGGCCCGCGACATCGGCGGCTCGCAGGAGGGCTTCGCCATGATGATGAACCGCAAGGCCGCCTCGCTCGGCATGCAGCACTCCCATTTCATCAATCCCAACGGCCTCCCCGCCGAGGGCCAGTATTCCACGGCCCGCGACATCTCGATCGCCGCCCGCCACGCCTACCGCAGCGGCTCGATCCGGTCGTGGGTGAACACCCAAAAATACCAGTTCCAGTATGCGAGCGGCCGCACCAAGATGCTGGAGAACACCAACAAGGTCCTCAAGCGCGTGTCCTACTGCAATGGCATGAAGACCGGCACCACCAACGCCGCCGGCCGCTGCCTGGTCTGCACCGGCGAATACAACGGGCGGGCCGCCATCGTGGTGGTGTTGAAAAGCAACACCCCGCACATCTGGGACGACTCCGAAAGGCTTCTCCGCTGGGCGCTCGAATCGCCCCGCCTGTGACCATGGCCGATCCCGCGCAGGAACTCGCCGACCTCCGGCAGGCGGGCCTGCTGCGCTCCCTGCGTCCGCTCGAGGGGGCCACCGGCGTGCGCATCGTGCGCGACGGCCGCGAGCTGTGGAACTTCGCCTCCAACGACTACCTCGGCCTCGCCGCGCACCCGACGCTGCGGGCCGCCTTTCATGAAGGGCTCGACCGCTGGGGCCACGGGGCCGCCGCCTCGCGCCTGATCACCGGCAGCCTCCCTCCGCACACGGCGCTGGAGGAAACGCTGGCCGCTGCCAAGGGCACCGGCGCCGCCCTCAGCTTCAGCTCCGGCTTCGCCGCCGCCACCGGGATCATCCCCGCCCTGGTGGGAAGAGACGACCACGTGATCCTCGACAAGCTCGCCCACGCCTGCCTGATCGATGGCGCCCGGCTCTCCGGCGCGAGCCTCCGCGTGTTTCCCCACAACGACATCGGCAAGCTCCGCCGCCTGCTCGAAACGATCCGCGGGAAGGACGCCACGGGGCGGATCCTCATCGTCACCGAGTCCGTCTTTTCCATGGATGGCGACCTGTGTCCGCTGCGCGAAATCCTCGACCTCAAGGACGAGTTCGGCGCCCACCTGCTGCTCGACGAAGCCCACGGGCTCGGCGTGCTCGGATCGACCGGAATGGGCCTGGCCGAGGAGCTCGGCGAGCAGGAGCGCGTCGATTTCCACATGGGCACGCTGGGAAAAGCCGCCGGCCTGGCCGGGGCCTATGTCGCCTGCCCTCCGGTTTGGCGCGACCTGCTCGTCAACCGCGCCCGCTCGTTTATCTTCTCCACGGCCCCGCCGCCGGCGCTCGCCCACGCGGCCGTGGCCGCGATCGAGCTGATCCGCTCCGCCGAGGGCCGTTCGCTCCGGCAACGCTTGCGGGAAAACATCGAACTTCTCTCACCGGACGGACGCACCCCGATCCTCCCGCACATCATCGGGGAAAACGAAGCCGCCCTCGCCGCTTCGGCACGGTTGGAAGCGCAGGGTTTCCTGGTTCCCGCGATCCGTTTCCCCACCGTCCCCCGCGGCACCGCGAGGCTGCGGATTTCGCTGTCCGCGGTGCATCCACCGGCGGCCATCCAGGCGCTGGCGGGGCACCTATCGGTCGAGCAGGAAATCAGCTGACCGACCCAGCGAGTTCGCCGATCACCACGTCCTTCGGCGCCCAGGCCGGGAGCGGGACGGTGAAGCGCATCATTTCCCCGGTGAGAGGATGCTTGAGGCGGATCCACCAGGCGTGGAGCTGCATCGGCGGATCGGAGGGATCGAGCGTCTGCTTGCTGCCGCGGGCGCCGCCGGGCAGGTAAACGGGGTCGCCCACGATGGGGTGGCCCTTTTCCCACAGGTGAATGCGGATCTGGTTGGTGCGGCCGGTGTGCGGCTCGATGAGCAGCAGCGCGGTGCCGTCGTCGCAGCGCTCCAGCACCTGCACGTCGGTGCGCGAGGCGAGTCCGTCGTCATCGATTTCCCGCGCGCCGAGTTCGCAGGCCTCGGCGGCGATGCGGGACTCGATGACGAACTGGTCCCCGGCGGGATGGCCGTGGACGCGGGCGAGGTAGCGCTTTTCCACCTCCCCGCGGGAAAACTGGGGCTGCAGGAGCTTGGCGAAATGGCGGGTGCGCGCGCCGATGACGACCCCGGTGGTGTTGGCATCGAGCCGGTGCACCGGGCGCGGAACCTCCGGCTCCCAGGCCTGGCGCATCAGGTAGTCGAGCGTGTTGCGGTTGAAGCGGCCGCTGGCATGCATGGGCAGCGGCGCAGGCTTGTCGATCGCCCACATGGCCTCGTCCTCGTGAATGAGGGTGATCTTCGCGTTCACCGGCGGCTCGATGGTGCCGGGAAGCAGCCGCAGGTACTGCTCGCCTTCCTTGACCACGCGATCGGCGGTGGCCGGTGATTCCTCGGGGGAAATGATGCGTCCGGCCTCGATCAATTCGCTCCAGCCCTCGCGCCCGAAGTGCGGGAAGAGATCGTCGAGCGCGTCGAGCAGCGTTTTTCCCGCCTGCGGGCCGGGCATGCGGATCGGCTTGAGGTTGTCGTACGGCTGGCTGCCGGGCAGCGGATCAGCGACGGCATCCAGCGCGGCCTGGCGCTCGATCATGCAGGCCTGGCGGCGGGCTTCGTCGCTGACGTAGCAGTACGGGCAGGACTCGCCCTCGACGTAGCGCGGATCCTCCGCCTCGGCGGCAGTCAGCGGCGTCTGGCAGGAGAAACAAACCACGGAGCCCGACTCGCGCAGGGCGGGATCGAGGCCCACGCGGTGGTCGAAAACGAAGCACTCGCCCTCGAAGTGATCGCTGCCGACCATCTCGAAGTATTTCAGGATGCCGCCATCGAGCTGGTAGACTTCTTTGAATCCCGCCTGCTGCATGAATGGCGCGGCCTTCTCGCAGCGGATGCCGCCGGTGCAGAAGGTCACCACAGGGGCGTCCTTCATTTCCTCGGGGAGCCTATCGACGGCCTCGGGGAAATCCCGGAAGCGGTCGATGCCTGCCGCGACGGCGCCCTTGAAGGTGCCGAGCTTGATCTCGTAGTCGTTGCGGGTGTCGTAGAGGACCACCGGCTTGCCGGCATCGAGCCACTCCTTGAGTTCCTCCGGCTTGATGCGCGGAGCCGGGCTGTGGACGGGGTCCACGTCATCGACCCCGAAGGCGATGATCTCCTTTTTCAGCCGGACGAGCATGCGGTTGAACGGCTGCTCGTCGCTCTCGCTGTACTTCGGTTGCAGGTGCTCCAGACCGGGGATCGTGCGCAGCTCGTAGACCAGCTCCTCGATCGCGAGGTGCCTGCCGGCGACGAAGAGATTGATGCCCTCCGGAGCGAGCAGGATGGTGCCCTTGAGCTCATGCTCGCGGCAAAACTCCAGCAAATGCTCACGCAGTTCCTTCAGCTCGCGCAGGGGGCCGAAGTGGTAAGCGGAAATGTTGGTCACCCGACGCATCTGAACGAGTTTCGCCAATTCCCCTCCCTTTGCCAAGTTACGGAAAGACACGGGGTGGTTTTTTCCGCCACGCGGGCGCTCGAAGATCGATTTTCCCTTTCACCCCGCAAACGGCGGAGTGGTGGAGCATAGCGGATTCGAACCGCTGACCCCCTGCATGCCATGCAGGTGCTCTACCAACTGAGCTAATGCCCCTTTTTCCTCCTCAAGGACTGGGATCGGACCCGCCGGAGCGGGGTGCGCGGTTGGTAGGAGAATCGCCGGGGGCGCGCAAGAAGTTTTTCGACTGAAAGTGACGCCCCCTCGGCGCTTTCGGGTCCGTCGCTTGACGAATCGGTCCTCGCACGCAGGTTGGCTGTGCCATGCCCCGCTTTCCGGCCCTTTCCCAGCTCGCGCTCGCCCTGTTGCTCTGCCTCGCTCCCACGATTTCCGCGCAGCAGCCCGCACCGAACCCGCCCGCAGCGGAAACGGTGGCCACGGTTGCCGATCCGGGCATCGATCCCGACATTCTGGCGCTGCAGCTCGACCCGATGACCCAGGACGAGATCCGCGCTGAGATCGACGCCTGGATGAAGATTCTGAAAGCCAAGGCGGTCGAGGTGGCCCAGGCGGAAATCGACCTGCGCAGCGCCAGCGAGGAAACCAAGCCGGGCATCCAAGCGCGCCTTTCCGCCCTGCGGAAGGAAAAGGACGCTCTGCTGAAGCGCTTCAACGTGACCCTCGATGCCTACGAGGTGAAGGGCGGCGATCCCAAGACCGACCGCGCCTACGCGGCGGCCGTCGCCGGGATCAAGTCCGACCCCAAAGACGTGCAGTCTTTTTACAATGACACCCGCGAGTGGCTGACTTCCGAGGACGGCGGCATCCACTGGCTGTTCGCGATCCTCCAGTTCGTGGGCATCATGGTGGTGTTCTGGATCCTGGCGAAAGTCATCGCCAAGCTCACCGAGCGCGCGCTGGAGAAAAGTTCCCACCTCACCGGCCTGCTGCGAAAATTCATCCAGACGTGGACCCGCCGGATGATCCTGATCGTCGGCCTCATCGTCGCGCTCGGCACCATCGGCGTGAACGTCGGTGCCGCCCTGGCCCTGATCGGCGGCGGCGCCTTCATTTTGGGTTTCGCCCTGCAGGACAGCCTCAGCAACCTGGCCGCCGGGCTGATGCTGATGTTCAACCGCCCGTTCGATGTCGGCGACGCGGTCGAAATCGCCGGCGTGCTGGGAAAGGTCGACAGCGTGAGCCTGGTCAACACCACCATCCTCACCTTCGACAACCGCAAGACCATCGTGCCCAACAAGCAGGTCTGGGGGCAGGTCATCACCAACATCACCGGCATGACCACCCGCCGCGTCGACATGACTTTCGGCATCGGCTACGACGACGACATGGACCTGGCGGAGGAAATCATCCGTCGCGTGGTCAGCGAGCACCCGCTGGTGCTCAAGGATCCGGAGCCGAACATCAAGCTGCGCGAGCTGGCCGACTCGTCGGTGAACTTCATCTGCTGGCCGTGGTCGAAGACCAGCGACTACCTCACGGTGCTCTCCGACGTCACCAAGCGGGTGAAGGTCGAGTTCGACAAGGCCGGCATTTCGATCCCCTTCCCGCAGCGCGACGTGCACGTCTACCAGGAAGTCCCGCCGCCGGCGGAAACGACCAAGCCGCCCACGCCGGAGGGCTGATCACTGGATGCCGCGCAGCCGTTTCTGCTCGGCGATCCAATCGCGATCCTTCTGTGACAGGCTGGTTTCCCGGGTGCGGGCGCGGTTTCCATCCGGCTCCACCAGGATCAGCGTGCCCTTGCGATAGGACAGCAGCTTGGCGAAAAGATGTCGCCCGCGGGGGTCCGACCAGTCGCGATAGCCCTTCTTTTCCATCTTCTCGCGCCAGTTGGCGTAGGATTCCCTGGCGAGGATCGAAGCCTGCCGCAACTGGCCCCACTTGAACTTGGCTTCGCCCCGGCTGTAGCCGCGATAGCTGCTGATCACCTCGCCGGAGGGCGTGAGCACGACCAAGGTCGGGTGGCCGAGCACCTTGTAGCGCTTCTTGAGCTCCTTCACGAAGGCCGCCTTGGAAGCGGCGTCATTGTCGAGCTTGCTGCCCTCGACCCGCTGGTCGACCTGCAGGCGCACGAAGTTCTCCTGCGCCCATTCCTCGAATTCCTTCTTCGAGAAGAGCTCCTCGCTGAGCATCTTGCAGTTCGGGCTGAACTGGGAGTCGGTGAACCAGATCAGCACCGGCTTGCCCGTCTGCCGCGCCTCCTTGAAAGTGTTGCTGAGGCTTTTCCGCCAGGGTCCCTCGGTCGGCGCGGCGCTGAGCAGGTCGCGCAGCTCCGTCGAGATGTCCTCGGGATCCTCGGCATCCGGATCGGTGAAAACGAGGTCGTCGGCATTGAGCACCACGCCCACGTCGTCCTTCAGGTCTTGCGGCAGCGTGGTCGAGCCGCCCCCGATCGGCTTCCCGCCCCCGCGGAGCGCGGCCGGGATGGCCTCCGGCGAAAACGGGTTCACCTGCGGTTGGGTCGCCGTTTCCGCGGAATCCGTGCCACAGCTGGAGATTCCCGCCGCGGCGCAGGCGATGATGAGCCAGCTCCATCCGTTCATGGCCCCACCCCATAGACAACGGCCCGGAACTTGGCAATCCGCGGTCGGTTTGCCTTGCCCCCCCGCGGACCGTCGGCAGACTGCCGCCATCGTTTCCCCGAACCCGATGAAGCACCTGCTCCTCCTGTTCATTTCCCTGGTTTCCCTCTCGCTCCCGACCTTTGCGGCCTCGGGGCACTCGGCCGAGCCGCCGCCCTTCAAGGTGGCGATGGACAACTTCAGCGCCCTCGAGGAAGCCGCCGGCAAGACCTCGATCATGGAAAAGATCAGCTTCCGGGCCCACGAGGAGCCCTTTTTGTTGGTCGCCACCATCATCTTCATCTGCGCCATCCTTCACACCTTCTTCGCGGTTCCCATCACCAAACTCGCGCACAAGATCCAGCACGATCACGACGCGGAAATCCGCCGCCAGAAGGAAGCCGCCGGCCAGCACGCCTACGCGCAGGACATGGTCAGTTTCAAAGCCACGGTGCTCCACTTCCTCGGCGAGATCGAGGCCATCTTCGGCATCTGGGTCATCGTCCTGGTGGGTGCCATGATGGCCTTTTACAACGTCGATGCGGTCGAATCCTACATGTCGTCGGTGAACTTCACCGAGCCGATGTTCGTGGTGGTGATCATGGCCCTGGCCTCGACCCGGCCGGTTCTCCGCTTCGCGGAAAACTGCCTCCGCCTGTTCGCCAAGATCGGCAAGGAAACGCCCACCGCGTGGTGGCTTTCCATCCTGATCATCGGCCCGCTGCTCGGCTCCTTCATCACCGAGCCCGGCGCCATGACCATCTCCGCCATGCTGCTGGCCAAAAAGTTCTACAGCCTGCGCCCCTCGCCCCGGTTCGCCTACGGCACACTGGGCCTGCTTTTCGTGAACATCTCCGTCGGCGGCGTGCTCACCAACTTCGCCGCCCCGCCGGTGTTGATGGTCGCCTCGCCGGAAAAGTGGGGCCTGACCACCACGGAGATGATCACCCATTTCGGCGACAAGGCCGTGCTCGGGATCCTGTCGTCGACCATCCTCTACTTCCTGTTTTTCCGCAAGGAACTCACCCAGCTCGGCTCGAGCCTGGTGGATCACGACGGCGATGGCAAAGGCGACCTCGCCGGCAAGCACCGGCCGATCCCGCTGTGGGTCACCATCGTCCACCTGTTTTTCATGGCGGTGACCGTCTACTTCGCGCACTTCCCCTCGATCTTCATCGGTGGCTTCCTGTTCTTCCTGGCCTTCCGCCTGGCCACCGCCCACTATCAGGATGAAGTGAACCTGCGCGGTCCGATCCTGGTCGGCTTCTTCCTCTCCGGCCTGGTGATCCACGGCGGCCTGCAGGGCTGGTGGCTGGCCCCCATCCTCAGCAGCCTGCCCGAGTGGCCGCTCTTCATCGGCGCCACGGTGTTGACCTCGTTCAACGACAACGCCGCGATCACCTTCCTCGCCAGCCAGGTGCCGGGCCTCGCCGCCCACATGAAATACGCCGTCCTGACCGGCGCGGTCACCGGCGGCGGCCTCACCGTGATCGCCAACGCCCCGAACCCGGCCGGCCAGGCGCTGCTCGGGCGCTTCTTCGGCGACGGTGTCTCGCCCGCCAAGCTGGCCGCCGCGGCGATCATCCCGACTTTCATCGTCGGCTCCTATTTCATGCTCTTCCCGGACCGCGGCATCGACAAGATGTTCGAGCAACCGCCGGCGGTCGAACACGCCGAGGCCGCTCCCGATGCGGCGACGCCCGAACCCGCCCACTGAGCCATGTTCACCGGATTGGTCGAAACCACCGGCCTCGTCCGGTCGATCGAGGCCCGCGGCGAGCAGGCCCGGCTGGTCATCGCGATCCCCTTCGCCGCCGAACTGGGCGAAGGAGAGTCGGTCGCCATCAACGGCGTCTGCCTGACCGCCGTGGAGCACGACGATGCCACCGCTTCCTTCGACGTGCTGCGCCAGACGCTCGCCGTCACCTCGCTGGGCGACCTCGCCGAGGGTTCGACCGTCAACCTCGAGCGCGCCCTGCGGGCCGGCGACCGCTTTGGCGGGCATTTCGTGCTCGGCCACGTCGATGGCAGCGGGGAAATCGAAGCCCTCGAAGCGATCGGCCAGGATCACCGGCTGGCCATCCGTCTGCCGGAGAACCTGGTGCCTTACTGCATCGACAAGGGCTCGCTGGCGATCGACGGCATTTCGCTGACCATCGCCGAGCTCGAGGGTTCGCTGGCCACCTTCTGGATCATCCCCCACACCTTCGGGCGCACCAACCTCCACACCCGCTCCCCCGGCCAAAAGGTGAACCTGGAGGTCGACGTGCTCGCCAAGCACGTGGCCAAGCTACTTGGCAAGTGAGGTCGGCGCGAGCCAGTGGAACGGTGCCCACGGCAGGTTCCTGAGGATGCCGAAGGCGATCACCGCCACCACCAGCACCATCGCCCAGCGGTGATTGAGCCGGACCCAGCGCTTCGGTGGCTCGTTTTTCACCCAGCCGATGATTTCCGGCAACGCCATCAGCCCGAGCAGCGGCAGCACCACCATCCCCAGCGGATTGAAACGGAAGGCCTGCCACGGATGGCCGTGGAGCAAGGAGTAGGCGGCGCGCGTCATCCCGCAACCGGGACAGTGAAGCCCCGTCCAGCGGTTCAGTCCGCACATCAACGGCGAGGCCGCCACGCCGCGGGTGGCCAGCCACCAGGCACCCACGCCCGCCACGGCGCAGCCGGCCAGCAAGATCGCCAGTCGCCACGGTTTCATGACCTTCCTACTGCGGAACAGGCTCGTTGGTGAACATGCCGATCACGAAGAAGATGACATTGATCACGATCCCGGAGATCACCGAAACGTTTACCCAAAACTTCGCCTTGTCCGAGGCCTCGCGCGCCCCGGCGGCGTCGCCGCGATATTTCAAGGAACTCACCCGCGAGGCGAACACGATGGCTACGATCCCGAAGGGCAGGCAGCACAGGAGCGTCACCACGATCGACTGCCAGAGGTAGGTCGGAATGTTTTCGGTGACGCCCGGCGTGGACGTGTAGCTCGGCGCAGCAGGCGTTTGGTAGGGCGAAACCGGAGCCATCGGCGGCGGCGGACTCGTCGCGGGGGCCTGGGCCAACGCCGCGGCGGCGAGCAGCGGCACCTTCGACACCGGCTCCCAGCCCTCCATTCCCTCCTTCCACACCAGATCCGCGGTCCCGACCTGGCCGCTGCGGACCATTTCCAACAACGCTTCCTGGCTCACCGGTCCGTGACGATCCGTGCCCTTGGCAAAATACCACTCGCTCATGCGCCTTGCTTAAAAGCTCAGGGCCGACGTGTCACCTCGTTCCTTGCGTCACCAGCACGAAGACGAAGATCAGCCCACCGATGACATACAGCGACAGCGTCAGATAGCTCATGATCAGCCCCGCGATCGCCATCCCACGGCCGCCCATCGGCAGGGGGTGCCGCTGGATTTCCCGCAGTGCCATGTGCCCGAACACGACTCCCGGAATCGCCGCCAAAAAACCGATCATGCAGGTAAAGATCAGCACCAGAGAGCCGATCCCGCAGCACAGGCTGGTCACCGCGTAGCCGTGGTTCGGCACCACACCCGGCGCGTTCATCGCCCGGCCGCCGGCCGAAACGAGCTGGTCTTTCCACTCCGGCGTTTCCGCCAGCGGCAGCCACATTTCCATGCCCTCCCGCCAGACATAGGTCCGGTGGTCGATCAGGCGGGCGGCCAGCATCGCCCGCAGCTCGTCGTCCTCGACCGGTCCCTTCGACCGACCTTCCACGCCATAGTGCCACATCGCCATTGCGGCGCGATGCTCACCCGCCGCGCGCGCCACCGGCAAGGCGATTACCAAGCAGCCGGATCCATGCCGTAGAATCGCGCCAGCTCGGCATAAACCTCCGGCTCCTCGCGTTTCAGCGCGGCTGATTTTTCGAAAAAGGTCTCGGTCGCCACCGCGAAAAACTCGGCCGGGCTCTCGGCGCCGTAGTCGTCCAGCACCGTGCGCTTGCCGGCATTCACCCGCTCCACAAAGGACTCGTAGGCCGGCGCCATCGCCCGCGACCAGCGGCCGTAGTCCTCCATTTCCTCGAATTCCGGCACGCCGTCGGCCGCGCCGTCTTCCTGATCGAGCTGATGGGCGAACTCATGCAGCACCACGTTCAGCCCGTCCTCCGGGTTGGCATCGCCCTGCAGCACGCTCTGCCACGCCAGCACCACGCTGCCGCTGCCCCAAGACTCGCCGAGGCGCACATCCTCGAGTCCCCATTCGTCGCGCACCCGGTAGGCATCCGGATAGACCAGCACCGATCTCAAGGATTCATAGTAGTCCTGCGGCCGGTGCGCGATCAGCAGGCAGGCCGGCGCGGCGATCGCCAGCATCATCTCCTCCGTCACCGCCTCCAGTCCCCCGCAGGGCTCGAAGGACTTTTCCTCCAGAAACACCCGCATCCAGCCCTCGGCCGACCGCCGGGTCGCTTCCGGCACCCGTTTCCACAGCGGAAACAACCGCTCGACCACCGCCGCGCGCCCGCCCCCCAGCCGGGTCGCCCGCCAGGCACGGCGACGACGGGATTTCCGCGACGCGTGCCACCACGTCACCCCCGCCAGCACCGCCACGGCGGCCAACAGGATGGCGATCCCGCTCACGACTTCTTGTTCAGGTTCCAGCCGGCGAAAATCAGCAAACCCACGCCCGCCAGCATGCCCATCGCCAGGATGCCCCAGAACAGGTTGCGGAAGACGTCCGGGATGTTGACGTTCATCCCCAGCAGCCCGCCCATCGCCACCAGCGGCAGGAAAAACCCAGCCAACAGGTTGAGGCGGTAGGCGATCACGTTCAACCGCTCGGCCGCCTCCTGGTGCTCTTCCGCGCTCTCCGCCTGCCAGAAGTCGAGCGTCAGCTTCGCGTCGTGATAGAGAATCTCCGCCGCCCGCAGGATGTCTGATGCGCGGTCGCGCAGCTCGATCAGCTGCCGATCCTCCCGCGCCAGGTCCACGGCCGACCTCAAGGCCACGGTCAGGTTGCGCAGCGTGCGGGCGATCGGCCCGGCGTGACGAATCATCGCGAACACCTCGGCGGCGGTGTCGAGCTCATCGATGCTCGCCTCGTAGCGGTCGATCGTTTCCTGATAGCGATCCAGCAGCCGACCGAGCGCTTCAAGGCCATGACCTTCGCCATCGTCCCACTCGCCCTCCTCGCGGCGGATGAAAAAACGGGCCGCCCGCTCGGGGACCTTCGGCTCCGGCACCTCGTGCACCACCAGCAGCAGTTCCCCGCCGCCCGAAAGACAGCGCTGGCCGCCGGGACGACAGCTGATCTGGCTCAGGATCTCGGGTTCGAGATCGAGCCACTGCGGCAAGCCTTCGGAGTGCGGACCTAACACCATGGTGCCTCTATAGGACTCCGGCCCGGCCGGTCCGTCAACCCGCCCGCCGGCTCCAAGCCACGAGATCCTCGTAGCCCACACCACTGCCGCCGAAGAGATCCAGCGCCGAACCCACGGTGACATCGAGGTTCCCGCCGCTCAGTCGATCGATTTGCAAAAGGTCGTCCATCGTCGCCACGCCTCCCGCATAGGTCACCGGCCGGCCGTTCCAGGAGCCGAGAAGCTCGACCAGTCCGGCATCAATGCCGCCGCACAGACCTTCGACATCCGCGGCATGGATCAGGAACTCGTCGCAGTGCTCCGCCAGCGCATCGAGGGTGGCCGGCGTGACCTCCAGGTCGGTCATCGTCTGCCAGCGCTGCGTGGCCACCACCCAGCGATCGCCGCGGCGGCGACAGGAAAGGTCGATCACCAATCGCTCGGACCCGATTTCGGCCACCAGCGCCTTCACGCGATTTTCGGAAAAGCGCACGTTGTCCTCGAAAAGCCAGGAGGTCACGATCACGTGGCTGGCCCCGGCCTCCAACCACTCCGCCGCGTTTTCCGCACGGATGCCGCCGCCGATCTGGAGTCCGCCCGGCCAAGCGGCCAAGGCTTCCCTTGCCGCTTCGTCGTTGCCCGGACCGAGCTGGATCACGTGGCCGCCGCGCAGATCATCGTCGCGGAATTTCCCGGCGAACCACCCCGCCCCTTGTTCGGCAGTGAAGTTCTCGACCGGGCCCGGCCCTTCGTCGCGCAAGGTGCCGCCGACGATCTGCTTCACCTGGCCTTGGTGAAGATCGATGCAGGGGCGGAATCGGGTCATGGCGGCGGCAAGCTGGCCGCCCCGCCGGCTCCAGCCAAGCGGATTCTCCGCGTCCGGCGCTGCGGGTCTCGCGACCCTTTTTTTCACCCGGCGCTCTGGATCGCCTGGCTGACCGCGGGGAAGAGCTGCTTTTTCCGGCTCACCACGCCGGGGGCGTTGTAGAGCGTCGCGTCGATCTTCTCGAAGGGCAGCGCGCCGATCATCCGCGGATTGCCGGCCGCGAGAATCAGGCTGTGGTGCTTGGCGATGTCGGTCACGGCCAGGATCGCCAGGTCGTAGTCGTTGTCGTCGACCATTTTCTTGAGGCCTTCCTCGAGGTCCTTGCGGCGGCTCTTGAAGGCCTGCAGGCCGAGTTCCTCGATCTGGGCGATCGTCATCTTCGCCCCGCCCTCCTCGAATTCCTTGCGGTCGGTATTGAGAACCTCCTCGATCGAGCCGGAGCTGAGCAGCGAGCCGACGGCGAAAAAATCCTTGGTGAATTGTTCCGGGTTGATGCCGGCGATCTTGCCCAGCCAATCGAGCATCTCGCGGTCGAGCTGGGTGGTGGTGGGCGAGGTCAGGCAGAGCGTGTCGGAAATGATCCCCGCGCACAGGCACATCGCCGTGCCGGAGGTCGGCTCGAGGTCGCGGTGGACGAACTTCCGCGCGACCAAGGTGCAGGTCGAGCCCACCGGCTCGTTGAGGAAACGGATCGGCTCGCGCGAAACGAGATCGCCCGCCAGCCGGTGGTGATCGGTCACCTCGACCACATGCGCCTCGTCCACGCCGCGGACGGCCTGGGCGAACTCGTTGTGATCGACCAGGGCCACGCGCACGCGCGGCGGATCGACGAGGTCGGACTTGGAAATCACACCGACCACGCCGCCCTCGGAACCGATCACCGGGAACAGCTCCTGATCGAGCGCCGCCAGCGACTTGCGCAGGGGCGACACCGGCTCGTTCTCGTTGATGGTGGCGAACTCCTTTTCCATCACCTGCTCCACGGTGCGCGAGCAGCGGATCAGGGTGGCGGTGCTGGCCGTGTCCTGCGGGCATTGAAGGACCACCACGCCGCGCTCCTTGGCCAGCTTGCGCAGCTCGGGATCGACCGCATTTCCGCCGGTGACGATCAGCATGCGGGTGCCGTGGTCGATGGCGTAGTGCTGGACCACCGGGCGGTCGCCGCAGATCACCAGGAAACGGGCCACGGTGCCTTCTTTCGTGGCGGTCGTGAGGCGGTTGTTGACGGTCGATTGCGACGACGCGCCGACCAGCATGATGAGATCCTCCGAGCCATTCTCCTGGGGAAACGGGGCACCCACGGACTCCGCCTGCAGGGTGGCGGCGATCTTGGCGATCGAGACGTGGACGGTTCGCACCACCATGTTCGAGCCGTCGCCGGGCAGCAACAACTCCAGCAGGTCGAGGTAGCGCAGCATGCCGACGACTTCGCCTTCGTTTTCGTCATCCACCACCGGCACGCAGCGCACGCCGTGCGAGAGCATGCTGCGGTAGGCCCTGAGGAAAGTATCGTCCTCGCGGGCGGCGACGATATTCCGCCGGCAGATCATGCCGGCGGTGATGCGGACGTCGGTCACCAGCTCCGGCTCGGGCACGCCGGCTTGGTCGAGCACCCACGCGGTCCGCTGGGGCACCACGCCGCAGCGGGCGGCGACGGCTTCCGGCGTTCCGGTCTCCCGCAGCAACTCGGCCTGGCCGATGGCCGAGCAGATCGCGTCGGTATCCGGGTTGCGGTGACCGATGACATAAAAGGGAATCCGGGGCGCTTCTTCCTGCATGCTTGCGATCAAGAGTTAGAAGCGATGCGCCTGCTCCGCAAGCACGCCTTCGGAAGATTCCGTAGCCATCGGACTCCGGGAAAAATCAAAGCAACTCCCGAAAAGCCTCGGGCGTCAGCCCTGCATCCTTGGCGATCGCGCCCATCGTGATGGCGTTGATCGGGTTATGCCCTGGAGTCTCCAGACGGACCACGCCGTTGCTCATGACGAGGTGACCCGATTCACGAACCACCCGATAGCCGATCTTTTGAAAAACGCGCACCGCATCTCTCTGACCGATGCCGGGCAATCTGGGCATGACCTCAGATGGCGATATCGAGGGTTTCAGCGCTCCGGATTCCCGACTCCTCGGCCTCGGCCGAAAGCAGTCTTGAATCGCTCCGCGGATGGCCGCGAGGGCTTCCTCGCGGGTGCTCCCTTGCGAGTGACAACCTGGCAGATCGAGACAAGACACCGACCAGCCTTCGTCCGTTTCGATCAACCGGATCCGGTAGTTCATGGCGACATCGTGCACTGGCAGCGAGATCGAGTCAAACTCCCCTCACATCCGCTCCGGGCAGCGGATGCCGAGCAGACCGAGGCCGTGTTCGAGGACCCGCGAGGTGAGCTCGCACAGCGCCAAGCGGCTGTCGCGGACCTCCGGCTCCGCCTTCAGGACCGGGCAGGCCTCGAAGAAGGAATGGAAGGCGCGGGCCAGCTCGAGCAGATAATTCGCCAGCAGGTTCGGCCGGTGGTCATCGAGCAGCACCGGCACCGTCTCGCCGTAGCGGGCGAGCAGGCGGGCCAGGTGGACCTCCGCGTCCTCGTGGAGCGACAGTTTCGCCGAAGCCGGATCGAAGCCGCCCTCCAGCTTGCGGAAAATCGAGCGGATCCGGACGTAGCTGTATTGGAGATAAGGCGCGGTGTCTCCCTGCAACGCGAGCATGCGGTCCCAGGCGAAGACGTAGTCGGTGAGGCGGTGCTGCGACAGCTCGGCGAACTTCACCGCGCCGATGCCGACGATCTCGGCGATCTCCCCGGCGTTCTCGAGGTCGGGGTTTTTCTCGGCGATCACCTGACCGGCGCGCTCGACCGCTTCATCGAGCACGTCGGCGAGCTGGACGTTGTCGCCCGAGCGCGTTTTCAGCACCTTGCGGTCCTCGCCGAGGATCGATCCGAAGGCGATGTGGCGGAACCCGGCATCCTTCCCCCAGCGCCGGCTGGCATCGAAGATCTGGCGGAAATGCAGCTGCTGCGGCACGCCGACCACATACCAGATCTCGTCGGCCTTCCACTCGTCCACGCGATACTCGACGGTGGCCAGGTCGGTGGTGGCGTAAAGGAAGCCGCCGTCGGCCTTGCGGATGATGGCCGGGTTGTCCTGCCAGCCTTCCTTGTTCTGGATGCGGAAAGGGTCCTGCTCGTCCGGCAGCTCACCGGAGGCGAAGACACAGATGGCTCCCTCACTCTCGCGGGCGAGCCCCTTTTCGATGAACTCCTCGACCAGCGGCCCGAGGCGGTCGTTGTAGAAACTCTCGCCCAGCCAGTGGTCGAAGCGGATGTCGAGGCGGTCGTAGATCTTCTGAAGCCCTTGCTTCGAGAGCTCCACGCAGCGGTTCCAGATCGCGAGGTTCTCCTCGTCGCCGGCCTGCAGCTTGACCAGCTCCGCCTTGCATGACTCCCGCACGGCCGGGTCGTCCTTGGTCGCGGCGTTGATCGCACGGTAGATGCGGACCAGCTCGTTGACCGGATCTTCCGCCAGCGCCGCCTCGTCGAGCTGGGTTTTCCAGCCGTAGAGGATCATGCCGAACTGCGTGCCCCAGTCGCCGATGTGGTTGTCGGCGATGACGTGGAAACCCAGAAAGCGCGCGATGCGGGAAAGCGCGTCGCCGAGAATGGTCGAGCGGATGTGGCCGACGAACATCGGCTTGGCCACGTTCGGCGCGGAAAAGTCGATCACCACCGTGCGGCCGTCGCCGATGGCCGGCACGCCGAGGCGCTCATCGGCCAGCAGTTCCGCGGTGTGGCGGGCATAGGTTTCCGGGGCCACGCGGATGTTGATGAAACCCGGCCCCGCGATGTCGGCGGTGCCAAGCCCGCCGAGGTCGAGCGCCTCGATCACCTTGCCGGCCAGCTCGCGGGGGTTGGTGCGGCGGCTCTTGGCCAGTGCCATGGCGGCGTTGCTCTGGTAGTCGCCGAATCGCAGGTCGGCGGCGGCCACCACGGACGCGTCGGTTTTTTCCCCGAGAACTTTCCCGAACGCGTCCGCCAGCGCGGACTCGAATTGTCGCTGCAAGGTCATGCCGGAAGTCACGCCGCGTTGCCGGATGCCTTGCCAGCCAAAATGTCGAGAATCTCCGTCCTGCTCTCCGCGGCGGCGAGCTGTTTGCGGATCTCGCAGTTGGTGAACATCTTGGCGATCGCCGCCAGGGTCCGCAAATGGAGCTGGTAGTCCTTCTTCGGCACGATGAAGAGGATCACGAAGCGGACCGGGCCGTTATCGAGCGCCTCGAAGTCGATGCCGTCCTTGGAGCGGCCGAAGACGGCGATCACGTCCTCGATTTTTTCCGAAAACGCATGCGGGATGGCGACGCCGTAGCCGATGCCGGTGCTGACCTGCTCCTCGCGGGCCTCGAGCGCCGCGAGCATTTCGCCCCGCAGGTCGGTCGGCAGCTTGCCGAGGCCGACCAGATGGTCCACGAGTTCCGCAATCGCAGGCAGGTGCTCCTCCGAGCGCATGTCCAGGATGACCTGATCGGGGGTCAGTAGGGATGCGAGCTTCATGCGGAAAGTCCGGAAACCGCGACGGCGCGGATACGGAGCGGCGTGCTTACCCGGCCCCCGGAGGGCATGCAAGTGGCTTTTCCTGACATGGGGTGGACCTACGGAGGGTCACGGAAGGCTCCTGATTGGCGCTTGCCGCCGTCAACCGGGTTCCCCTACCGTCGCAGGCACATGATTCGCCCTCTTGCCCTGTCGTCGGCGGTGCTCGCCGCCCTTCTGCTCTGTCAATGTGCCGGCCCGCTGGGCACCGGAAACATGGGGGGGCCCACCGAAGATGGGCGCAAGGCGGAGATCGCCGCGGAGCCGAAGGGCGATTACTTCGTCGGCCGGCGCTACTATGTGCAAAAAACGCGCTTCTGGGGCTACGTGCGCCGCCCCCGGGAATCGTGGAACCGGGCCCAGCTGGTGCTGATGCGCGAGGACAAGAAACGCACCCCCGACCGCCTGCCGGAAAACGGATCGCCGGCCTACGGCTACGACCAGAACTACGAATACAAGCTGCGGGGATACTTCACGGGCAAGAAAGCCTACGATCCGAACAGCAACCAGATCCTCCCCGAGTTCATGCTGACCGGTTACGAGGTGCGCAACCGCCAGCCGGGCTGGCTTTTCCGCCCCGACGATCGCTACGATTCGACAAGGATCACCCTTTATCCCCGCTGAGCCATGGACCCCCTCCCCGCCAGAAACGCTCCCAAAAAGAGTTCGATCGAGCATCGGGTGGCGGGGGATGCCAGAGAGCTGGGTGAGCTTCAGAAAATCGGCCCCTCCACCCATCCCTCGCGACGCCGGAGGAGCAAGAGGCACCGCCACCGCCACCGCGGACGCAGCTCGGCGGTGCTGAGCCGCTGGTTGATCCTCGTTTTCTGCGTGATCGGGCTCGGCTTCCTCGGGGCCGTGGTGTGGACCTTGGTCCAGCAGAGAAAGTCGATCCTGCCCAGCCTGGCCGGCTCCGCGATCGACGTCTCGCCCGAAGCGCTCCCCGCCCTGTCCGGCGAGCGCGCCCTGGACATGGCGCGGCGGCTGCTCGACGCCACCTCCGCGTCCGAACTCGAGCTCCTGCTGCGGCCGGGTGAGGTCGACACCCGCGACGCGCTGCACCTCCTTGCCGACATCCGCCGCCACGCGCCGGAGCACATCGAGCCCGAATGGCTCGGCCCGTCGCAGTGCGAGGTCGCCAACCTCCAGCGGGCCTGCGTCCGCTACGGCACCAGCGACATCCGCCTGATCGCCTTCACTCCGGACGAGGGCGGCCGCTGGGAGATCGACTTCGATGCCTTTTCCCGCCACTGCGATCCGCCCTTTGCGGAGGTAGCCGCCAACCGCACCGACGAGGCGCTGATCCGCGGCGTGGTGTCGCGCGACTACTACTTCAACAACCTCTACGCCAACGACGCCGAGTGGGCGTGCTACCTCATCCGCTCCACCGACACCGAGGACGGCCAGATGATCACCGCCTACTGCCCGCGGAGCAGCGCGACGGAAGCCGCGATCGAGCGGGTCGAAAACCGCAACCGGCATCACCTCGACGACCTGATGGCGCTGGGCCGGGTGAGAAGCCAGCAGATGCTCGAGAGGGTTCCTTTCCGCATGACACTTCGCATCCGCCACGAGGAAGGTGCCGAGCCGAGGCAATGGCGGATCACCGAGGCGGTGGCCGACGACTGGGTGATCGGCAAGCGCACGCTCGAGGAGGTGATGAAGTCCGCCCCCGCCGCCACGGGGTCCTGAGGTCCGCGCAGGGCACGAAAAAGCCGCCCGTCCCCCGGGGCAGAACCGGAGAGCGGGCGGCGGGAATCCTTGCCAAGGCGATGCCTCAGCCGCCGTAGGACGACTCGACGCGCTGGGCGACGTCGCGGTAGCCGTAATCGACCTCGTAAATCTCCTTGAAGCAGGCGATGGCTGCTTCCTTGTCGTCCATCTCCTCGTGCAGGAGGCCCTTTTCGTAGAGCACCTCCTTCTTCACGTTGTCCATGGAAATGAGGTCTTCCAGCGCGCTCTCGAGCTGCTTGACGCCCATGTCGAGCATGCCCTTGGCCTTGAAGGTCCGGCCGAGGAGGAGCAGCACCTTCGACTGGATGTGCGGGTTGCGCTTGGCCTGCTGCAGCTGCGGGATGGCACCGCTATAGTCGCCGGCATCGTAGAGCGCCTTTCCAAGCTCGTAGCGCAGAACCGGATCGGTCGGGTTCTGCTCCATGCGCCGGGTGGCATCCGCCACGGCTTCCTGAATGCGGGTCTGGCGGCGTTCCTCGAGCATCGCCTTGACCTCGGGATCGTCGGGATTTTCCTGCGCCCGACGCTCCAGCTCGGCCATCTCCAGCTCCTTGGCCTTGTCGCTCATCGCATCGGCCTTGGTGCGCAGGGCCACGTCGCCATTGCTCAGCGAAAACGCCCACTCATAGAAATCGCGGGCCTCGGTCCAGGATTCGAGGCGCTCGTAGACGCTGGCCAGCTCCTTGACGACGGCCAGGTTGTTCTGATCCTCGGCATACTTGGTGGCCAGGTCGTCGCGGCGCTCCTCGAGCTGTTCGCGGGTCAGGCCGGTCCGGGACTTTTTCTCCATCTCCTCGAACTCGCCCTTGTTCCGCATGAGGTCCTTCATGTCGGTGTTTTCCCCCCACTTCTGCTTCTCCATGGAGGCGCGGGCGGTCGAGTCCTTCTCGCCCTTGATGGCGACGGAGTCGGTCGGGTCGTGCTTGATGATATCGCGGTAAACCTCGGCCGCGTTCATGCTGCGGCCGTGCGCGAGGTAGAAGTCGGCCAGCTTGTGCATCAGCTTGGTCTGCTCCGGGTGGCCCCTGCGGACGGTCTCCAGGGCGAAGGCCGCGCTGTCGATCCAGTCGAGCGACACGAAGGCGTTGTAGAGCACCTCGTTGACCTCGGGATTGTAGGGGTCGGACTCCAGTTCGGACTCGATCAGCGGCAGCGCCGCCAGCGGGTCCTTCTTGACGGCCGAGGAAATCTTCATGGTGCCAAGACCGCCACCGGTCTTCATCCCGAACAGGCCGCCGGACTTTTTCTTGGCGCCGCCGGTGGCCGCGGCCTCGCACTTGCGCAGCAATTGGCGGCCTTCGAGAAATCCGGGGGCGTCCTTCACGACCGACAGCAGCAACTTCACGGCATACCCCGGATTGCTTTTCTGAACGGCGGCCTGCGCCTTGTCATAGAGGGACTTAACGGACGGATCGAGCTGCTCTACGGTGATTTCGGACATGGTGGGATTTTGGAAAACGAGTCGGATTTCCTCTTATTTGGAGGATGCGTGCCCGGAAAATGCTCGCTGCTCCTCCGGTTGGCAAGCCCCCGGTTGCCCGCGCTGACGCGCAAAGCTCCGTAGTTCCCGGGCGGGTGCGGCCTGACCTGGCGCTCAGCGGCGGAAGGCGGAGGTCGGACGCCCGAGCGTGCGGCGGCTGCGCCGTTCGTCCTGCTCCTCGGGGACCACCAGCACCGGCTGCACATCGCCACCCTTGCCCTTGGTATCGACCACCGGCTTGTCCTGCACGATCACCGGCGGCTGCGACCAGTCGCGCGCTTTCTCCGCCACGTCATAGCGGGAATCGACATCGACCTGGGCGTCGTAGAGATCGGTGGAGTCCTTGATGATCTTCGGCTGGATGAAGACCAGCAACTCGGCCTTGTCCTCCGACTTCACGGTCTGCGAGAACAGCTTGCCCACCACCGGGATGTCGCTGAGCAGCGGAACCCCCTTCACCGTGTCGTTGATTTTCGAAGTGATCAGGCCACCGAGGGCGATCGTTCCCCCGTCGGGCACCGTCACCGAGGTGAGCACCTGGCGGCTGAGAATGTCCGGCACGGCAACGTTCTCATCGATCACACGGGTCTGGCCGAGTTCTTCGTTCACCAGCGCGATCTCGAGGGTGATTTCGTTGTCCGAGTTCACCAACGGCACCACTTCCAGCGTCAGGTAGACATTCTGGTATTCGATGTTGGTGGAAATGTTGCCCTGGTAGCTGTTGGTGTTCGATGGCACCGCGATCCGTTGACCCGACGAGATCGTCCCCTTGCGGTTGTTGGCCGTGAAAATGGTGGGCCGGGAGAGCACCTCGAAGCGGGAGTCGGACTGCAGCGCGTTGAGGTAGATGCCCCAGTTGTCGCCGATCAAGCCGTAGAGATTGAGTCCCGAAGCCTGCGGGATGAGGTCGGGTGAAATCAGCGTCTGCGGATTGATGAAGTCATTGCTCCCGCCCCCCGCCGACCCCGCCAGCGCTCCGTTACCCTTGGCGACCTGCGCGGCATTGACCGTGCGCAGGTAGTCGATGCCATAATTGAGCGAATCCCCGAGCGAAAGCTGACCAAAGACGGCCGAGATCATCACCTGGTCGGCCTTCACGTCGATCTGATCGAGCAGGTTGTTGATGATTTCCACGCTCGCCGGCGGCCCTTGGACCAGCAGCGAGTTGGTGATGTTGTCGGCCACCAGCAGCGTGCGTCCCACCAGCCGTGCCTCGGGCGCGCTGTTGATGTCGGGATCCTGCAGCGAGCTTCCGCCACTGAGTCCGCCCCCGGCACCCCCACCACCGAGGCTGCTGTTGTTGTTGCCAAGACTGCTGTTGCCGAAATTGCTGCGGTTGTTGCTGCCGGAGGCGTTGAAATTCGACGAGCGGTTCGAGCGCGACGAGCTGTTGCCGCCGAAGTTCGCGCCGCTGGCTCCGGTTCCACCGGAGCCGTCGGTCGATCCGGAAAACGCCCGCTGCAGGGCGGGTTCGGCGATATCCAGGAAATCCGCCACCGCCACGAAGCGCAGCTTGCGCCGGAGGTAGTTCCGTTCGTCGGTCTTGGTGTCGAACTCGGCGACCAAGCCCTCGATGAAGACGATATCGACCGGCCGGCCCATGGCGAAGATGCGATTGGTGCGGCTGTCCGGCACGATCTGGATCGGCACCTCCTCCGCCGCGCTGCTCACGCCCGCCGCCGTGGCGGCTGCGGGTGCTCCGCCCGGCAGACCCGGCGGGGTGTTGTTGGCGACGGCGTTGTTGTTGTTGGCGTTCGCGCCGCGGTTGACCCCGGTCGAGCGCTGCTCCTGCTGCTGGGTGTTGAGGATCTCGTTGAGCGTCTCCGCCAGCTCGGTCACATCGGCGTATTGGACCGGGATGAAACGCGTCGCCACCGTGCTGGAGACGTCGATTTCCTTCTGCAGCTCGATCAAGCGGCGGATGAGCGAGGTTTTTTCCGTGATCACCACCGCCCCGGCGTTCGGGATGGGAGTGATGGAGCCATAGGCGCCGAACTGGCCGACGATGGTGGTGAAGACGCGCTGGATTTCGTCCGGCTTGATGACTTTCAGGTTCATCACGTAGGAAACCACGCGATCGTCATCGGGCAGTTCGTCGGGATCGAGGATCACCTCCACGCCCTGTCCCTTCGGATTGGTGCCGCCCGCGGCGGTCACCAGGATGTCGTGATCCGTGAGACCGGGATTCGGATCGGGGACGAAAACGAACCCGCTGAGGAGGGCCTGGGCCTTGAGGAGCAGGGTCGCCTGCCCGTAGGTCATCGGCGCGCGCTGGATGAAGCGGAACTCGGCCGCGGCGGCTTCGGGGCTGACGGTCACCCGCCGGCCGGTGAACTTGCGGTAGAGCTCGGCGAGGTCGTCGCCGTTGAGCTTGGCGTAGATGAGGTCTTCATTGATGACCGTGTTCGGGTCCACCTCTCCTGGCGGTGGGGCCATGGGCACGGTCAGGTCGCCATTTTCGGCACCCGGGGCACCCGGCACCTGGGGCCGGTTGAGTCCGGGAGGAAGACCGGGCGGGTTCTGGGCGGTGGCAGCGATCGTCCCGGCGAGAAACAGGGCGAAGGAAAGGCGGTTCAGTTGCATGAAGTCAGGAAAAAGCGGTCGGTTGCGAAGGGTTTGCGGCCGGAATGGGAACGACTAGTTGGTCTTGGGTGGCACCACCACCCGCGGACGCGGCCGCCGGCCGTTCTGGTTGTTGCCCCGCTGCGGGTTGTTGTTCTGGGCCGGCTGGGCGTTGGCGTTGTTCGCCGCCGGCTGGGGCGCCGCGGTCGGAGCCTTGAGCGAAAGCTGGGCGTCATCGAAGGCGATGGTGCCGGTCTTGGCCCCATTCTTCACCTTCACCGTGGTTTCCTTCCAGTTGGTGTCGGACCAGTTGACCTCCAGAATTTCGAAATCCGACTTGTAGCCCGGCCGGATGAGCACCTTTTCCTCGGGATCCTTGGCATTGAGGAGGATGGCGAAATACCCGTCCTCGAGCTTCGAAATCCCGCCCAACGAATAGCCTTCGAAGGGATTCACGGCCACCGGTCCCTCGGGCGGCGGCGGCTTGGTGGTGAACGGGGAATCCGTCCACAGCGAGCTGTAGCGCGTCAGGGTCGGCTCCCTCGGCGGAGCGGCCAGCAGCGGCAGGGAAAGCGCGGCGGTCAGGAGCAAAATCGTCTTCATGGCGTCTTGGGCTGGAACCACTCCTCGACCTGCACGGCGGCGTCGATGAGCGTGTCGTCCTCGCGGTTCGGGCTGAGGCGCAGGGCGGTCACGGCACGGAAATTCTTCGGACTGTTGAGCTCGACCAGCCACCGGTAGAGCGCGTCCTCGCGCCCGGTGACATTGATCTTGAAACGGGCCCGCTCGAAGTAGGCGCCATCGGTCTGGTTATCGAGGATCTGCGGGCGGGTCACCGTGAGGCCGGCGGCGGTGGCGCGGCCGGTGACGAAGCTTTCGAGCTGCGAGGGCACCAGCTCGGACTCCTTCGGGTCGGGCAGGTTCTTGTCGAGCCACTCGATCTCCCCCTGCACCGCATCGGACTGCTCGCTGGCGAACCGGGCCCGATTGAGTGTCTGCTGATACTCGGCGGTTTGCTTCTCCACATTCATCTTGGAATTCTGGAGGAACTTGAAGCCGACGAAGTTGCCCATCACGAAAATCGCGAGGCCGAGTCCGATCAGAAGTTTTTTCTCGCGGGATTTCATGCGCGGTTCCGTGGCGGTGAAACCCGCGGAGAATAGAAGTTGTCGGTCGAAAGAATCATCACTGCGGTGATTGGGCTTTGATCAGATCCTCGGAGGTCGCCACGAAGCGGAACTCCCAGGTGCCGTTCTTGTTGACCGCCGGCTCGTTGTTCCAGTCCAGCCACCGCAGGTTCGGGTTACGCTTCAGCGCCAGGGAAAAGGCCGTCACGGGAGCGGACTGCGGAGCGGTGCCAATCAACGTGAAATTGTTCTGGTCGAGGTCGAGATCGGCCGTTTTCAGCCGCAGGCCGGAATTGCGAGGGATCGACTCTTTGACCTCCCGCATCACTTCCAGCAGGCTTTGTTCATCCACGACGACCGGCCCCAACTCCGTCCATTTGTTCTGGTGTTCCTGGAACTGGAAGGAAACGCCGGACACGGACGAGGCATCCTTGGCCAGCTTGTTCCGTTCACTCATCGACTGCCACAGGCCGAAGGCCTGCCAGCCGACGAAGCCGAGATACGCCAGCGCCACCAGCGCCACCACGGCGACGACTTGGTTCCGCCGCTGGCGCTCGCGGCGGGCGGCGCGGACATCGGCGGGCAGGATCGCGCTCGGCGGCTCGGGGAACACCGGATCGGGCCGGCGCTCGACGATCGTCTCGCCGAACAGGCCGTCCATTTGCCCGGGCGATCCCAGCTCGGCGGCCGGCGGCCACACGCGGCAGGTCGCCGGGCGGATTTTCAGGCCCTGGAGATTGAGCTGGCTGATGGCGAGCTGCACCTCGCGACGCACGTCGAGGCCCGGCTCCACGTCCGAGGACGAGGTGGCCTGGCAGTAGATCAGTTTGCCGCCGACATACACGGCGAACACCCAGCGTCCCAGCTCCCGCCACAGGCAAACCTCGTCGCCGCTCACCCCGTAGGCGCGAGGCGAAAGGTCGAACTCCTTCGGGGTGCGGACCGGCAGCTCGCCCTCGCCGGGATTCTGCAGGGCCACGTGGAGCAGCACCGTGCTTTCCTCCTCCTTCTCGACCACGAAGGTGTCGCTGAGCTGGCCGGCCATCGGATCCGGGCGGATCCCGAGCCGCTCGGCGTGCATCACGGCGAGATCCTCGAACAGTTCGTCCTCCGTGCTGGCCGCCCGGAAGGGCATCGCCTGCAGGGAACGGACCGGGAACAGCATCGCCAGCTCCCCGCCGGGCAAGCCTTCCAGCTCCGAGGCCAGGCGCGGGCCGTCGTCGGCGGAAGCCCGCTCGTAGCGGCCTTCGGCGTTGAGTTTCCAGATCTCCCAGCCGATCGCGCCGGGAAGCAGGAGTGAAAATTCAGTGGGTTTGCTCAAGGGACTACTTCCTCGGTTCGCTCCAGAACCGCCGGCTGGCCGGTGCGGTTGCGGACAATGACGGTGATTTTCCGGCGCGCACCCGTCGCCGTGCCGATGCTCTCAATGCGGGTGGTGGTGTCATTGACAGCAAAGCGGGCCGAAATCTCGGGCTGGAGACTGCCGTCCACCCCGAGGAGTGCAAGCGCTTCCTGGGCGGATTGAAAAGGTGCGTCGTCGTCGGTATCGCGGATGCCATCGGCCCCGCGCACCGTTTCGGGAATGATCTCCGCCTCGGGCTCGGAAACGCCGGCCGCCACGGCGATGAGCTCCGCCGAGGCCTCGTTGAGGTCGAGCCCTCCCCCGCTCCAGATGCAGAACCAGTTCCGCCAGTTCGGGTTGTAGGCCTCCACCAGGTCCATGCCGCGGACCAGGCGCATTTCGTCGAGGTTGTAAAACAGCCGGTTGAAGGGCTGGTTGATGCGGCCCTGGGCCTCATACCAATCCACCTCGGCACCGTTCATGTTGACCTCGTCGTTGCTGTCGATCCAGTCCTTCAGACAATCCACCACCGCGCCGGCGTCTTCGATATCCATGCCCCAGTCGATGAACATCGACTTCAGCAGATCGTCGTCCTCCTGGCTGAGGATGGCATTGATGTTGAACTTGCCGCCCTCCGACTGGAGTTGGACATCGAAGCCCTCGCCGGTTTCCTCGGAGAACTGGTGGAGGATCGGATCGGTGCGCTCGACGGCGGGATTGCAGCCGAGGGCGATGCCCATCTCGGCCAACTGCTTGGCGCGGAAACCGTGGATGCTGCCGTTGGACACCTCGATGTCCAGCGCCACCACCCGGATCGCGGCCACGGTGGCAAAGGTCAGCAAGGTGATCAGCCAGATCACCGCGAGCAGGGCGACGCCGCCCGGTTGTCGTCCGGTGCGCTTCATCGGCTTCGTCCTTGAGGCAGCTGAATGACCGGCGGGCGCTGTGGGTCTCCCCCGCCCCCTCCTCCATCGGGGTTGTCGTTATCTCCTCCGTTGCCTCCCCCGGCCCCGCCATTCCCCTGCCGGGCGGTCTGCTGGAGCTGGCGCATCACCACTTCCGGGTTCTGCTTGGGCGTGATCCAAAAAATCTGCGTGATGGGATCGGAAACCGGATCCTCCACGTAGGTCAGCTTCATCTGCAGCGGCAGCCGGCCTTCCAGGTCCCAGTCGTAGCCCCACTCCATGGTGCGTCCGTCGAGGACCTCCCATTCGAAAATGTAGACGTTTTCCAGCAGCGTGACCTGGGCGAAGGGCTCCTCGCCGGCCGGGTCGATCGGATCCCCGTCCTCGGTGGTTTCGTCGAGAATCGGGTTCTCGTAGTACTTCAGCACGATGTCGAGGAAGCCGTCGCGCCGGCGGACGGTGGAAAGCTGGATCGCCTTGGCCACCCGCTCGCTGCCGCCCCAGTTGAAGGTCGTCGGCACGTTCTGGAGCGTCAGGTCGGAAAGGTACTGGGCACCGGAATCCTCGCTCACCAGCTCCATGCGGGCGTTTCCCGGCAGGGAGGAGAACTGGCGGGACAGCAGCTCGATGAAGGCGGTCTGGGTGCCGACCTCGTTCTGCTTCGCCACCACCGCGTTGCCGAGGGCGATGTTCTGGGTGGCGATGCCCATGACCATCGTCACCAGCATGGCCAGCAGGCCGATGGCCAGCACCAGTTCGAGCAGGGTGAAACCGCATTTCCGGCGATGTTCCGGGCCGCGGGTCATGGCTGGTACATCCTCCCGTAGCGCCACGTTTCCGCGGACTCCTCCTGCCATGCGCCGTTCTCGAACCAGTGCGCGGTGACCTGGATGCGATACATCTGCTGAAGGAATTCGCCGTCCTGGTTCTCCAGCTCCTCAAGCGGCTCGATGGTGGTATCGACCTCCACCTCGGCGTCGCCGATCGTCTCGCCGAGCGCCACCGTTTCCGTCCCTTCCTCCAGCACCGGCAGCGACAGGGTGGCGGTCAGCGAGCTGTCGAGGATGCGGTTGATCTGCATCCGCCGCTGGGCCAGCGTGGCCGCTCTGGAGGTCTGGGAAAGGGCCACCGCGAAGGCGGTTCCGACGGTCGCGAAGATGCCCAGCGCCAGCACCACCTCGAGCATGAGGAAGCCCTGGCGTCGTCGCGGCGGTCGGTGGCGGTTCATCATTTGATGTCGGATTCGGTTTCGGCGATGGCGGCGGTCAGCGGGTTGAAGAGGATGGCGATCCAGTTGCCGTTCTCCATTTCAAAGCGGACCCCGAGGGGCTCGCAGATGCCTTGGGGATCGAAGCGCCACACCTGGCGGTCGTTTCGTTCCACCGGATCCCACTGGCCGGTTGCCCAGCGGCGGACCAGCAGCAGGAAGTCGTCGTCGATCTGGTAGCTTTCGGTGGCTCCCGAAGAAGCCTCCGGGTCGTCTTCGGCGAAGGCGTCCCGCTCGTCCGGCTCGATCAGCGCATCGGCATAGGGAAGGAGGTTCACCTGCTTGGGCAGGAATTCCAGCGCGTAGGGCCGCTGCTGCAGGGAGGCCATGGTGCGGGCGCGCTTGGCGAGGGCTTCGATCTCGACGGTGGCGTTGTTGAGCCGGCCCTCGTCGCGGTTGATGTAAAGGCCGGCCAGCGCGCCCCCGATGACCATCATGGCCAGCGCGAGCACGATGATGATCTCGAGCAGCGTGAAGCCCCCGCGGCGACGATCACTCGTCCTTCTGGCTGCTGATGTCATCGTCGGTGTCCTGCTGCGTGTCGGCACCCTTGCTGATCAGCTCGAAGGTCGTGTTATCGACTGAGCCCGGGAACTTGTAGCCGTAGGGCTCGCCCCAGGGATCAGTCGGCACCTTGCTCATGATGCGGGTCCATTTCTTGGGCACCGGGGTGCTGCTGGGCTTGTTGACCAAGGCATCGAGGCCCTGCTGGGTGGTCGGGAAGCGGCCGTTGACGGTCTGATACATCAGCAGGCCGGACTCGATGGTCTTGAAGTCCGTGCTGACCTGGTTGCGGCGGGCGGCGCCGCTGATGCCGCGCATGGTGAAGATCGCGCCACCCATGATGACGGCGATGATGCCGAGCACGATGACCATTTCGAGAAGCGAGAAACCGGCGGCACGACGGCGGCGGGAAGGTTGCTGGAGTTTCATGAATTCTGAGGTTTGCGAAGTCGCGAGGACCCTTATGTCGGAAAGAAACCCGTGAGAACCCAAACTTGTCGCAAAAATGTGGCACGCCGGGGGGCGTCGCGGCCCGGATTCCCTGAAAAATGCCTCGATTCCCTTGGCAGACCCCGTTTCCACCGCTAACTCCGCCCATCATGAACAAGGTCCTGATCATCGGCGCCGGGGGCGTCGGCAACGTCGTCGCCCACAAATGCGCCATGCTGCCCGAGGTTTTCGGTGAAATCACCCTCGCCTCCCGCACCGTCTCGAAGTGCGAGGCGATCGCCGCCGACGTGAAAAAACGCACCGGCCGGGACATCATCACCGCCCGGGTCGATGCCGACAGGGTCGCCGAAACCGCCGCGCTGATCCGCGCGACGGGCGCGCAGCTGGTCATCAACGTCGCCCTCCCCTACCAGGACCTCGCCATCATGGACGCCTGCCTGGAGGCCGGCTGCGATTACCTCGATACCGCCAACTACGAGCCGAAGGACGTCGCCAAGTTCGAATACTCCTGGCAATGGGCCTATCAGGACCGCTTCAAGGATGCCGGCCGCTCCGCGCTGCTCGGCTCCGGTTTCGACCCCGGCGTCACCAACGTCTTCACCGCCTGGGCGCTGAAGCATCATTTCGACGAGATCCACACGCTCGACATCATTGACGTCAACGGCGGCGACCACGGCCACGCCTTCGCCACCAACTTCAACCCCGAGATCAACATCCGCGAGGTCACCGCCGAGTGCCGCCACTGGGAGGACGGGAAGTTCGTCGAAACCCCGGCCATGTCCGAGCATCGCGGCTTCACCTGCCCGGAAGAGGTCGGCAGCTACGAGATCTACCGGATGTATCACGAAGAGCTGGAGTCGCTCGTCGAGCACATCCCGACCATCAAGCGCGCGCAGTTCTGGATGAGCTTCTCGCCGAACTACCTGAAGCACCTCGAGGTTCTCGGAAACGTCGGCATGACCCGCATCGATCCGGTCGTTTACAACGGCCAGGAGATCATCCCGCTCCAGTTCCTGAAAACCGTGCTGCCGAACCCCGGCGACCTCGGCGAGCGAACCAAGGGCCGGACCTGCATCGGCAACGTCATCACCGGTCTCAAGGACGGCCAGCCGAAGGCGATCTACATTTACAACATCTGCGACCACGAAAAGTGCTTCGAGGAGGTCGGCAGCCAGGCCATTTCCTACACCACCGGGGTGCCGGCGATGATCGGCGCGAAGCAGATGCTCGAAGGCCGGTGGCGCAAGGACGGCGTCTGGAACATGGAGCAGCACGATCCGGATTCCTTCATGGCGGACCTCAATGATCACGGCCTGCCGTGGACCTGCATCGAGCTGACACCCGAGCAGGCCGCCGCTTTCCAGGTGGCGTGATGGCGGCCCTCCGCCGGCTTGCCATGACCTGAGGCAGCGCTTAGTTTTCCAGCATGGAAATCAAGCCGATCCGTCCCTCGATCCGGCGCCTCCAGGAGGACTTCGCCGCCCGCCTGGCCCGCCAGCGGATGCTGGAGCGGATCCGCGCGGGACGCCCGAAGCGCGATAGCAAGGGGATCGACCTGTCGAACAGCGAGCCTTGGCCGAGGTCCGAAGACTCACTCGCAGGAGATTGGGAAATTGCGAAGGACATCGCCATGGACATCGAGAAATGGACACGCCGGTCAACCGCTTCGTCCGTCTCCTGACGAGCCGTCACCGGGTGGTCGCCATCGGAGGCCTTGCGGTCATTGCCCACGGCAACCCTCGGAAGACCAAGGATGCGGACATCTGGCTCGAGCCGATGGCAAGCGCCCGCCAGTGGGCCGACGCACTATCTTCCGCTTGCGGCAAATTCGGAGGATTGGAACTTCTACGGCTTCCGGATTGGTTGTCAGTGCGCGGCGACGCCTTAGTGGAAGCCGTTGACGACGCCGGGATGGTCCGCATCGGAGGACTTGACTGCCCCTTGGATGTTTTTCGGAAGCCGAACGAGGCTGAGCTTACCGACTTCGAAGGTTATCATCGACGGGGACGACTCCGTGACGACGGAACCGTGCTTCCTCATCCGCTCGACCTCATCGAAACGAAGTTGAACACCGATCGGGAGCGCGATTTCACGGACATCCTCTTCCTCGAATCGCTTGTCCGTGCCGAGTATGCGGAGCGCCTCCCCACCGCCACGCCCGAGGAGGCCGCGGCCATGCTCCACCGCTTCTCCGATTGGCAGGTGCTCCGCGTCGCCCTGACAAATCCCCATGCCGCCGTGCAGGATCTCGCCCGCAGCCATTTGGAAGAGTTCGCCGAGGCTGGCGATCCGTTTTCCCAGGCCATCCTCGCCGGGCGCGAGATTCCCGGCTGAATCAGCCGATTTCTCCGATGACCTTCTTCACCGCCTCCGCCGCGGCGAGGAAGGCGTTCTTTTCCTCCTCGTTGAGTTCGGGCTTCAGGCAGCGCTCCACGCCGTTTTTCCCGACCACCACCGGCACACTCAGGCAGACGCCGGAGACTCCGAGGTAGCCATCGATCCTCACGCTCAGCGGCATGGTGCGGCGCTCGTTCATGAGGATCGATTCGACCACGTAGGCCGCGGCCAGGCCGATGGCGTAGCAGGTGTTGCCCTTTTTGCGAAAGACCTCGATGCCGAAGCCCTTCGCCCGCTCGCACAGGACCCGCCGCTCGGGGGTATCATCGATCCGCTCGCCGCCGGCCTGGGCCACGCTCATCGCCGGAAATTGATGTTCGCCGTGCTCGCCCAGAATGTAAGCGCGCAGGTCGTCCGGATGCACCGAAAGCATTTCCGAGAGCAGCTCGCGAAAACGGATGGAGTCCACCAGCGTGCCGGTGCCCATCACCCGCTCCGGCGGAAATCCGGTCAGAGCGAGCGCCTGCCAGGTCAAGGCATCGACCGGATTGCTCACCATCACCAGTTTCGCCTCCGGCGCTACGCGGGCAATGCCCGGCAGCAGTCCGGCCATCAGTTTGTAGTTCCCCCTGGCCAGCACGTTGCGATCGGTGATGCCTTCCGGCGTCGGCACCGAGGCACATATCACCACGACCTCCGAACCCTCCGCGTCCTCGATTTCCCCGGCCCGCACCCGCACCGGCACCTGCAGGAAAGCCTGGGCATGCATCAGGTCCAGCGCCTCGCCCTCCGCCTTGGTCCGGTTCCGCCCGACCAGCACGATCTCCCGCGCCACGCGACGCAGCATCAGCGTGTAGGCCAGCACCATGCCCACCGTCCCGGGGCCGACGATCGTGACTTTCATGTTCGGGCGGCTCCCCAGCTATGATCGTGCCGGATCAGCGCTGGGGTTCGCTTTCCCGGGGCAGGAACAGATAGACCAAGCTGCCGAGAATTCCCAACAGCACGATCAGCACGATGCCCACGATGCGGTTGTTGTCGGTCAGGTAGCGGTTTTGCACGCAGTGGATCAGCGACCACAGCCAAAGTCCGAACACCACCAGCCCGATCAGGCCGAAGATGATCATCACCACGATCGGGGCACCGCTTTCCATCGGGGAGCTATTCATGCCGGCATTTCATAATGAAGGACCGTCCGGCGTCCACCTTGAAGCCTGTCTCCCTCAAAAATCCGAACATTCGCGTTCATTCGAGCCCGTTCGCGGTTACATCACCGGCGTGGCCAGCTACGTCATCTCCATCGCCGCCCTGAAGCGCAACGCCGCCATCCTCCGCGAGGTCAAGGAAGCCGCCGGCTGCAAGCTCGTGCTCGCCTTGAAGGGCTTTTCCTGCTGGAAGGCTTTTCCTTTCATCCGCGAAGATCTCGACGGCTGCTGCGCCTCCGGCCTGTGGGAGGCCCGCCTGGCCCGCGAGCATTTCGGGAAAGCCGTCGTGACCTACTCGCCCGGCTACACCGCGGAGGAAATCGAAGCCCTGTTGGAGTTCACCACCCATCTCGACTTCAATTCGCTCTCGCAGTGGTTCCGCTACCGCGAAACGGTCATGGCCCACCCCCGCTTCAAGTCCGGCGAGCTCCACTGCGGCCTGCGCGTGAATCCCCAGCACTCGACCGGCTCGACCCCGCTCTACGATCCGTGCGTTCCCGGCTCCCGCCTCGGCATCACCGCCGACCAGCTCGAGGGGGCCGACCTCACCGGCCTCAGCGGCCTCCATTTCCACACTCTCTGCGAGCAGGACTCCGACGACCTCGAGACCACCCTCGCCGAGCTCGACCGACGATTCGGCCATCTACTACGTTCCCCGCAGTTCACCTACCTGAACATGGGCGGCGGCCACTGGATCACCAAGCCGTTCTACGATCGCGACCGCCTCATCCGCCTCGTCCGCGAGGCCCGGGAAAAATACAACCTCGAAGTCTGGCTCGAACCCGGCGAGGCCGCTGCGATCCACACCGGGGTCCTGCGTAGCGAGGTCATCGACGTCTTCGAAAGCGCCGGCCACCGCCTCGTCATCCTCGACGTCTCCGCCACCGGCCACATGCCCGACGTCCTCGAAATGCCCTACCGCCCCGACGTCTTCCTCGCCGAAAAGGAGCACAGGCGTCCCGCCGGTGAACCCACGCAGCCCGCCGTCACTTTCAAAGGCGAAACCTACGTCGCGGCCTCCGGCCCCCAGTCTTCCATCGGCAGTCCTCAATCGGCAATCCCCCACCGTCTCGGCTGCCCCACCTGCCTGGCCGGCGATGTCATCGGCGACTATGCTTTCCCCCGCGAGTTGAAGCCCGGCGACATCCTCGTCTTCGACGACATGGCCCACTACACCATGGTCAAGACGACCACCTTCAACGGCGTCCCCCACCCCGCCATCGTCCTCCAGCACGAAGACGGCAGCCTCGAAACCATCCGCGAGTTCACCTACGAGGACTTCCGCGACCGGTTGGGCTGATCGGCCCGTTCCGCATCCTGCCGATCTTGCCTCGACCCGGGCATTTCCCTTTCATTTCCCGGAAAAACCCCTTTGTTCCCGCCCATGGTTCCACCGTCCTCACGCACCCCGGTCGCCAAGCCAAAAAAGAAACCCGCCAGCTGGTCCCCGAACCAGTCCGCCGAGCTTTACGGCGTCGATGCCTGGGGCCACGGATTCTTCGGCGTCAATGACGAGGGCCACGTCACGGTGCGCCTGCCGGAAAACGAGGAGTCGTCCGAGACGCGGGAGGTTTCCCTGCAGTCGATCGTCGAAGGCCTGCGCGACCGCGGCACCGACCTGCCGGTGCTGCTTCGTTTCCGCGACATCCTTCATTCCCGCATCGCCGAGCTGAATGAATCCTTCCGCGAGGCGATCAAGAACACCGGCTTCAAGGGCGAATACCGCGGCGTTTACCCCATCAAGGTCAACCAGCAGCGACAGGTCATCGAGGAGATCGCCGAGTTCGGAAAGCGCTACCACTATGGCCTTGAGGCCGGCTCGAAACCGGAGCTGATCGCCGCGCTGTCCCACATGCACGACACGCAGGCCTACATCATCTGCAACGGCTACAAGGACGAGGAGTTCATCGACCTCGCCCTGCATGCGCAGAAGATGGGCCTCAAGGTGATGCTCGTTTTGGAAATGCCGACCGAGCTCGAGCTCGTGCTCGAGCGTTCGCGCAAGCTCGGCGTGCTGCCCAACCTCGGCGTCCGCGTCCGCCTTTCCACCCGCGGCTCCGGCCACTGGCAGGAAAGCGCCGGCGACAAGTCGGTGTTCGGGCTTTCCGCCGCCCAGGTCATCGACGTGGTCGATCGACTCAAGGACGCCGGCTACCTCGGCTGCCTGAAAATGCTGCACTATCACCAAGGCAGCCAGATCCCGAACATCGCCGCCATCCGCGAGGGCGCCACCGAGGTCACGCGCATTTACTGCGACCTCGTGAAGGAAGGTGCGCCGATGGGCGTGCTCGACATGGGCGGCGGCATGGCGGTCGATTACGACGGCTCGCACACCAACTTCGCCTCGTCCTGCAACTACTCGGTGCTCGAATACTGCACCGACGTCATCGAGACCATCATGCAGGTCTGCGATCGTGCCGGCGTGGCCCACCCGAACCTCATCTCCGAGTCCGGCCGGGCGATCGTCGCCTACTACTCGGTGCTCGTTTTCAACATCCTCGATGTCTCCACCGTCCAGACCACCGAGGAGGCCCCGCCTGTTCCGGACAAGGCGCCGCAGAACCTCACCAACCTCATCCACGTCAACAAGGACCTCTCGAAGCGCAACCTCCAGGAATGCTTCAACGACGCGATCTACTACCGCGACCAGGTCCGCGCGCAGTTCTTCTACGGCAATGCCACCCTGCGTGAGCGGGGCTCCGCCGAGGCCTGGTTCTGGCACATCATGACGCGCATCTCGAAGCTGCTCCATGAGCTCGATGTGATCCCTGAGGACCTCCGCGAGCTTTCCGACACGCTCGTCGATTTCTACTACGGAAACTTCAGCCTGTTCCAGTCGCTGCCCGACTCCTGGGCCATCAAGCAGCTGTTCCCCGTGATGCCGATCCACCGCCTCGACGAGCGCCCGCTGCAACGCGCGGTGCTGGCCGACATCACCTGCGATTGCGACGGCAAGATCGACCGTTTCATCGACCGCGAGGACGTGGCCAAAGTACTACCCCTCCATGAGTTGAAGCCGGACGAGTCCTACCACATCGGTGTGTTTCTCGTCGGTGCCTACCAGGAAACCCTCGGCGACCTCCACAACCTGCTCGGCGACACCAACGTCGTCGGCGTCCACCTCGAGGAGGGCAAGCCGGTCTACACCCACGAGGTTGAAGGCGACTCGGTGGCCGACGTGCTGTCCTACGTCGAATACGACCCCAAGGAGCTGGTCACGAAATTCCGCGGCTTCGCCGAAAAGGCGGTCAACCAGGGCCGCATCAGCCCCAAGGAACGGCGCGAGGTGATGGATTTGTTCCGCACCAACCTCAACGGCTACACCTACTTCGAGGGCTGACGCTTTTTCTTCGACAGGCTGAGGAAAAACACCACCGCTCCGGCGATCACCCCGACCGCCAGCACTTCGCGAAAGCCCGGCATCGCCATGACCTCCTGCGGCGGATTCATCCCGAACACGCCGACCATCGTCACCAGCGGGAAAAAGAACGCCGCCAGCCGGTTCAGTCGGCGTGCCTCCATCCCCGCCTCGTGGGCGGCCCGGGCCTGATCGGCACCGCTCACCGCGAGCGAGAAATCCATGCCCGCCTTCGCGTCGCCGGTCGCCAGGTCGGCCGCGCGTTCGAGGTCGATCGCCCGGTCGCGCGCCACGATCAGCCGCCGGTCGGCCGGCCGCGCCTTGCGGGCGCACTCCATCACCGTCAGCAGGTTGCGGGTGGCCCGCAGCAGCGGGTGCGCCCGCTTCATCACCTCGAAATACTCTTTCGGCGTCTGCGCCGACTCGGCATCGCGGTCCAGTTCGTGGATTGCCCTCCCATAGGAGTCGAGGTGCCCGTCCAGAGCCGCGAACCCACCACTCCCGGGATGGTTTTTCCATGTCCCGTCGGGTTTTCCCCACAGGAGAAATGGGCGGCGGATCTCATCGTCCTCGGGTCGCGGGACCTCGTGCAGGATGAAAAGCAGATGGCCTTCCTCATCCATGAGCCGCTGCCGCCCGGCCTCGTCGCCCAGGCGACGACGGATGGCTTCGGGCAGGTCCCAGGTCTTGGGCAGGAAATGTTGGGGACGTCGGGTTTCCACGGCCTCAGGCTGGCGATGACCCGCCCTCAGGTCAGCTCCAATCTGGTGACCATCTTCCCACCGCCGTCGCTATTTCTCCGCCGTATAGATCGAGGCCACACCAAAAGTCAGCGGGATCGACTCCGCCTCGCGGTAGCCGTTCGTCTCCATGAGCGCCGCCATGGCCGCGCCCATCGGAAACTCCTCGATCGAGCCGCCGAGGTACTCGTAGGCGTCCTTTTGCCGGGTCAACCAGCCGGCCAGCTTCGGTAGGACGCGGTGCAGATACCATCGGTAGGCCGGTCGCAGCGGGCCTGTGGGGAGGGAAAAGTCCAGCACCAGCAGGTGGCCGCCCGGCCTCAGGACGCGACGCATTTCCCGCAGCGCCGCGGCGTAGTCGGCCATGTTCCGCAGGCCGAAGGCGACCGTGACGACGTCGAACGAGTCGTCCTCAAACGGCAGGTCGAGGGCGTCGGCCACGAGCGTGCGGGCGATCCCCCGCTCCTTCGCATGGGCCAGCATTTCGGCGCAGAAGTCACTGGCGATGATGTCCGTGTCCGGGCAGGCATCCTGAATTTCCAAGGCCAGGTCGCCGGTCCCGCTGGCCACGTCGAGCAGCCGCGCCGGCTTCCAGCGCCGCACCATTCGCGCCACTTTCCGCCGCCACAGGATGTCGGTGCCGAGGCTCAGCACGTGATTGGTCGTCACGTAGCGGTCCGCGATCCGCGCGAACGCCTCGCGCACGTATCCGGGGTCTTGAATTGTTCCGTCGGCCATGGTCTCAGGGCAGCAGGTCGGTGTAGGTTCCCGGGTCGCTGCCGGGGATCTCGATCGCGCCGCAGGCCTTTTCGTAGAACTCCCGCGGGCCCACGCCTCCGATGATCGCATAGGCGTGACCCAGCTCGCGGATGCCTTCCAGCGCCTTGAAAAGCAGCGCTTTCCCCACTCCCGTGCCACGGGCGGCGTCGGCCACGCCGGTGGGGCCGAAAAACCCGCGCGAGGTCGTGTCGTAGCACACGAATCCCAACACCTGCTTGTCGCGCGTGGCGAGGTAGCAGGTGATCGGCTGGCGGCTCATCGCCACTTCCACCTCGCTCACCCATTTCGGGGAAAAATGTTCCCCCACGAACTCGCGGACCGTGTGCAGCTCGAACGCGCGCGCCCGGCGCAGCGTGATCCCCTGCGACTCCACCTTTTCGTAGAGCCCCGCGCTCGGCGGCAGGTCGTAGAGGCGCACCAACATGTCGATCATGCCCCTTAGCTAGCCGCCGCCCGACCCACCCGAAAGCGGAAACTCCCGGATGTGACAGAGCGACCCGACACTTTGTCCGGATCGCGCCATTTTGTTCCAATCGATCGCTAGGGCGCCTTTTCGAAAATCTGTCATTGCCTGTTCATTTCCAGAGGCTTGCACGCCTCCATCATCCTTCGGCATTCCGCCTGCATCGCTTTCAGCAACCTATTACCCACACCATGATTCTTGCACCTCATCTCATGAACACCCGCGGCTGGATCCACGATTTCAGCCAGTTTGTCGATCAAGCCATCCGCCAGTTCGAGTCCCCCGCCCGCCCCTTTCGGCTCTATGAAGACGAGGGCGGTTGGGCGCTTGAAATGGACGTCCCCGGCGTCGCGAAGGACGACCTGAAGCTCGAAGTCCGCGACCGTGCCCTGCGCGTCGAACTCGGCGAGTCCGGCACCCGCGAGCTGCCGCTCGGGCGCCAGATCGATGCCACCGCGGTGTCCGCCAAGCTCACCGACGGCGTGCTCCGGATCCGGCTGCCGAAAGCCGATTCGTCCAGCGACGTCCGCCGCATCGAAATCCTCTAACCTTAACTACCCATCATGAACACCTGCTGTGAAAACCAAGCGACCGAAGTCGCCCCCACCGAAGCCACCGCCACCGAAGTGGCCTACGTGCAACCCCAGTGGCGCGCCCGCCGTCACGAGAGCGGCGTGGACCTCGAAATCATCGTCCCCGGCGTGAAACGCGAGGACCTGAAGCTCGAGTCGCAAGCCGCCCAACTGGTCCTCGAGGCCACCCGCCTGCAGCCGGAAAATGCCGGCCGGCTGGTTCATGGCGCGCCCGCTCCGGAGGGCTACCGGCTCAAGCTCCGCGTCGCCGACAACCTCGACGCCGGCAAGCTGAGCGCCAAGCTGGAGAACGGCATCCTGCGGGTCTCCATCCCGCTGGTCGAGGCCGCCCAACCGAAGCGCATCGAGGTTCTTTGAGCTCTCGGCAATCCGACTCCCAGCCCTCCGCCGGCGACGTGCCCGGCGGCGGGCTTTTTCCTTTCCGGGCACCTCGATGGTTGATGCACCCCGTGGGATCGGCAAGAGTGCCTCCATGCAGGTCGTCACCGATCAGATCCGCAATTTCATCCAGTACATTGCGGTCCAGTTCATCGAGCACCCCCAGCGCGCCCAGCTCAAGGTGGCCGAACTCGGCCCCCAGAAGCTGCGTTTCAAGCTGGTGCTCGAACGCTCCGACGTAGCCCTGCTGATCGGCCGCAACGGCTTCAGCGCCTCGGCGATCCGCGCCGTGATGAAAGCCGCCGCCGAGCGCGCCAGCGTGCAGGCCACGCTGCAGATCCACTCCCACGAGGAGGAGGAGGAAATGCTCGCCCGGGAAAACTCGCACTGACCCCTCCATGACTCCCTTCATCCTCGGCATCGCCGGGACCACGCTGACGGACGAGGAAATCTCGCTCTTTTCCGACCTCCAGCCGGTCGGGTTCATCCTTTTCTCGAGAAACATCGAGAGCCCGGAGCAGACGCGGGCGCTGACCGACCACCTGCGCTCGATCACCAACGAGGAGCCGCTGATCGCCATCGATCAGGAAGGCGGCCACGTCACCCGCACCGCCGCGATCGCGCCGGCCGCCCCGTCCGCGGCGGAGTTCGCCCGCCACCACCAGCCCGCGCTGATGGCCCAGGCCGGAGCGCTGACCGCCGACCTGCTGCGGCTGCTGGGCGTGAACTGGAACTTCGCACCGGTGCTCGATCTCGACCACCATCCGGGCGCCTCGAACTCGCTCTCCACCCGATGCTGGGGCCGCGATCCGCAGCGCGTCATCGATCGCGCCGGCATGTGGAACCGCTGGCTGCGCAAGCGCGGCGTGAAGTCCTGCGCCAAGCATTTCCCCGCCTGCGGCCGGGCCACCAGCGATCCCCATCACGACCTTCCCGTCTCCAAGGCCACCCTTTCCGATCTGCTCGCCGAGGACGTGGTCCCCTACACCGCGCTGATGCCGGAGCTGGACTCGATCATGCTCGCGCACGTGTTGTTCAAGGCGATCGACCCCGAGCTCCCGGCCTCCGTTTCCCCGCGTATCATCCGGGATTTCCTGCGCGGACAGCTCGGCTTCGATCACCACCTGGTGCTGACCGACGACCTCGACATGCGGGCCATCGCCGACCGCTTCCCGGACAATACCGACGTCACCGCCGCTCTTGAGGCCGGCAACGACCTCGCGCTCATCTGCCACACCGTCACCGAGCGCGCCCGCGATGCCGCCGACCGCGTGGCAAAGCTGCCGCCCTCCCTCATGGCCGACACCGAAAAGCGCCTCAAGCGGTTCCACAAGAAGCTCGGCGGCCCGCTCGTCTGGAGCGATGAAACCTGGCAAAAAACCTGCGACGGGCTCGCCAAGCTCCGCGCCGAGGTCCCCGAGCTGTCCGGGGAAACCGGTGACTCGCCGGTGACGACCTATTGAAGGCGCCGTCACCAAAGGATTCCGCAGGCACTTTCCGCCTCCAAGCTGCCCGTCGAATCACCGCCCCATCCAGCCCCCATCCACGACCAGCACCTCGCCGTTGACATACCTAGCGGCATCGGAGGCGAGGAAAACGGTCGGCCCCTTGAAATCCCCGGGGTCGCCCCAGCGTCCCGCCGGGATGCGGGCGAGGATCTGCTCGGCGCGGACGGGGTCGTTGCGCAGCGCCTCGGTGTTGTCGGTGGCGATGTAGCCGGGGGCGATCGCGTTGACGTTGACGCCCTTCGAGGCCCACTCGTTCGCGAGCGCCTTGGTCAGCTGGCCGATCGCGCCCTTCGAGGCGGCGTAGCCGGGGACGGTGATGCCGCCCTGAAAAGTCAGCAGCGAAGCGGTGAAGATGATCTTGCCGGAGCCGCGCTCAATCATCTTCGCGCCGATCTCGCGGCTGAGCAGGAACTGCGCGTTGAGGTTCACCTCGATGACCTTGAACCACATCTCGTCCGGATGCCCGGCGGCCGGCGCGCGGGCGATGGTCCCGGCGTTGTTGACCAGGATGTCGGGCGTGCCCTGCTCCAGCAGCACCCTGGCACCGAAAGACGCCACGGCTTCGCGGTCGGAAAAGTCGCACAAGTAGCCGGTGAACTTGCGACCCAAGGCGGTGACCACCTTTTCAATCTCACTGCCGGGTTCGAGCGAGGCGCTGACACCGATGATGTCCGCGCCCGCTTCCGCCAGCCCCTCGGCCATCGCAAAGCCGATGCCGCGCTTGCAGCCGGTGACGAGTGCGGTCTTTCCGCTGAGATCGAATTGGGAGAGGATGCTCATTTTCGTAAAAAGAGAGGAACCACGGAAGTCACTGAACTCCGTCCAGCACCCATTCGGGTTCCGTGTCTTCCGTGGTTCAGCGAAGCTCGGAGATTTCGACCTTGTCCATGTCGGTGAAGTCCTGGTTTTCACCCCCCATCGCCCAGCAGAAGCGGTAGGCCGCGGTGCCAGCGCCGCAGTGGATCGACCACGCCGGCGACAGCACCGCCTGCTTGTCGTGGATCCACAGCGGGCGGGTCTCGTCGGGCTCGCCCATCATGTGAAGTACGGCATGCCCCGTAGGTACGTCGAAGTAACCATAGACCTCGCTGCGGCGCAGGTGGGTGTGGGCGGGCATGGTGTTCCAGATGCTGCCGGGCTTGAACTCGGTGAAACCCATGACCAGCTGACAGCTCCTGATGCCGTTCTGGTGGATGTACTGGCAGATCGTGCGCTCGTTGCACTCCTCGGGGCTGCCGAGCTCGACGCGGTTGGCATCCGCGGGCGTCGCCTTGGTGGTCGGATGCCCGGTGTGCGCCGGATAGCTGATGAGATAGAATCCGGCCGGCTCGCCCGCATCGGCACTGGAAAATGAGATCTCCTTGCTGCCGCGGCCGATGTAGAGGCAGTCGCACTTTTCCAGCTCATAGTCGGTGCCGTCCACCGCCACCGTGCCCTTTTCTCCCATGTTGAGGACGCCGAGTTCGCGGCGCTCGCAGAAATAATCGGCCCGCAGCTCGTCGCCAGCCTCGAGTTTCAGCGCGGAGCCGGTGGGCACCGCGGAGCCGACGATGGCGCGGTCGAGGTCGGTGTAAACCAGCGTCAGCTCGCCGGGCTGGAACAGGTCTTCGAGCAGGAAGGACTCGCGCAGCCCGACGGTGTCGAGCATGGCGGCTTCGGACGGAGAGGGCGTGTGGGCGACTTTCATGGGACGGTTTTTGAGGATCATGGGAATCATTTCTGGCCGTAGTAGGCGCCGGGGCCGTGCTTGCGGAAGAAGTGCTTGTTGAGGAGATGCTGCGGAGCGGGAGGAGCGTTGGGGCGGATCGACATCGTCTTGATCGCCATGTCGGCCACGATCTCGAGGGCGAGCGCGTTTTCCACCGCCTTCTTGCCGGACGGCCCCCAGGCGAACGGTCCGTGATTGCGGACCAGCACGGCGGGCACCTCGGTCGGGTCGAGTGCCTTGAAACGCTCGACGATCACCATCCCGGTCTCCCACTCATACTCGCCGCCGATCTCGTCGGGCGTCATGTCGCGGGTCACCGGCACGGCGCCGTGGAAGTAGTCGCAATGCGTGGTTCCGAGGCAGGGCAGATCGACGCCCGACTGCGCGAAGGCCACCGCGCTGCGCGAGTGGGTGTGAACCACCGAGCGGATGCCCTCGAAATGCAGGTAGAGGCAGCGGTGGGTCGGCGTGTCGGAGGACGGGCGAAGGCCGCCTTCGATCACCTTGCCCTCGAAGTCGAGAATCACCATGTCCGAGGCTTTCAGCGCCTTGTAATCGACTCCGCTCGGCTTGATGGCGAACACGCGGGCTTCGGGGTCGGCAACGGAGACGTTGCCGAAGGTAAGATCGACCAGGCCGGTGTCGGGCAGATCAAGGTTGGCCTGGAGGCATTCTTCGCGGAGGGCGTCGTAGGACATGGCGTTGATGGCGGGCTGGATGGAAGGCTAGGGAAACGTTTCCCGGCAGGAGTTAAGGGGCGGATGGCACCCGGATCAATGCCCGGAGGGTGTCAGTAGCCCAGAAAGCTCGCAGAAGCCCGTCTTCCGCCAGAATCCGGCTTTTCGAGGCAATGGCACACCCCGCGGTGGGCTGGCGGGGTAACCCCATCTTTCCCTTGAGCGTCATCGATCTTCCCGCTCCGATCGGAGACATCGACGATCGACCCCCTTACGGCCGACCGATTTTCCCATGAAACCGCTGTCTCTACTTCTCGCCCTCACCGTCAGCGTCGCCGCGGGCGGTGAGTTTTCCATCCTCGACCACGGAGCCACCCCCGACGGGCTGTGCACGGACCAGATCCAGGCCACCATCGATGCCTGCGCTCAAAGCGGCGGCGGCACGGTCGTGGTTCCCACGGGCACTTTCCTCACCGGCTCCCTCTTCCTCCGGCAGGGCGTCGGCCTGCGCCTCGACGAGGGCGCGGTGCTGAAGGGCTCCGACCACATTGAGGACTACCCGAAGCGCCCGACCCGCATCGAGGGCCACACCGAGCCCTGGCGCATGGCTCTGCTCAACGCCGCCGACATGACGGCCGTCCGGATTTCCGGAAAAGGCACGCTGGATGGCGATGGCGAGGTTTTCTGGAAGGCCTTCTGGCAGCGCCGCGAGGAGAACCCGGAGTGCACCAACCTCGAAGTGGAGCGCCCGCGGCTGCTGTTCCTCGACACCTGCACCGACGTGAAGATCGAGGGCATCCGCCTGCGCAACTCCGGCTTCTGGAACCTCCACCTCTACCGCTGCCAGCAGGTCACGATCGACGGCCTCGACATCCATGCGCCCGGTGCCGGCGACCCCGTCCGCGCGCCGAGCAGCGACGGCATCGATATCGATAGCTGCCAGCGCGTCCTGGTGCGAAACACGCGCATCGCCACCGATGACGACTGCATCGCCATCAAGGGCTCGAAGGGCCCGACGGCCGGTGACGATCCCGACAGCCCGCCGGCGGAAAACATCTTCATCGAGGACTGCGACTTCGCCCGCGGTCATGGCGTGGTCACCCTCGGCAGCGAAGCCACCCGGGTGCGCAACGTTTACGTCCGCCGTTGCACCGTGGGCCCCGGCAACAGCCTCGTCCGCCTCAAGCTCCGCCCGGACACGCCGCAGCTCTACGAGAACCTTGTTTACGAGGACATCGAACTGAGCGGCGACACCGGGTCGATTTTCAAAGTCAGGCCATGGAGCCAGTTTTTCGATCTCCAGGGCCACGAGCCGCCCGCCTCGGTCGTCAGCAACCTCGTGCTGCGCAACATCCGCGGCAGCTACGGCAAGCTTGGTAGTTTGACCGGCAACGAGGGCGACACGATCCGCAACGTGGTGTTGGAGAACGTGGATCTCGAACTCAGCTCCACCGGTTTCCGAAGCAGCCGGATCCAAAACGCCATCAGCACCGGGGTGGTCATCAACGGCAAGAGCTGGCGTTTTCCGCGGACCGGGCCGCGTCCCCGCATCGTCGTCCCGGCGGGAAGATGAGGAGCTGCTTGAGGTTGGGACCGGCCAACCGTCACCGGAGTAGCAAGTCCGCGCCCAAGGACCGAGGCCCGATGCCGTGAGGCAGATGGCGGATGGCAGGGGCGCGGCGACTTTTCAGCTTTTCAGCTTTTCAGCTTTTCCCGTTTTGCCTTACCCCGCCGCCGCGATGCTTACCCAAGACCCCATGGAATGGCCGGATGAAGTCGAAGTGCTCGTCGATCAACTCGAAGGCGAATCCGCCGAGCGCAAGCTCAGCCGCGAGGAACGGGCCTTGATGGACGTCTACGAAACCGTGCCCATCCTTGAAAGCGACGACTGCCTGCACGAGTTCTGGCAGAGCGGCATCAATCACCAGCGCGTGATCAATTCCTTCGACCTCGTCGGTGCCGCCGGCATCGTCGATCCCCTCAACGCCAGCCGCTGGTGCGAGACCCGCCCGCAGGACCGCACCGACTACAGCGAGACCGAGGAGGAATACCTTGCGAGCATCGAGGAAGACCTTCCTGCCGCCCTGGACGAACTCGTCGATCTCGTCCTCGACTTCATTGAGGAGCACCTGGACTGAGCACCGGGCGCTCGACCGTGAAAACGGCGCCCGACGCCGGTCACCCGCCGGTCACCCCCAGGTGGTCCCACACCGGGGGCTCTTCCCGGCAGGTGGAGAGGTATTTTTTCCAGTCGCGGAGCTTCGGCCGGTCGCGTTCTTCACCGCGCTGCTCCAGCCGTCGCCGGCGGACTTCAGGCGGGCAGGAAACCCAGTGCAGCACGGGTTTTACGCCGAGCCGCCGCTCCAGCTCGTGCGGCCAGGCCGGGTTGCCGGCCTCGGCGGTGAAGGGGCCGGCGATGACCACCGGCAGGCGGCCCACATGGGCGGCGGCAAGGTCGAAGAGGGTGTCGTAGACCGGCTCGCGGTAGGCGCTCTTGTAGATCGGCGAGTCGCGGTCGTCGGGATCGAGCCCGGCCAGCTCCAGGCCGGCCATGACGAGGCGCTCGGCGACCTGATCGCTATCGAGCAGGACGGCACCGAGCCGCTCGGCCAACAGGGTGGCGTGACGGGTTTTCCCGGATGCGGCAGGTCCGCAGACAAGGTGGCAGGCGTGGGGCGCTTCGGACATGTCGAGAGGGCTGCCATAAGCGCCCGCCCCTGCCAATTCCACGCATCGACAATCCGAGCTTTCCCCACCATATTCCGCGCGTGCCCGCCTTCCCCTTCCGACCCCGTTCCCCTCTCTGCGACACCCTCGCCGAGGAGCGCGCCTCCATGTGGAGCCACATCGCCGGCGCCGTGCTGGCGGTCATCGGCCTGGTGGTGATGATCCTTTCCTCCGGAAACGAAGCCCGGCAGGTGGTGGCGGCCTCGGTTTTCGGCGGCACGCTGGTGCTGCTGTATCTTTCCTCCAGCATCTACCACGCCTTCTCGTCGCCGAAGCTCAAGGAGCTGTTCCAGATCTTCGACCACGCCTGCATCTATCTGTTGATCGCCGGGTCATACACCCCGCTGACCCTGGTGGCGCTGCGCGGGGCCTGGGGCTGGACGATCTTCGGCATCGTGTGGTTCCTGGCCGTCGCCGGTGTGGTCCTGAAGGCGGTGATGCGCGGCAAGCGCGAGACCTGGTGGTCGACCGCGCTCTACGTTGTGATGGGCTGGCTGATCGTGATCGCCGCCGGCCCGCTGATCCGCAGCCTGCCGCTTGCGGGGCTGCTGTGGCTGGTCGCCGGGGGGCTCGGCTACACGCTGGGGGTGATCTTTTTCGTGTGGGAGAAGCTGCCCTACAACCACGCCATCTGGCATGGCTTCGTGATCCTCGGCAGCGCTTGCCACGTGGTGGCCACGGCGGGCTACATCCTGAACTGATGCCCGAGCTGCCCGAGGTCGAGACCACGCTCCGTGGCATCGCACCCCACCTGCTCGGCCGCAGGTTCGAGGACATCCTCGTCCGCGAGCGGCGCCTGAGGCAGCCCGTGCCGGCGGACCTCGACCCCCTTTGCGGCACGCCGGTGACCTCGCTGACGCGGCGGGCGAAGTACTTGATCCTCGGCTTCGGAAACGGCGAGCACCTGCTGGTCCATCTGGGCATGACCGGCAGCCTGAGGATCTGCAATGCCGACTTCGAGCTGCGCAAGCACGACCACGTGGTGTTCCTGCTCGACGACGGCCGGCAGGTGCGTTTCCACGACCCGCGGCGCTTCGGCATCGTGCTGCCCATCGGAAACGCCGACCCGTCCGGACATCCCCTGCTCCGCGGGCTGGGTCCGGAGCCCCTGGGCCCGGGGTTCGCGGCGGATCACTTGTACGATGCCTGCCGTAGCCGCAAGGCGGCCATCAAGCTGGTGATCATGGACGGCAAGGTGGTCGTCGGCGTTGGGAACATCTACGCCAGCGAGGCCCTGTTCCGCGCGGGCATCCGCCCCGGGACCGCGGCCCGGCGGGTTTCCCGGCCGAGGCTGGCGCGGCTGGTCGAGGGTATCCGTGCGGTGCTGGCGGAATCGATCGAACAAGGCGGCACGACCCTGCGCGACTTCGTGAACTCCAGCGGCGAGCCCGGCTATTTCCGCCAGCGGCTGTTCGTTTACGAGCGGGGCGGAAAGCCGTGCCGGGTCTGTGGCACGGCGATCCGCCAGGCAATCATGGGCCAACGGTCCACCTACTGGTGTTCCGTGTGCCAGAAATGAGGCTCACGCGGCGGGCGGCTCCACCGGCGCGACAGGTGCCACCACCACCCTGGTCTTCGCCCATTCGTCACCGAGCCGCAGGCCGCGCTGGGCCGGCTGGTTCTCGCGGGTGAAGAGGATGATGGCTTCCACCAAGGGCCCGAAAAACGGGAGCACCATCAGGATGTTGCGGACGGCGCCCGCGGCCCAGTCGCCGGTGATCGAACCGCCGGTGGTTTTTTCCACGCGCAGTTTCATGGCCATTTTTCCGACGCCTCCTTGGGGAAGGAATGGCAGCGAATCACGGAACATCATGTAGGCCACCCACGCGGGATAGGAGAGTTTTCCCCACACCTGCGCGACGGCGAAGAAAAGACCCGTGGCCACGATGCAGTCGATCACCGCCGCGATCAGGCGGGTGTTGATGGGCGGAATGCCTCCGGGCTCGACGACTTCGTCCTCGTCGAGCTCGACGTCCTGGATCACTTTGGGCGGCGCGCTCCCCGCCGGGGGCGGCGTGTCGCCGGGCGGCATCGGCGGCGGCGTGGTTTCGACCGGCGGAGCCTTGGGCGGCTTGCTCAGGCTCGGCGGCGGGAGATCGGGTTTGGGAAGGTCGGGCTTCTTTTCGTCATCGGCCATACGCCAACGGATAGCCGGATTCCCCGCCGCGTCGAGACGGATTCCACGCTCCCCCATTGGCCTCTTGCGGCCGATCGCCGCCTGCCGGAGCATGGAGGAAATGAAGCGGGTCCTCCTTTTCCTCACCCTCCTGCTGGCCGCCTGCGCGACCGGCCCGGCTCTTCACCGCCCCGATCTGGCGCTGCCGGACCTGGCGCGGGCCCACCGCCAGAGAACCGACGTTTTCAGCCACTATCAAACCCGTGGAATCGCCCGCTGGAATCAGGACTGGCCGTGGCAGCTGGACCTGACCGGCATCGCCTGGAGCGACCACCGCACCGCCACCGCGGTGACGCCGCGCCACGTGGTCATGGCCGATCATTTCCGGCTCCCGCCGGGCAAGGCCATCGTTTTCCACGACCGCCACGGCCGCGCGCACGTCCGCAAGGTCATCCGGGTGCTGCGCCTGCGCGAGATCGGCACGCCCTGCGATGTCGCCGTGGGGCTGCTCGACATCCCGCTGCCGGCCTCGATCCGCACCTACCCGCTGCCGAGAGTCGCGGCGGACTCGATCGACCGGCTGGTCGGCGCCACCGCGGTGATCACCGGCCACCTGCGCAACGTCGACTTCCGGCGCATCGGCCGCATCCAGTTCGAGGGAAAAATGCTGGCCTTCCAATATCTCGCGGGCCAGGCCGGAGTGCGCTCGCATCAGGTGATCGTCGGGGATTCGGGCAATCCCTCGTTCGTTCTCAGCCACGGCGAGCTGGTCCTGATCGAGACCCACACCGGCGGCGGTGCGGGCGTCGGACCGTTCTACGGCAGTCCTGAAATCATCGCCGGGATCGAGCGGGCCATCGCCACCACGGATCCCTCGCAGCACCTGAGGTTCGTGGCGCCGGATGCCCGGACGCTCGCCGAGGCGGCCGAAGGACGGGCTCAGGGCGATGTTCCCCGGCTGGCCCCGTAGACCTTGTCAAGGGTGTCGAGGTAGCGGGACACCCGGTCCTGGCGCGGCGGGCGCGGCTTGTCCTCGAGCTCGCGCTTGAGCTTCATGTAGTCGTCGAAATTGCCGCTCAGCTCGCGCGCTTCGTTGATTTCCACGAAGTCGAGGTAGTCGCGGGCACGGTTGGCGCGCTGGCTCATGATTTCCCGCGCTTCTTCCATCTCGAACAAAGGCGGCTCCGGCTCCGGCTCGCCGGAGGCCCACGAAACCAGCCATTTCTGGTAGTCGAGAATCAGCGGCCGGTAGGAGGGAAAACAACGGTAGCTCAGGTGGCTCAGCGCGTCCTGGACCGGTCGCACCACCTCCAGCCGCGCCGCCTCGCCCATCTCGGGAAGCTGCTGCCACTGACTGATCGGCACGCGCTGGCGGAGCCCCTGGGCATCGGCGAACTGGAGTTCCAGCGCATCCTGGATGCGGGCTTCGGTTTCCCGGATGCTCATCGCCTCGGTCAGCGGCGCCTCGGCCAGCTTGGCGAGCGTCAGCGACCACCACTTGGCCAGGCTTTTCTCGGACAGGTTCAGTTCCGGGAAATGCTGGCGCAGCAGGATGGGAAACTCGCCATCGTAGTCGGCCACCTCATCGCAGAACGACACGAAGCCCGGCTTGCCCCCGGGCTGACCGAGCAGGGCCATGACCAACGCGCCGGACTGCACGCGGAAGATCGATTTCGACACCCCGTCCAGCCGCTCGTGCTCGTCGTTCGGCATGGACAGCAGTTCGTCCACCCCGAAGCGCCCCTGCTGCTTGAACACGCCCTCGTAGAGCCGGCGGTCGCCGCGGCCCTCGGCCCAGTCGCGGGCCTCCTTGAGCCCGGCCACCAGCCAGGCGGGCGCGCGCAACGGCGCTTCGAGCTCGCCCGGCTTGCGGCCGGCCAGCGCACGGTCGAAGAGCAGGCCGCTGAGGATCGCCGACTCGAGGCGCTCGTGGTCGAGCCCGCGGGCGAGGTCGATGTGGATCCGCAGCAGGTAGCTCTCGGTGGTGAAACGCAGCTCGTAAGCCAGCGGCCGCGCCTTGGGAGGATCGCCCGCCTTGCCGTGGAGGCGGATCTCGATCGGCATCGGCTGCTTCGGCGGCACCGTCTCCAGCAGCTTGAGAAACCACGCGCGCACCGAATCGGCCTCCAGCGCCAGGGAAGACCGCAGCGCCTGCTCGCCCCCCGTGACGGTGAACTGGCCGCTCTCCGAGACCGATCGCGAGGCGAGCTCCTTTTCCAGGGGGCTGACCGCCAGCGGCTCCACCTGCTCGGCGGCCGGGACCACCTCGTCCTGCTGCAACAGTTCGTCCCCGCCCTCCTGGGCCCGCAGCGGAAGCGCTGCCGCGCACATGATCGAGAGGAAGCCGAGAAGTTGCCGGTTCATGGTCCTGCGCGGGGCACCATGCCCTGATCGCCGGTGGGATCCAGCACCAACTTGCCTTCTTCGATGCGGATTCTCGCCATGTCCTCCACGAAATCCAGCTCCTTGACCGGGATCGAGCGCGGTCCGCCGCTCGGGTCGGACGGGGTGCGGTAAACGGCCGCCAGCTTTTCAAAGGCCGGCAGCACCAGGTGCAGGAAACCCTCCGGCACCGGGACCTTGCCGAAACGCCCGCCGATGAGCGGCGCGGGCAGGTCCGGATGGTAGGGCCCGCCGTTGCGCAGGATCCGCGTGGTCACCTGGCCGTCCGGCATTTCCAGCTGCTCCACCCGCAGGTACATGGAGGTGGTGAAAGGATGGCCCGCCACATCCCGCGTGATGACCACCTCCGCGCGATCTTTTTCCAGCCGCACGGCGACCTGCGGCACGGATACCTGCTCCGCCAGCGGCCCGCTCTGCTTCGCCTTCAGCGTCTGCGCGAGGTAGCGGTTGATCTCGTCCTCGGTCAGCGCCAGCTCGTAGCTGCGCTCGGAGGCATTGCGCAGCACCTCCTTCAAGTCGCGCGCCTTCTCCATCCGGGCCCCGGGGCCGGTGCCGGCGATGTCCGAGGTATCCTGCGGCTGCAGCACGAGAAATGCCGCATACGCCAGCCCGCCGAGGCCCAGCAGCACGAACAGGACCACCAGCCGGCCGAGGCAGCCACCCTTCCTCTTCGTTTCCTTCGCTGGCGCTTCGTCTTTTCCCATGGCCTTCGATCTCACAAAACCGGCTCGGCCCGCAAGCGCCGGGCCGGAGCGGAAGGGGCCGCGTCAGGCCGAGCATCCGCAGCCGCCGCCACAGCTGTGGCCGGAAGACGGCTTGTCGCCAGCGGATGGCTTGTCGCCAGCGGATGACGTCGTACCGCCGGCCTTGCTCTCCGACTTTTCGCCGGACTTGTAGGAATCCGAGCGGTAGTCGGTTTGGTAAAAACCACTCCCCTTGAAAATGAGGCCGGCCCCGGTGCCGAGCAGCCGGCGCACGTGGCCCTCGCAGCCCTCCAGCGGGCAGCGCTCCAGCTTGGGGTCGTTCATCTTCTGGAACACCTCGAATTGGTGCCCGCAGGTTTCGCAGCGGTAATCGTAGTTCGGCATGATTGGCGGAGCAGGAACGGCGCAGTCCATAGCACACGATCCGGCCGCATCAACACCCGACTCGCGGATCGTCTGTCGGGCACGACCGGGTTTCCCCCGAGATGCTCCGCATGGAGCTGGACGACCGCGGTCGTGCGCTGGCTTCGAGGGCATTGCCGCCGGCCCTTTCACCCTGAGTCCACCTCCTCGGGCGCCGACTTTCCCAAGTCTCCGTCGCGGCGACGGAAAGGCAAAATGCGCCCGAATCCGCAGTCTTGACCGCGCGGGAAGAAAACGTATCGATCCGGCGTCCCATTCCCGATGACGATGCACCGCCTTCCCTTCCTTTTCGCCGGCCTCCTGCTCGCCTCCTGCCAGATGGGGGGCTCCGGCGGGCAACAAAGCCGCTACCTCGCCGCCTACGGACCGCGCAACTCCCAGCGGGCCTCCACCGACCCCGGGGCCGCGGTGCCGGACGACACCTCCTACTGGGCCGGTGACGGAAAAACCGGCCCGCCCTCCATCCGGATCAATCTCCGCCAGCAGAAGGCCTACTTCTACAAGGGTGCCGAACTCGTCGGCGTGTCCCGCATTTCCACCGGCAAGGAAGGCCACGACACCCCGCCCGGCACCTACAAGATCACCGAGAAGGACCGCGACCACCGCTCGAGCGTCTACGGCATCTTCGAAGAAATCGGCACCGGCCGCGTGGTCAATGACGATGCCGACATGTCCAAGGACAAGGTCCCGCCCGGCTGCAAGTACGTCGGCGCCCCCATGTGGAACTTCATGCGCTTCACCGGCGGCATCGGCATGCACACCGGCTACCTGCCCGGCTACAATGCCTCCCATGGCTGCGTCCGCATGCCCGACAAGATGGCCAAGGTTTACTTCGACAACGTCACGCTCGGCACCCCGGTCATCGTCGAATGAAAGCGCTGCCCGACCCCGCGTCCGCGATCGAGGTCGGCCCTGCCGAGGTCGCCGCCCTGACATCTGAGATCGGTGCCGGCCAAGTGCTGCTGATCGATTGCCGCGAGCCGGACGAATGGCGCATCGCCCACCTGCCCGGAGCCCGGCTGGTTCCTCTTTCCGGCTTCTCCACCGGCGCCGAGGACCTCATCGCCGCCGGCCTGCCCTGCATCATCTACTGCCACCACGGCATGCGCTCGCTCCAGGCCGTCCGTTTCCTCCGCTCCCGCGGCGTGGCCCAGGCGTGGTCGATGACCGGAGGCATCGACCAATGGTCGCGCGAGGTCGATCCAGCGCTCGCCCGTTACTGAGGTTGCCGATGCGGGTCGTCCTCCAGCGCGTCGCCGAGGCGTCGGTCACCGTCGATTCCGTCCGGGTGTCCGCCATCGGCAAAGGCCTGCTGCTGCTGGTCGGCATCGAGCCCGACGACGGCCCCGGCGACCTCGAATGGCTCGCCGGCAAGATCGCCCGCATGCGGATTTTCCCCGACGACGCCGGACTGATGAACCGGTCGGTGACCGAGGCCGGCGGCGAACTCATCGCCGTCAGCCAGTTTACGCTCTTCGCCTCCACGAAAAAAGGCAACCGGCCGTCCTTCATCCGCGCCGCCGGCCCCGATCACGCCGAACCGCTCTACCGCCGGTTCTGCGAGACCCTCGAAAAGGAAACCGGCAAGCCCGTCGGTCGCGGCGTCTTCGGCGCCGACATGAAGGTCCACCTTCTCAACGACGGCCCGGTGACCATCGTCATCGACTCGCACAACCGCGAGTAAGCCCCGCGAAGCCCGGTCCGGCAAACCGCTGTCTTGCGAGGAGCCTCGCGATGAGATACCAAAAAATTTCGAAATGCGAGGACCGGCACGAATGGCAGGGATGAAGCTTCGATTAGGCTTCTTCCCATTCGCGTCAGGTTAAGGCTCGGATGCCTGATTCCACGGGGGATTTTCGGCGGCGTTTGTCTCGTGTAACGTGCCTTGGGTCGGGGTCGAAGTCGGCCATCGCGGCGAGGTCCGGTGCTTTGACCAGTTGCATCGCAAGTAGGTCATAGAGTTTCTCATAACTCACCCTCCCCACCACCGCTCCGATCCGCCGCGCGATCCTCATGCCTAGCTGGTGGGCGATCATCGCGGCGAGCACCAGCGCCTCCATGGCGTGTTCGTTGCTCGTGCGGTGGAGCGCCTTGGTCAGGTTGAGCGACTGCTTCCACGCGCGGAACTGGATCTCCACCGCCCAACGCGCGCGGTAGACGGCCGCCAGCTGATCGACGCTGGCTTGCTCCTTGCCGAGATTGGTCAGCATGAGGTGCCAGCCATCGCGAACCCATCCCTTCGGACAGGGTTCCTTGCCGGACTTGCGGGCTTTGGCCCGGCGTGCGGCACGGCGCGCGGCCGCCACTTCCGGGGCGGCTCGCACGGCGATCAGGCGGCACTCCTTTTCTTCCTCTCCGACGATTTCACCGTAAAAGCGCCCATGCTTCGCCGCGTTTCCGGAAACCCCGCTCCATCGGCGACTCGCACTTCTCCCGGCGCGGGCCAATCCAGGAGCGATTCGCCCCGCGGCCCCCGCGGAGGTCGTCAAACGGCCATCCATCGCCGCCCGATCACGGCAAGTCGTTGACCCACAGACGCGGATTGAAACCGCAAGAGCGATAGCCACGCCGCCCGTCCAACCCGCCTGGGCCCGTTCAACAACCGATAGCTTCGGGGCTACCGCCCGAAGCTATCTTTGGGGTTCGCTTAGTTGTAGGGAGTTACCGGGATTGGCTGAAGTCCAAGATTATTCCGAGCTCTGGGAAAATCACGGAACACTCGATCATAGTATTCTTCCGATTCCGTCCTTCTTATCGTGTCCATTACGCCCAGCCAAAACTTGCGATAGGTGCCCCATGCCGGCAAAGCTGGTACTCCCTGTGCCTCCTTCGTCAGCACGTCACTGTAGTAATCGACCTGCATCTCCGCCGAAGGTCCGCCACCCCGAGATGCAACGTCCGTTCTACTCACGGTCGAGCGGGGAACCAAGTTCATCAGCTCGCAGCCACAGAGGAGAATCGCCAGAACTCCAGCAATGGCTTGGTGCGGACTCATCATTTGTAGCGATCGAGGTAGGGACGCCGGTCATCCGGCGCCCCCCTCGCAGATCCCGGCGTGCGGAATTGCCGCACCGGGCTCCTCGGATGGACGCGCTTCGATTCCGCGACGCCGTTGGTTTCTGTTTCTGACTTCATCGTTTACTCATGCTCTCCCGGCTTGTCGAGCCTCCCGCCAGCTCCAGGGTAACGGGGTTTCCAAGATCTTCGGCCGCGGCATTTTCCACCGCTCCCAGGCCTCGGCAAACTCCGCCCAGGTGAAGCTGCGCCGCTGGCTGCGGCGGTTCCACCATTTGAAGGCCAAGCGCCGGACCTGGTGCAGCAGTTGCCACAGCCGCACCGAGTTCCCGAGCATCTGCCGGTCGAGCAGGCGGGCAAGCGACCGGAAGCGATGCTTCGGGTCTTTTGTCGCCTTGGTTTCCAGGGCGGACAGGGTGCTTGACGCGCTTGATGGGAGGGTCGTCCGTCCTCTCGCGTAGGTGCTCTGTCCGTGTTGTCCATCCGCCCGCTCCTTTGCCATGTGATCGGCTTTCCCGTCTCGGACTACTATGGGCGGATCTGATTGACTGTGGATTGGGTTTTAGGCAGGCAGTCCATGTCCGCTTCGCTCCCATTCCCGGCGGCCCTGCATGTCGTCTCCGGTGAGTTGATCGACATGGAGCCGCTGGAGATAAATCGTCTCCTTCGGCATGGCCACCGGGCCTCCCGAGTTCAAGGTGCCGCCCTCCTCAGGGCGGTCATTGGTTCGCTTCTCTTCCTACATGCCACGGTCTTGCTCGACCCCGACGGAACCTTGGGACACTCGCCTGTGACGCATCCTTCGGTGCTGGCTTCCCTGTAACGTTAGCAGGTCGCCTTCCGCATCGCACTCTTACGGGGCTGTATCAACCTTCAGGCGCTTGCGAGACGCCCTGTGGCCTGCCGGATTTTGTCCCCTTCGGGACCTGCGGTCAGGCTGCGCGGTTGGATCGCACTCCGTGCTTGGCAGTCTGTGTACGCTTCGATAAAGCCGTTTCCCCATCCATGGGACGTGACGGGCACATCCTCCGGGATTTCGTTGTTCACGCGGTTTCTCCCGCGACATTTCCATGGGTTAGCTGACTTCATCGCAACACTCGGTAATGACTACTGGCTAGGTTTTGTCATATCTGGACTCTCACCAGATCAGAAGCGCCTCGCTTCGCTCGGCGCACAACGTCGAAGTGGTGGCACCCACTACCGGGAGCGCCAGTCCGACTCAGGGTAAGGGGTTCTAGTCATGGTTCAATCTTCGACTCGCGGCGGGGTAGCGGGTTGCCACCCACGCCTTGTTAGCCTTTGTTTTTTAGTGACTTGAGGATCTCGATTGCATCTGCCCACCGCTCCGGCGTGCCAGTAAACTGCCCGTTCCATATTCCCTCATTGTCCCCAAACATAAACATGGCTTGGGTGAACCCACCTTCGATGGAGAAGAGAACAAAAGCACCTGAAAACTCGTCCCCCTCAATCTTCTCAATCTTGTATTCTTTGGCCTTGATCTTGATCTCATCGTTCTTGTCAGCTTCGACCAAGAACCCATCGGCAATCTGCTTCATATATTCTGGTATCTGGTCGACATTGCCTGAAACTGGCCATCGAGAAAACATCAGTAAGGCATGGTCTCCATCCTTCCGGGTAATGGTGTAGAATTGTATGCCGTCATCACCCTTATACTCCACTTTCCAGGTGGCGGGCGCCTTGACGGTGAGAGCTTGCGGAATCTCAGCGGCAATCGCCGGAAGCGAGATAAAAAAGCTGAAAAGGAACGCGAAAAATCGAGATTTCATATTCTTGAGGCTAACGTTTGAGCGCTGGCACCCGCTACCGGGAGCGCCAGTCCGACTCAGAGTAAAGGGTTCTCATCACGGTTCAATCTCCGACTCGCGGCGGGGTAGCGGGTTGTCCAGTCGCGCCTTGTTCGCCTTGTTTGATTCTGACGGCAATCAGTTCTCGGTGTTTTGGAGTGATAGTCACCCGCGTCCTAAGCGCCTTCGCTCTATCCTCGTGCTTACTGAGCAGCTCAAGTTCACCAAAACCTGAGGGGAAGAACGTAATCGTAAACCTCTTTGCCTTCTCGGGCGTGGGATCACGCTCGAAGAGTGGAAGATAATATGCAGTGCCGGAAATGAGAGGCTGATTGTAGGATGCAACGAAGGAGAATCCGTTGCCCTTCGGGAACTTGATCAGGAAATCGCAGTCAATCTTCACTCTGTCCAATGGCGGGTCATCATCGAGTGGAGGCAAAACGTCGGATGCGAGCCTTACACTGGTTGGCATATATACGGTTCCATCACACTCAATCCGAGGTGCAATCACCTGCGCTGCGCGCTCCAGATCGACACTCTCTCCTGCAGGCCAGTAAACGGGCACCGTGAAATAGAGATCAGCCGTGGCTCGCTTCTCAGTGACGTAGCCAACTGCGCACGACACTCTGGCTGTGCTGCCATCCATGTAGACAAGGCAGCGCTCCCACGCCTTCTCAATGATCGACTCACCGTTGATCGCTATCGGGTTTGCGTCAGCAGAGCCGAGAAGAGCCAGGATCACGGCACAGAATATGGGAATAGGCCCCTTCATTTTTTGGCGATTGAGGTAGGGACGCCGGTCATCCGGCGCCCCCCTCGCAGATCCCGGCGTGCGGAATGACCGCACCGGGCTCCTCGGATGGACGCGCTTCGATTCCGCGACGCCGTTGGTTTCGGTTTCGGACTTCATCGTTTACTCATGCTCTCCCGGCTTGTCGAGCCTCCCGCCAGCTCCAGGGTAACGGGGTTTCCACAATCTTCGGCCGCGGCATCTTCCACCGCTCCCAGGCCTCGGCAAACTCCGCCCAGGTGAAGCTGCGCCGCTGGCTGCGGCGGTTCCACCATTTGAAGGCCAAGCGCCGGACCTGGTGCAGCAGTTGCCACAACCGCACCGAATTCCCGATCACTCCGAAGTAGTTCCAGTGCCCTTGCAGCTTGCGGGACAGCGTGACGACCTGGTCGCGCAGCGGCACGCTGCGCGAGGCCTTCAGCCAGTCCTTCAGCCCTCGCAGGGTCGCGCGGAACTTCTTCTTGCTGGTCGTCCGTCTCACGCGGACGTGCCGACGGTTGCGCCGGCTCCGTTTCCAGTGGAAATCGAAGCCGAGAAACGTGAATTTCCCGCTCTTCTCCGGCTCCCACCGGTTGAACTTCACCAGCGCGCTCTTTTCCTCCGCCAGACTCAGGCCGAATTTCTTCAACCTTTCCGGCAGGGCCGCAAGATAGGCCTCGGCATCTTCCTTTCTCTCGAAACAGACGATGCTGTCATCGGCATATCTCCGAAACATGACCTCTCCGCGACTTTCCTTGGCCACCACCTTCGCGATCCACAGGTCTTGGACGAAGTGCAGATAGATGTTGGCGAGCAGGGGGCTAATGATGCCGCCCTGCGGGGTGCCCTCGGTCGAGGGCGTCCACCAACCTTCTTCCATCACTCCGGCCTTGAGCCATTTGCGGATGATCCGGATGAGGCCGCGATCGGCCACGCGGGTTTCGAGCATGCGCACCAGCCAGTCGTGGTCGATGTGGTCGAAGAACGCCCGGATGTCGGCCTCCACGACCCAGCGGTAGGTCCCGTCATCGAGCGCTTCCCCAAGTTCCTGGCTGGCCAGGCGGGGCTTGCGTCCGGGACGATACCCGATGCTTTCGTCGCGGAAATCCTTCTCCCAGATCGGTTCGAGGATCATCTTGACGGCTTGCTGGACGATCTTGTCTTCCAACACGGGGATCCCCAGCGGCCGCTTCTTGGGGCTGCCGGGCTTTCCGATCCACCGGCGTCTGACGGGCTGGGCTCGGTACTTCCCGGCCTTCAGGCGCGATTCCAACTCAAGCAGGTTTTCATCGAGGCGCTTCACATACTCGCTGTGGACCATGCCGTCGATTCCCGGCGCGGCCTTGCGTTTGAGTCGGTGAAATGCCTCGCCGAGCATCTGCCGGTCGAGCAGGCGGGCAAGCGACCGGAAGCGATGCTCCGGGTCTTTCGCCGCCTTGGTTTCCAGGGCGGACAGGGTGCTTGACACGCTTGATGGGAGGGTCGTCCGTCCTCTCGCGTGAGTGCTCTGTCCGCGTTGTCCATCCGCCCGCTCCTTTGCCATGGGATCGGCTTTCCCGTCTCGGACTACTATGGGCGGATCTGATTCCCGGCGGCCCTGCATGTCCGCTACCGGGAGCGCCAGCCCGCTTCAGGGTAAAGGGTTCTAGTCACGATTCAATCTCCGACTCGCGGCGGGGTAGCGGGTTGTCCAGCCGCGACTTCCATGAGAAGGCAGTCAAATCGAATTTGAAGTTCACTTCAAGTGGTCATGTCTCGGTGGTTGGTTTTCTGCGGCTTGCAGACTTGAAGAGATATCCCCCCGCTTCTCTGGGGGGACGGGAGGGGCGAAGCCCCCGGACGGGGGTTGGGGGCGACTCGTTGGTGATCGAGCTGACCCCAGCTCGGCGGGGTGCGGGGCGGCAGCCCCGGCTATCGGATTGAAACAGTGGATTCAGGCTTCCATCCGCACTCTTCGTCACGACGGGATCGTCGCTTTCATCGACGTGGTGCACGCTTTGATCCGGTGTTTCCATAAAAGGGAGGAACGTCACTTTCTTGTTCACGCACTCGGCGCATGGCCGGTGCTGGCGCAGCACCGTGATCGTTCCAAATCGTTTCGAACTTGTTTCATCGGAAAATGGGTTGGTGCTTCAGGCAGCGCGGTGGCGCAGCGGTTTGTAGATCTGTTCCTCGCGCCACAAGGCGAGCATCAGCACGGCGAGTTTGCGCGCGATGGCCACCACCGCCTTTTTCTTGGCTCGGGGCCCGCCCCGTTCCGCAAGCTTTTGACCGTGCCTCTTCAGCGTGGTGTCCGGACCGAAGGGTCCGAGCACATACTGCGCGGCACCCACCAGCAGCTTTCGAAGATAGGTGTCGCCGGCCTTGCTGATGCGCATCTGCTTGTCGGTGTCGCCGGACTGGTCGCGCTTGGGCACCAGTCCGAGATAAGCTCCAATGTCCCGCGGTCGTCGAAAGCGCTCCGGGTCACCGATGGTCAGGATGAATGTCAGCGAGGTGATCGGACCGACGCCAGCGATCTGAGTAAGAACCTCTGTCTCGGGGTAAGACTCTGCGGCGAGTTCGGCAATCGCGCCGTCGAGCTTCTTGATCTGAGCGGTCATGGTCTCAATGACCATCAGCGACGGCTCAATCAACGCGAGAATCCCGGCGTCTCCTTCCGCAAGCTCGCGCCGTGCGTGGCGGGCGAAGCAGTTCGTATTCGGCGAGCCCAGGCGGATACCCAGGCTCTTGAGGGTGAAGCGCACCGCGGAAATCACATCGACCCGCTGGCGCACCAGATTGTCACGCAGCTTGACCTGAAGCAGGTCGAGCTGTGCTTGCTCGGTGCCGTGCTCGATCGGAGCCAGCAAGGTTTCGTCGGCCCGGGCCAGCTTGGCGAGCATCGCCGCGTCCTTGCGATCGCACTTCCGGTCGTTTTGGTAGATCGCGCGGACTTTGCGGGGATTGGCCACCAATACACGGTGGCCAAGATCAGTAAAAAAGCGGCTGATCCAAGGACTTTGCATCCCAACCTCCATCACGACCAAAGCGCCAGGGTATTTCTTCGAGAAACGAGACATGGCTTCCCGCGTGTTGGCGAGGGTGGTCTCCGCCAGGATTTTTCCATCAACCGCGAGCACGCAAATCGAGTGCTTCCGATCGCCGAGGTCGATTCCTATGGTTGTCGTAGATGAGTTCGTTTTCATGGCAAGGGGTAGTATACACCATCAGGCCAGTCATGGCCCTCCCTGCCTTCTCATCTAATCTTGTTCGGCTTTTCTGTCAGTTCGTGGAAACTCTAGCATGCTGCCGATGCTTCTCCAGCAATCTGAACTGCCGCCAAAGCAGTTACCCCCAATTCCGCGATCGCTGCTGCGAGTGCGGTGACCGAAAAGCGTTCCTTGCTGCTCGCCTGAATCACGATCAGCGAAAGTAGAGCTCCGAATGGAGCAACCGTCCCCATCACGATTCCGGTAGAAATCACGGACGACGAACTCCACGTAAATCCTAGGATCCCAAGCCAGAAAATCGCGTAGCAGATCATCGACCCATATAGCCTTAAATCTTTCCGGCGGTATAACCAGTTTTGATTCTTTGCGCAGTCATCAACGCGCGCTTGCTCTTTTGGGCCTTCGTATGGATTGGTCATTTATGCCGAACGTCGAAATCCTCCTACACCTGCCCGGGGGCGAGGCTTCGACTGTGGATTATGGATTGAACGGTCATGGCGGATTGAACTAGAGGCGGGGCAGGTGTTAGGAGCGATGCCTTGTTCTCCCCATTTGTTTTATAGCGTGAGTCTTGCGACTTTCGGCTTAGCTATGTGGAAAATTGCTGCAGCGAAGGTGATCGCGAAGCCCAGCTTCAGCAGCGCATACATAATGTTGTCTCCGGAGGCTATCAAAACCACGTTGCTAAGGGCGAGCCCGAAATCAAAAGCTCCAGTCACACGATGCACCGTATACGTCGCAAAGAGCAGCTCCCCCAACACCAATGCTAGAAATGAAGCTGAAGCAGCCAGCCAACCAGGTGAAAAGCGCTTCACGAGCCCCGACCGGTGCAGAAGCTTCCCTACAGGCCACCCCAAACCAAATCCAACCCCGAGGACCACTGCGATAATGACAATCTGTGGTGCCCAAACTCGATCGGAATTGGTCGCGGCGAACGCAGCATCGTAGAGCGACCAAAAAAGCGCCCAGCCAAATGCACTTAGAGCGATTGCGGCTGGAAGGAGGATGGCTAGCGAGCTGGTCGATTCGTTGAGGCGGACTTCCTCTGACTTCTGCGCTGCGGATCGCCTACTAAGGCACTCCTCGCAAATTGAGGTGATAGAAGCACTCGACTGGACGATCGAAGCAGTTCCGGAAGTGCCACAATCAAAGCAGTGACCAATGGATTCAGGGAAATATGAGCCGTGGTGCTCCACGCACGAGCGCACCAAAGCAACTACGTCCGCAGCATCCAAGGAACTGGCATCGCGAATCCACAAAAAGATGTAGTCACCCTCAATTTCGCAGTCGATGTTCGCATCAGCATAGTCTTCAGAGAGCGTTCCAGGCCAACTCGAACGAAGGTTGTGCGGTTCGGTCATCCGAAGCTTGATCAAGTAGGCCGGAGGATCGGACGAAATGAGCTTCAGGAGGAAAGGTGCACCCTCGACTTGGCCCCGATAGTAGTTCGCACTTCCCACTTCAGCATTGAGAGCAGATGCGACAGCGGTGAACTGGCTTTCGAGTGCTTCGGGCGTCATTCGTGGGGGATATTTGGAGAACGTCAGAGGCCTGGCACCCGCTACCGGGAGCGCCCCTCCGCTTCAGGTTGAGGTTTATCGGCACCCTCCGAATCCGACTCGGATCGGGTAGCGGGTTGTCCAGCGCCGGCTTGTTCTGCCTTGATTGGGTATAGGCGGTTCTCTCCTCGGTCAACGTAGAGAATCTTCTTCTTGTCGGGCGTCCCAACAGTAATTGATGGCCCTTGGTCGAGCGTGTAAACGAAGACGTGAATCCCGCTCCCGATGTCCATACGGGACTCCCCGAGGATTCTGACGAGGTCATCGAATGAAGGATTCTTGGCGAGCGCCTCGGTCAGCTTCGGCATCACCGCCCCCGCATCTAAAGGGATCGCCTCCACATCGCGCCCCATACCGAGAACGAATGCCTTCTCCTCGGAAAGCCCCTCGTCGTGACGGAGATAAAACCTGCCATGCTGCTTGAGGCTGAGGACAGGGAATGTCGGGCACCGATAACCGGCGCCCAGCGGGGATGTCTCGTAAAGGACTTCGATCGTGTCGGACCCGCCTAAAAGCTCCTTGCCCTTGCGGACGTCTGAAACCTCAAGAACTGCTCTCATCAATTCAACCTTTGGAGTCGGTTGATCGCGCACCTTCTCGATCTTCGTCACGGTTGCATCCACGACGACTTGGCGCTGCTCCGCCCGCTGCTCGGATGTCCAACCGGGCTCATCAGCAAGACTGCTTACGGCGAATGCGAGCATGAGCACTGGAACGAGCGTCTTCATTTTTTGGCAGAACGTCGAAGTGGTGGCACCCGCTACCGGGAGCGCCAGTCCGACTGATGGTAAAGGGTTCTAATCACGGTTCAATCTCCGACTCGCGGCGGGGTAGCGGGTTGTCCACCCACGCCTTGTTCTGCTTCTTCATTTTCAGGGTGAAAGCTTGATGGGGCACTTCGAGCCGTAGCCATCTGGGGAAAGGATAGAGACTGGAACTCCAATACCCCGCGATGACGCTCCGTTCCAGACTTCGGTCAACCACTCCGCAGCGCAATCAGTGAGGGCATCATGAACCGAGAAGTCTTCGTCGAATGGTTCCATGAGCGGCAACGGAGGAACCAGCTCGCCGTCCACCATCTTCGTGTCGAACAAAAGCGCGCAGTCGTCGATAGCCTTATTGATGACGTAGAGATCTGGGCCGTCCAATGCTGCTCTAACCGTCAGAAATCCTTCGCCGTCCTGATCTACGAATATCGTAAGCTCGATTGATCTCGCCGCGTCAGGCAAAAGATCGGGCAGCTTGGCAAGTTGAGATCGCGCCTCGTCGGTATGTCGATCGAGGATAGACCGCACTTCCGTGGTGTATTCCGATTCGGTCATTTCTCAGCAGAACGTCAGAGGACACAGGACCCCTGACCGGGGGCGCGGCATCGACTACGGGTTGAGGATGAAATGGTCATGGCAGATTGAACCCGCGGCGGGTCAGGGGTTCTGTGCTCCGGCTTGTTCTGCGATTTGTTTCGTCGCCGAATCACGCTTCATCAACAGGATTCGGCAGTGCGGGCAGACCACCATCCAGTGACCTGCGCCGAGATGCTGAGCATCTAGGCACTTGGGACATTGGAGCCACCCGCTCTCGATCTCATCAGCAAATCGGACGTCGTCGGACTCCTGAAACCCGGTCCATGTGTCTCCACTGAAATTCAGCCTCAATCGGTATGGGAAGGTGGTGCCGCACTGATCACAATCGCCATAGTAGATCGCCAAGTCGTCGCCTTGAGGGAGGCGTCTCGCCGCTCTCTTCTCCTCCTCAATCTTGCATTCTTCGTCGATGGGTTGATCAACGGGTGCAGCGATGCCCTGGCGCCACAGGAACAGTCCGTGCTCGCTGTGCTTCTCTTGCCAACCGTGCACGGTTCCTGTCTTGCACTTGAGGCACCGGACAGGAGGATCAGGTTCAAACCAGTCGAAGAGGCCCATCTATTTTTGCAGAACGTCAAAGTGGTGGCACCCGCTACCGGAGGCGCCAGTCCGATTCAGAATAGAGGCTTCTGGTCACGGTTCAATCTCCGACTCGCGGCGGGGTAGCGGGTTGCCACCCACGCCTTGTTCGGCGTTC